>DASVPW010000211.1:0-9758 GCA_036389455.1 Beijerinckiaceae bacterium
AGCCTGCGCCGGGCTCTGGCCGCCAGCGGCCTTCCTATAGCATCCGACTAGACGCATCCCTTCCGGAGGGCGTTGGGGGCTTTCTCCCGCCTTGTGGCGTTTGCGCCCTAATACCGGACTATCCGAAGCCGAAACTGGACATCAAGCTCGTGATCGAAGCCGACGACCGCGAGATGGCGGAGGCGCTCGCCGAAACGACGCTGCCGGGATGTTTCGAGGTCGTCGTGGTCCCACCGGGCGAACCCCGCACCAAGCCCCGCGCCCTCAACGCCGCGCTGCCGCTCGCGCAAGGCGAGTTCGTGACCGTCTACGATGCCGAGGACGTGCCCGACCCCGATCAGCTGCGGCTCGCCGCCGCGACGTTCTCCCGGACGGCGCCGGACGTCGCCTGCCTGCAGGCGCGCCTCGTGATCGACAACACCGAGGACAACTGGCTGACCCGCTTCTACACGATCGAATACGCGACCCTGTTCGACGTCATCAATCCCGGCCTCGTCCTCGAGGACCTGCCGATCCCGCTCGGCGGCACGTCGAACCACTTCCGCGCGGCCGTGCTGCGGGACCTGCACGGCTGGGACGCCTGGAACGTCACCGAAGACGCGGACCTCGGCATCCGGCTGGCGCTGGCCGGATACCGCGTCCTCGACCTGCCCTCGTCCACCCTCGAGGAGGCGCCGGGCACGTTCGACGCATGGCTGAAGCAGCGCGCCCGCTGGATGAAAGGCTTCATGCAGGTGGTCGTGACCCACTCGCGCCATCCGCTCCGGGCGTTGCGCGCGCTCGGGCCGGTGCGCTTCTTCGCTGCCGTCGCGATGACGCTTGGGACCGTGGCGACGGCCCTCGGATACCCGCTGTTCATGATCGTGTCGGTGCACGCCCTGTGGCAGGGCGCCTGGCTCGACACGGAGACGCTCTTGGAGGCGCTGCGGTCCGCGGTCGGGGTGACGCTGTTCGGCGCCGGGCTCGTCGGCATGCTGGCGCCGGCGGTCCTGGCGATCGAGCGCCGCGGCTGGCGCCGCCTCTATCCCTTCGTGCCCCTGCTTCCCTTCTACTATGCGCTGATCAGCCTCGCGGCCTGGCGGGCCCTGTGGGAGCTCGCCGTCGACCCGTTCCGCTGGCACAAGACCGAGCACGGCCTCGCCCGCACGTCCCGCACCGGGCTCGTGAGGCGGGGCGCCCGGGCCGGGCCGGCGGCTCCGGCTCCCGCGGGCAAGCGCGGCCTTGGACCGGGCAGGCTGGACAGGTTCATGCGGTCCTGGCGGAGCATTCCTGGCTGATCCGGCCCCGATCCCGGCTCCAAAGCAGCCCATATGCTTGCCGCCGGAGCGGGCTTGTTTCAAGCCCAAGTTGAAAATAGGTTGTTGTCGTTTGCCAGAACCATAGGGTGGATCATGTTTGAGACCGATCTTCGTAATGATCCGAGATACCATCAATTTGATAGCCTGCAGAAGCTGACCGGCAAGATCGAGCACTATGTGGACGAGCTCAGGTCGGCGTCCCGCGGCAGGAAGCTCGTCCGGGTGCTCGTGACCGCCGGGGAGCTCGAGGGGGAACACAGTTCGCTGAGGCCGGAGCTCGTCCTGATCCTGGACCTGAGCTGCCCGCCGCCGCGCGAGAGCGATGCGCCTTCAAGCGAGCTGGAGGGCGAGGCTCCGGGGAGCCCTCCAGGCGGCAGCGCGCGAACGGTCAAGGTGGAGCGGTGGGTCGGCATGCGGGTCATGATCGCGCGCGAGCGCGCCGGCCTGAGTCAGGAGCAGCTGGCGCGGCAGCTCGGCGTGCCGACCGAGCAGGTCCGGAGATTCGAGGCCGGACAGGAGCGCGTCGGCCCGGGGCGCCTTTTCGCCATCGCGAAGCTGCTGCGCCAGCCGACGACGTTCTTCTTCGCGGGCTTCGCCGAGCACGAGCGCAACCAGGAGCGCTTCGACCGCGCCATCCTGCGGCTGGTCGTCTCGGCGGGCGAGATCCGCTCCGAGGAGGCGCTCGAGCGCTTCGCCGAAACCGCCGAAGAGGCCGCGCGCAGCTTGGCGGGCCTTCCGCCGGCGTCCGGCAAGCTCCCCAAGAACGGCGATTCCGAGCCGTGACCGCATGGGCTTGTGGCGCTGTGCTTCATCCTCTTGCGCGAGGCGAAGGCCTGCCTGGGCCGGCGTAGCGCGCCTCGACTGAACACGCCCGCGCCCATATCCGGCATCCGATTGTACGGCGCGCCGCCCGCGTCCGCCGTCGAAAAAAGACGTCCGCCCTTGTTGTCCGGAAGGGCCCGGCACTCTATGCGGCTTTGCCCGCGCGAGTCGTCTCCGACGCCCGGGATTCCCGACGCCAGGATTACGCCCGCGATGAACCCGAAAGAGCTGCCCTTCGACGCCGACGCCATGCTCGAGGGGCTTCGCCCCTGGGTCGAGTGCGAGAGCCCGACCTTCGACGCCGCCGCCGTCAACCGCATGATGGACATCGCGGCCCGCGACCTCGCCCTGATGGGCGCGCGCATCGAGCGCGTCCCCGGCCGGATGGGCTTCGGCGACTGCGTGCGCGCGAGCTTCCCGCACGCGCGCGAGGGCGAGCCCGGCGTCCTCGTCCTTGGCCACATGGACACGGTCCATCCGGTCGGCACGCTCGAGAGCCTGCCGTGGCGGCGCGACGGCGAGCGCGCTTACGGGCCCGGCATCTACGACATGAAGGGTGGCAACTACCTCGTCCTCGAGGCCCTGCGGCTGCTCGCCGGGACCGGGATCGGGACGGCCCTGCCGGTCACGGTCCTGTTCACGTCGGACGAGGAGGTCGGCAGCCCCTCGACCCGCGACCTCATCGAGGCGGAGGCGGCCAAGGCCCGGTTCGTGCTCGTGCCGGAGCCCGGCGGCGCCGACGACTCCGTCGTCACCGGCCGCTACGCGATCGCGCGCTTCAACCTCGAGACGGTCGGGCGCCCGAGCCACGCCGGCGCGCGCCTCGCCGAGGGGCGCTCGGCGATCCGCGCCATGGCCCGCAAGGTCCTCGAGGTCGAGGCCATGACGACGGACGACTGCACCTTCAGCGTCGGGGTGATCCACGGCGGGCAGTGGGTGAACTGCGTCGCGACGACCTGCCGGGCCGAGGCCCTGTCCATGGCGAAGCGTCAGGTGGACCTCGACCAGGGCGTCGAGCGCATGCTCGCGATGGCCGGAACCGCCGACGACGTGGCCTTCCGCGTCGCCCGCGGCGTCACCCGCCCGGTGTGGGAGCCGGACGACGCCGCCATGGCGCTCTACGAGACGGCGCGCGGCATCGCCAAGGGAATCGGCTTCGACATCCCCCACCGCAGCGCCGGCGGCGGCTCGGACGGCAATTTCACCGGCGCGATGGGCATACCGACCCTCGACGGCCTCGGCGTGCTCGGCGGCGGCGGGCATACGCTGGAGGAGCACCTCGTCGTCGACAGCCTCGTCCGCCGCGGGCGGCTCATGGCGGGGCTTCTCGCGACCCTCGAGTGAGGGGCGACCGCCTCACCGGCTCGGCTTCGCCGCGCCGGCCTGAGGCGAGAGCCCGAGCTCCCTCACGATGAACTCCACCACCTCGCCCGGCTGCGGCGAGACCGGGACGACGAGCGGGCGCTCGTCCGGCGCCGGCTCCTCGAGGGTCGCGAACTGGCTGTCGAGGAGGGCCGGCGGCATGAAGTGGTCGAGGCGCGCCGCCATGCGGGCCGCGATCAGGGCCTTGTCGCCTTTGAGGAACACGAGCTGCACGCCCGCCCGTCCGCCCAGGATCGCGTCCCGGTAGATGCGCTTCAAGGCCGAGCACGACACGATCCCGCGCTCGCCCATGGCGAGCCGGCCATCGATCCAGGCCGCGATGGCGGAGAGCCACGGCGCGCGGTCCGCGTCGGTGAGCGGCGTGCCGCGGCTCATCTTCTCGATGTTCTGCGGCGGGTGGAACGAATCCGCGTCGCGGAAGGGCCAGCCGAGGCGGCCGGCGAGCAGCGCCCCGGTCGTGCTCTTGCCGCAGCCGGAGACGCCCATCAGCACGAGGACGGACGGAGGAGGCGCGCTCACGGCTCAGGCCTTCGAAGGCTTCTTCGGCTCGACGTGGCCTCCGAAACCCTTGCGCATGGCCGAGAGCACCTTCTCCGCGAAGGTATGCTCCTGGCGCGAGCGGAAGCGGGCGTAGAGGGCGGCCGAGAGCACCTCGGCCGGGACCGCCTCCTCGATCGCCGCCATCACGGTCCAGCGTCCCTCGCCCGAATCCTCGACGTGGCCGGAATAGTTCTTGAGGTCGCCGTCGCCGGCGAGCGCTTGCGCCGTGAGGTCGAGGAGCCAGGAGGTGACGACGCTGCCGCGCCGCCACACCTCGGCGACGTCGGCGAGGTCGAAGGCGAAGCGGTTTTCCGGCGGCAGGCCGGGGCCGCCGGCGTTCCTGAGGATGTCGAAGCCTTCGGCCATCGCCTGCATCATGCCGTACTCGATGCCGTTGTGGATCATCTTGACGAAATGGCCGGCGCCGCTCGGCCCGGCGTGGAGATAGCCGCGCTCGACGCGGGGGTCGCGGCCCTCGCGCCCGCCCGTGCGCGGGATGTCGCCGAGGCCCGGGGCGAGCGCGGAAAAGATCGTGTCGAGGCGGCGCACCGCCGCGGCCTCGCCGCCGATCATCAGGCAGTAGCCGCGCTCGAGCCCCCAGACGCCGCCGCTCGTGCCGACGTCGAGATAGTCGAGGCCCCTCTCGCGCAGTGCGGCGGCGCGGCGCACGTCGTCCTTCCAGAACGAGTTGCCGCCGTCGATGACGGCGTCGCCGGGTTCGAGGAGCCCCGCAAGACGTTCGACCGCCCCCTCCGTCGCGGCGCCCGCCGGCAGCATCACCCACACGGCGCGCGGCGCGTCGAGCGCCGCGACAAGGGCGGCGAGATCGTCGACCGCCCGCGCCCCTTCGGCCGCGAGCGCCCGCCCCGGCGCCGGATCGCGGTCGTGGACGACGCACGCGTGCCCGGCCCGCATCAGCCGCCGCACGATGTTCCCCCCCATCCGCCCGAGACCGACGACGCCGAGCTGCATGCGTGTTCCTCTGAGGGGCGCGCCCGGAGGCGGGCGCGGCCCGGCGCCACGAACGCGAACGGCGCGGCGGTGTCAACGGGCTTGTTCCGCTCGAATTGCGCGCATCCGACAACTTCACGAAGCTACCCAGATATGTGTAAGTTTCCCGCCGTTATTGCCGAAGATTGAGAACAATGGCTGCAGGACCGAAAGATCGCCGCAGGGTCGTGATGATTTCGAGCACGGCACGCGATCTGCCGGAGCATCGCGACGCGATCCGGGTCGGCTGCGAGCGCGCCGGGTTCGAGCCACGCATGATGGAGCATCTGCCGGCCCTCGACGCGGATGCCATCAAGGCGTCGCTCGCCATGGTCGAGGAAGCGGACGTCTACGTCGGCGTCTTCGCCTACCGCTACGGCTACGTGCCGGACGGCCACGATATCTCGGTCACCGAGATGGAGTACGATCGCGCCGTCGCGCTGGACAAGCCGCGGCTGATCTTCTTCATGCATGAAGACCATCCGGTCACCGGAAAGGATGTCGAAACCGGCTCGGGCGCGGCAAAGCTCGAGACCTTCAAGAGCCGAATCGGCAAAGCCCGTGTCGCCGCCTTTTTTAAATCCGCCGCGGAACTCCGGGCGCATGTCGTCGAAGCCCTGACGGCTCTCGGCAAAAAGCTCGACGCCGCCGAGACCGGCGACGCGGCAGCGAGCGCAGCCGCCAAGCTGCACCGCAGGACCTCGATCCCGGCGCCGCCTGAGCCCTACGTCGCCCATCCCTATACGCTCCTGCAGTCGCGCGAGCTGATCGGCCGCCAGGCCGAGCTCAACGCCTTGACGGATTGGGTCGCCAAGCCCGGCTCGCCGGCCTTCGACGCCCGCGTGTTCTGCCTCGTCGCCATCGGCGGCATGGGCAAGAGCGCGCTCGCCTGGAAGTGGTTCACCCGGATCGCGCCGGAGGAGATGAAGCCCCTCGCCGGGGCGATGTGGTGGAGCTTCTACGAGAGCGACGCGGACTTCGAGAACTTCCTCACCCGGGCGCTCTGCTACGTGAGCGGGCAGGACGAGGACGAGGTGCGCCGCCTGCCCTGGCCCGAGCGGGAGGCGCAGCTCCTGCGGCACCTCAATGAGAAGTCCTATCTCTTCGTCCTCGACGGGCTCGAGCGCATTCTCGTCGCTTATCACCGGATGGACGCTAGTTACCTCGCCGATGACGAGTACGACGAAAAGACCGCGAACGCGGTAGCCGGCGCCGCCGGCCTGCCGACCTCGGCAGCGCAGTCCTTCGTCGGCCAGCACCGACTACGCCAAACGATTGATCCACGCGCCGGAGCCTTCTTGCAGAAGCTGACGCAGATCGCGAAGTCACGCATCCTGATCACGACCCGGCTTTACCCATGGGCGCTGCAACTGCCCAGCAGTGAGCCCCGTCCAGGATGCTTCCCCTACTTCCTGCATGGGTTGAGCGACGATGATGCACTTTCGCTGTGGCAAGCGTTGGGGGTCTCGGGGTCACGCACGGAGCTGATGCCGATTTTCCGCAGTGTCGAAGGCCATCCGTTGCTCGTGCAGGCGCTGGCGAGCGAGGTCGCCAACTACAAGAGGGCCCCCGGCGACTTCGGTCGATGGCGGGCGGATCATCGGCAGTTCGATCCGGCCTCATTGCCGCTGGTGCAGTCCCGGACGCACATCCTCGAGTTCGCCCTGAAAGGTCTTTCGTCCAAGGCTCGGGAGGTGTTGCATACGGTGATCGGCTTTCGGATGCCGGCGAGCTATGGCACCTTGGAAGCATTGCTGGTTGGGAAGAATAAGGCCGGACTAATTGGCTGGCTGGTTGACTGGGTCACCGGAAAAAGGAAGGCCTGCCGCTCGGCCCATGAGCTCGACCGCGCCCTGACGGAACTGGAGGATCGCGGCCTGATCGGCTGGGACCGCGAGGCCAATCGCTATGACGCCCATCCAATCGTCCGCAACGTGGTTTGGCGGCTCTCTGGCGCGAAGGATCAACAAGCCGTCTACGCGGCTCTTAATGCTTATTTTGAACCAGTAGCAACGCCCAATTGGCTGGACGTCGAAAAACTGGCGGACCTCACGCCAGCGATCGAACGGTATCATAGTCTAATAGGATTGAAACGCTATGATGATGCACTCGATCTTTTTCAAGCCCACTTTGGTCAAGCAGCTTTCTATCGCCTTGCCGCGCATCGAGAGATCATTATTTGGCTAAATTTATTATTCCCCGAAGGAATTACCAAAACACCTGCTATAACTGATGAAATCAATCAAGCTTTTGTATTATCTACACTAGCATCATGCTACCGATTATGCGGCGAACCGGGCTTGGCGTCAGTTCTCTATAAACGAGCAAATCAGATAGATGAACAAACAAGATCAACGCAATCATTAGGCCTTGATATTCTTAGCTTATCATTAAAGGACGTCGGCGCACTACGGGAAGCAGTTGGTACTTTGTGGCGTGCACTCCAGTTATGCAGGTTTAACGAAAGACCAGATGAAATTATTATACTTGTAGACATTGGGAGAATATTAAACGTAGTGGGTAACTACGCAGTTGGACAACTTGCGCTCAGGCGAAGCCATCAGCTCTACGAAAATGATCCACAAGGTCAAGGTTTAATCATGGCCTATCTCGCCGAGTGTTCACTTTGGCGTGGTGACGCCATTAAGGCTAATGCCCTTGCTGATTCAGCCTTGAACCTGGCTGGGATACAGAGAACCGAACGAGATTTCATTAGGGCAGCGCTCTTTCAAGGTCAGGCAGCTCTCGCCCGATTCGATCTCGCGTGCGCCGATGAACGCTTGCACCACGCCCTTGCTCGCGCCCGCATCGTTAATATGGTCGAGTTTGAGCTCCCGGCACTAATCGCGCTCGCCGAACTGGAACTTCAGCGCGGCCGTTCTGTAGAAGCAAGAGCCCGGCTCGACGATGTGTGGGAATCCGCCGAACGTGGTCCTTATCCTCTTCAACAAACCGACGCCTACAACGTGCTCGCCGCCATCGCGCGGGCGGAAGGCGATACGGCCGGAGCGATTGACGCCGCCACCAAAGCCTACAAGTACGCCTGGTGCGACGGGCCGCCCTATGCCTATCACTGGGGTCTGGAGAAAGCGAAGGCGCATCTGGCGGCGTTGGGGGCGGCAGAGCCCGTGCTGCCGCCCTTCGACGAGAGCCAATTCGAACCTCTGCCCGAGGTCGAGATCAATCCCAGGGACGAGTACTGGGTCGACCCGGACAAGCTGGACTGACGGGCCGCCCGGGCGTCGGCGCAGGGCGGCGGGCGCCATCGTCGGATCGCTCTGCTTTGCCGAGGTCGTGCCGAGTCGGCTTGGCAAACGGCGCCGCGATCTCCATCTTCGAGGATGCCGGCCGCTCTCGCGTCGAGACCCCTCAAGCCCCCGTGGAACATCGCGGCACGCGCGGCACAGGCGTGCCACCGTCCGCTCCGCGCGTCCGTTGCGTTCGGAGGAGCGGACGCTGCCGAATCGAGCCATGCGGCGAGCGCTTGCCCTTGTCGTTCAACGCGCGAGCCCTGTCCCGGGCGAATAGGCCTCTCGGGTCGATTATGATGCGATCATGATGAAAGTGCCCGGCACCTTCGTTTTCATGACCGCAGACCACTCCCGCGACCACCTCAGGAATTGTTTCACGTGAACATCTACCCCAAAGGTGCGGGCGAGGCCCGCACCTTTGGAGGCGCTCGGGCTCACGCCGCCTTCTGGTTCACCCTTGCCTCGGCGAGCTCGGAGAGGAGCTTGTCGGTCCTCTTCTCCTCCTCCAGGGTCTCCTCGAGGAGCCCGACGGCCTCGCGCAGGCCGAGCTCCTGGGCCCAAGTGCGCAGCGTGCCGTAGCGGCTGATCTCGTAGTGCTCGACCGCTTGCCCCGCGGCGATGAGGCCGGCATCGAGGGCGTCGCTCTCCTCGAAGTCCTCCATCACCTCCTTGCCCTCTTCGAGGAGTCCCTTGATGGCCTCGCAGGTCTTGCCCTGCGCCTTCTTGCCTAGCGCCTCGAACACCTGCTCGAGGCGGCCGATCTGGCCCTCGGTCTCGTCGCGGTGGGTCTGGAACGCCTCGCGCAGCTCTTCCGACTCGGCCGCCTTCGCCATCTTGGGCAGCGCGCGCAGGATCTGCTTCTCGGCGTAGTAGATGTCCTTGAGCGTGTTCAGGAACAGGTCTTCGAGGCCTTTTTCCTTGGCTGCCATCGACGGTTCTCCTCGGGTTGTGGACCCGGACTCAACCGGCATTGCGAAGGTTGGTTCCTGAGGGAAACGCCCCGGTTGCGGCGCGATTCCAATTTTTTTTACCGGAACGCGCGAAGTCGGCCCCGATCCTGTTGCCCTATGGGCGAAGCTCATTAGAATGGGGACGGCGCGTCGGAGGTGGCCGTCAGGCTCGAGGTTATGTTCGCTGACCAGTTTCGATCGCGTCCCCGTGACGGAGAGGGCACCTCGCCTCCCCGCACCGGCCCGGGCCGTTTGCGGCTCAGGCCAAAGCGCTTGCATCGTCGTTCCCGGCAAGGTTGGAGACGGTGAACCAAGCTCGACGCCCCTCAACTCCTCCCTGGATACGACGATGAACCGCAATCGAGACTTTCGTGGACCGCGCGGCCGCGGCGGCCGCGACGACTTCGGCAACGAACGCTTCGGCGACAGCCCGCAACCCGGCTGGGGCGAGGCGCCGATGGCGCCCCGGGCGCCGGTCGCCTCCGGCCCGCCGCAGGACGCGACGGTGAAGTGGTTCAACCCCG
>DASVPW010000212.1:0-50284 GCA_036389455.1 Beijerinckiaceae bacterium
CGACAGCACCGGCCCGAACACCTCCTCGACCGCGAGGTCGTTGCCGCGCGGCACCGGGCCGAACAGGACCGGCTTGACGTAGTAGCCGCCCGCCGGCGCGTCCTCGGCGATGCGCCCTTCCGCGACCGCCGGGACGCCTGCCTCGCGGGCGCGGGCCACGAACCCTTCGACCCGGCGCTTCTGGCCAGCGTTGACCATGGCCCCGAGGTCGAGGTCGCGGTCGTGCGGGCCGGCCGTCATCTTCGCGAAGCGCTCGGCGACGGCCGAGACCACCTCGTCGTAGGCGCGCCGCTCGACGAGGAGGCGGCTTCCGGCCGAGCAGGTCTGGCCGCCGTTCTGGACGATGGCGCGCACGAGCACCGGCGTCGCCTCGGCGAGGTCGGCGTCGGCGAAGACGAGCTGCGGGGATTTCCCGCCGAGCTCCAGAGTGCAGCCGATGTGGTTCCTCGCCGCCGCGGCCTGGATGAGGGTTCCGACCTCGGGGCTGCCCGTGAAGGAGATGAAGTCGAGGCCAGGATGGCTCGCGAGCGCGGCGCCGGCCTCTTCCCCCAGGCCCGACACCACGTTGAGGGCGCCCTCGGGGAAGCCGACCTCAAGGGCAAGCTCGGCGATGCGGATGAGGGTCAGTCCCGCGTCCTCGGCGGGCTTGACCACGCAGGCGTTGCCGCAGGCGAGCGAAGCCCCGACCGAGCGGCCGAAGATCTGCGAGGGATAGTTCCACGGCACGATGTGGCCAGTGACCCCGTGCGGATCGCGCATCACCGCAACCGTGTAGCCGTTGAGGAACGGGATCGTCTCGCCGTGAAGCTTGTCGGCAGCGGAGCCGTAGAACTCGAAATAGCGCGCCGTCGCGACGATGTCGGCGCGGCCTTGGCTGATCGGCTTGCCGGTGTCCTGCGATTCGAGGCTGCCGAGCTCCTCGATGCGCCCCGCGACCGCCTCGCCGAGGCGCATCAGGAGGCGCCCGCGCTCGGTCGCGGTGAGCCTCCCCCAGGCGCCGTCGAAGGCGGCGCGGGCGGCCGCCACGGCCGCATCCACGTCCGCCGCGCCCGAGCGGGCGATCGCCGCGAAGGGCTGTCCGTCCGAGGGGCAGACCACGTCGAGGGTGCGGTGGTCCTCGGCCGGCACACGGCGCCCGCCGATGACGTTGAGGTGGAGCGGTCTTGCGATGGCGGGCCGTTCGTCGCGGGCGTTCATGGGGCGCTCCGTGGGATTCCGAAGGGCCCGTCGGGGCCGTCGTCCGTCTCTAATACCGCGGCGGCGGCAAGGCCAGCCGGCTCAGGCCCCAAGGCGCGCGCGCACCCACGCCGTCGCCGGACGCTCGAAGACGCGGTACACGACGACCGCCGCCAGCACCGAGGCGGCGAGCGCCAGGACCACGAAGGTCCAGGGGCCGACGATCCCGGCGAGGCCGCTCCGCCACACGACCTCGCGCCCGGCCCGGATCGCGAAGGGGTGGATCAGATAGAGGGCATAGGACGCGTCGCCGACGGCCGCCCCGATCCGGGCGAGGCGCCCCTCGTCGCGGCGCTCGCGCCCGAGGGCGACGGCGGCGACGAGCATCGCGGCCGGCACCCCGTAGGCGAGGGCCCGCCAAGGCGTCGCGAGGACGCCCCAAAGGCTCGCGACCGCGATCAGGATCATGACCGCGCCGGCGGAGAGGAGCGCGCGGGGAACGGGGCCGAGGCGGACGCCCTCGGCGTGGAGATATCCAAGGACCATGCCGTAGACGAACTCCAGGACGATCGGGTCGGTCCAGAAGCCGAGGGGCTGCGGCAGCGGCCCGGGCTGCGCAAGCCTGAGCAGGAGCCCGGCCGCCGCGAGCCCCACGAGGACGGCCGCGAGCGCCGGCACCGCCCTCTTCCGCGGCCACGCGACCGCGGCGGCGAAGAGGGCGTAGAAGAACATCTCGTAGTTGAGGGTCCAGCCGAGCCCGTAGAGCGGCTGCACGAGCCCGTCCGGCCGGGTCACGGGGATGAAAAGGTAGGACGCGGCGACGTAAGACCAGTCGAGGAACTCGCGGTTGAGGAACTCGGGCACCGCGAGCGCGACTGCGAGGTAGAGGGTGGTGACGGCCCAGTAGATCGGCACGATGCGGGCGATCCGGCGGGCGAGGAACGTCCGGCCTGCGCCTTCCGCGCCGAACAGGCGCGCGGAGGCATGGACCATGATGAAGCCCGAGATGACGAAGAACACGTCGACGCCGGCCTTCCAGGGAAACGCCTCGACGGGCGCGAAGGCCCGGCCCGTCCGTTCGGCGAGCGTCGCGGCGTCGTGCTGGGCGTGCAGCATCGCGACGGACAGCGCCGCTAAGGCGCGCAGGACCTGGACGAGGACGAGCTTGGACAAGGGGGCGGGGCTTTTATAGGGTCGATGCCTCTTAGCCGACGGACGCCGCCGCGGCTATGTTCCGGCTTGAGCAAGCCTCGTCGGGATCGAAACGGGCTCCGGGCCGTTCGGGAAGGAGCAGCAGAGAAAAGCCCCGCATGCACATCGTCCTCCTCGGCGACTCGATCTTCGACAACGGCGTCTACGTGCGCTCCGGCGAGCCGGACGTCGCGCGCCAGCTCGAGGCGCGGCTGCCGGCGGGCTCGCGGGCGACCTTGCGGGCGGTCGACGGCGCGACCACCGGCGGCGTTGCGCGCCAGCTCGACCGGCTGCCGGCGGACGCGACCCATCTCGTCGTGAGCGCCGGCGGCAACGACGCGCTCGGCCACATCGGCGTCCTCGAAGACGCGTCGCGCTCCATCGCCGACGCGCTGACCCGCCTCGCCGAGATCGCCGGCGGCTTCGAGCGCGGCTACCGCGCGATGGTCGGCGCGGTGCTCGGCCGCGGGCTGCCGACGGCGCTCGCCACGATCTACGACCCGCGCTACCCGGACCCGCGGCTCCAGCGCCTCGCCGTCACCGGGCTGACGCTGTTCAACGACGCGATCGCCCGGGCGGCCTTCGCGAACGGCCTGCCGCTCCTCGACCTGCGCCTGATCTGCGACGCCGACGGCGACTACGCCAACCCGATCGAGCCCTCGGCGCAAGGCGGCGACAAGATCGCGGCCGCGATCGCCCGCCTCGTCGCGGAGCACGATTTCGGGCGGCGGCGGAGCGAGGTCTTCGTGCGCTGATCCATCGGCGCCCGAATTTTCGGGGAACCCTCCCAACCGAGCCGTCGTTGACGGCCATCGCAGAGATGCCGGCCGCCCATCGGAGCGAAGCCCGGCCCTGCTTTCTTGGGAAATCAGGAGACATCGATGAAGAAGCACGCTGCCCTTGCGGCCCTGCTGACCGCCCTTGCAGGGCCGGCGCTCGCCCAGCCGGCCATGGTCGCCGCACCCGGGCCGGCGCCCGTGATGGTGCCGCTCACGCCGGCCCAGTTCCGCCAGACGGCGATGATGAGCGACATGTTCGAGATCGAATCGAGCCGGCTCGCGCTCCAGCGCTCCCGCAGCGCGGCGGTCCAGCGCTTCGCCGGCGAGATGGTGCAGGATCACCAAGCGACCTCCGCGGCCCTCAACGGCGGCACGGCGGTGGCGGGCGGGGCCCTCGGCGGCGCCGCGGGCGGGGCGATCGTCGGCGGGATCGTCGGCGGCCCGGTCGGGGCCGCGGTCGGAGCCGGGGTCGGCGCGGCCGCCGGCGCCACGGCCGACGTCACCGGCACCGTCCGCTACGCCCCGAACGCGATGATCGACGCCCGCCACGCCGATATGCTGAATGAGCTCGCCTCGGCCTCCGGACGCCAGTTCGACCGGCTCTACGGCCGCATGCAGGTCGCGGCGCACCAGGAGGCGGTGGCGCTGTTTTCGGCCTATGCCCAGACCGGGACGGACCCGAATCTTCGCGCCTTCGCGCAGTCGGCCCTGCCGGCGCTCCAGCACCACCTCATGATGGCGCGCCGCCTGCCGCGCTGAGCGGGCAAGCTTTGGGACGACACCAGCGGCGGGCTTCGGCCCGCCGTTTTCATGTGCTCCGCTAGCGTGAAGCCTGTCCGGGCTGCATCATCAATAAATCTGAAGTTAAATGATTAAAATTGCCAGAGGTAGTATTAATTTCTGCTTTGTCTTGCAGTCTATTAGAATTGTCTGCTTTATCGTGATGCAACGAACCCGCTGTTGGAGAGCGTCACATGAAGAAAGCCGTCCTTGCCTTCGTCGCCGCCTTCGCCCTGTCCTCGACCGGCGCGCTCGCCTGGTCGACCACGGACTGCGGCTGCATGCCGGCCCCGAAGCCCGTCAAGCTGAAGTCGAACGCCGGCGTCGGCAACGGCTCCGAGGGCGGCCCGACCGAGGCCTACGACCGCGACCCGGGCAACTCCGGCGCCAACAACCAGGCCGGCAAGAACGTCGGCAAGCCGCGCAGCCCGAACGCCTCCAACGTTATCCCGTAAGCTTCATTCCGGATCGACAGGGGCTCCCCCCGCGAGGGGGAGCCTCGTGCGTCTCAGGTCTGCCCGCCGCGCAGGTGGAACAGCGGGTCGCCCGGCAGGATCTTCCGGGGCGGCGGCTCGCGCGGTGGGCGCTCGGCGGAGCGCTCGGCCGGGTACTCCGGCGGCATCACGTACTCGAGGGGCGGCGAGCCCTTCAGCGCCGGGAGCCTCGGCTCCGCCTCGCCGTCCTTCGGGTTTGCGGCCCACAGGCCCGAGGCCTCGCCCTCGCGGATGAGTTCGTAGACCGCCGCCTCGATCGCCTCGCGCACGGCGACTTGGGTCGCCTCCGACGACGTGACCCCGGCCTGCACGCTCAAGAGGTCGCCGAAGCTCACGTAGCGCGTGACGTTGAGGGCGGGCGTCACCGAATAAACCACCCGGGACGAGGTGATCGAGCGCACGACCGAGCCGTCCGTCACCGAGACGAGCCGCAGGTTGATCGAGACGAGATCGCGCCGGTAGTTCACCGTCCCGCCGAGGCCGAGGTAGGTCGCCCCGACGCCGCCCGCCGTGATGCCGGCGTCGTAGGAGACGATGCCGCCGGTCACGATGTAGTCGGCGAACTTGAGGCTGCGGATCACCGTGCGCCAGTCCTGCCCGAGGGCCGAGTAGGTCGCGGTGATGAGCTTGCGCTCGCGCAGGAGGTCGTCGAGGCGGTTGCGCTCGACCACCTTGAACCACGTGCCGCCGCCGGCCGACTTCAGGGCGTCGATGGCGATCGAGGCCGCCCCTTGCGTGATCGCCTTCGAGTAGTCGGCGTAGCGGTCGTTCGGCTTGTTCGCGCCGGTCAGGTCCGGGAAGTCGTAGACCGCGACCGTGACTTGGCGCGACGGCGGCGGCAGCTCGGCGAGCCTCGCCGAGATCGGCGTCGCGTTGCCGATCACCGGCCGCACGCCGAAGCTCCCGGGTGTCTGGCAGCCGGCAAGCGCGAGCGACAGCGCGGCGGCGAGGAGGGGCGGCTGTCTCATGCGGTGAACGCGCCCGGCGGGGCCTCGCAGCGGATCGGCGCGCATGGTTAACCGATAGGGTAAAGAACGGCTTAAGCGGCCGGCCGCGCGGCCGGGGCGGCGGACCCTTTCCGCCCTGCCGCCGTTGTGCCAGCATGGCAGCCATGAAACGGCCCGTCCCGCGGCCGGCGTATCCGAGCTGGAACTACAGCTTCGGCGAGATCCTCGCCGATGGGGCGGTGCACGTCGCGGGCCTGGCGCTCGGCCTCGTCGGCGCCGTGGTCCTGATCGCGTGGGCGGCCGGCGCGGGCGGCGCCGTCGAGCTCACGGCCGTCGTCGTCTATGTGGCGGCGCTCCTCACGATGCTCGGGGTCTCGGCCGCCTACAACCTGTGGCCGGTCTCGCCGACGAAGTGGATCCTGCGCCGCTTCGACCACTCCGCCATCTACGTCATGATCGCCGGCACCTACACGCCGCTCATCGTCCAGATGAAGGCGAGCGCCGAGACCCTCGGGCTCCTGATCGGCGTCTGGGCGACCGCGCTCGTCGGCGCCGCCCTCAAGCTCGCGCTGCCCGGCCGCCTCGACCGCATCTCGATCCTCCTCTACCTCGCCCTCGGCTGGAGCGTCGTCGTGGTCTACGACTCCGTCGCCGCCGCCCTGCCGTCCTCGGCGCTCGTCCTGCTCGCCGCCGGCGGCCTCCTGTACTCGGGCGGCGTGGTGTTCCACGTCTGGAACAGCCTGCGGTTCCAGAACGCGATCTGGCACGCCTTCGTGCTCGCGGCCGCGGCCTGCCACTGGGGCGCGATTCTCGACTGCCTCGTGCTGGCGCGGAGCTGACGGCTGCTCCGAGACGGCTATCGCTCTCGGCCCGCCGGGAGTAGCCTCCCGGGGCTCCACCACCTTCCCGGGAGGAAGACATGACGCGCGCCCTCTTCGTCACAGTCGGAGTCCTCGCCCTCCTGCCCGCCGCGGCGATCGCCATGGACGACCATGTCGCCGTCTCTCCGGACCAGCTGAAGTGGGCGGCCGCCCCTCCGGTCTTTCCAAAAGGCGCGCAGCTTGCGGTCGTCGCCGGCGACCCGTCGAAAGAGGGCCAGTACGTGGTGCGGCTCAAGGTTCCGGCCGGCTACAAGGTTCCGGCCCACACCCATCCGAACGACGAGAACGTCACCGTCATCTCCGGAAGCTTCAACATCGGCATGGGCGACAAGCTCGACGAAGCCAAGGGCACGTCCGTGAAAGCCGGAGGCTTCGCGAGGGCCGCGAAGGGCATGCCGCACTACGCCTGGTTCACGGAGGACAGCGTCATCCAGGTGCACGGGGTCGGACCGTCCGGGCTCAACTACGTCAACCCGGCCGACGACCCGCGCAAGAGCAATTAGGCCGGCGCGCTTCTCCTCTCCCCGCCTTGCGAGGGCTCTGCGTAAGCGACGGGTTTGGCGGGGATTCCCTTCCGGTGACGAATCGGGAAGGCTGGCGATGAGCCAGTTGGGTTGGGGCGTGGGTGCGCACTCCCCGGCCCCTCACCCCAGTCCTCTCCCCGCAGGCGCGGAGAGGGGGTACACAGCAGCGATGCCCACCGAAGTCGCCCCTTCCCTGACCGAGCACGTCGTCCCCGTCGACGCCGGCGCGCACGTGACCGCCGCGGCGTGGCTCGGCGACACGGCGGCGTTCGCACTCGGCGACGGCGGCGTGCTGCTCGCGGCGGGGGGCGCGACGCACCGGACGCAGGCGCATCCGGACGGCGCGGTGCTGGTCGCGGCGGGCGACGGCGAGCGCCTCGTCACCGGCGGCGACGACGGGCGCGTGGCGGTGACGGGCCCCGACGGCTCGACCCGCGACTTCGCCGCAACAGGCGGTGCATGGATCGACGCCGTCGCCCTCCACCCTGGCGGCGCGGTCGCCTGGAGCGCGGGGAAGCGCGTCACGTCCCGCGACGACAAGGGCCGCGAGAAGACTCTCGAGGCGCCTTCCTCGGTGCGCGGCCTCGCCTTTGCGCCCAAGGGCTACCGCCTCGCCATGAGCCACTACAACGGCGCCACCCTGTGGTTCCCGAACCTCGACGCGAAGCCCGAGCCCCTCGAATGGAAGGGCTCGCACCTCGACGTGACCTGGTCGCCCGACGGGCGCTTCGTCGTGACCTCCATGCAGGAGAACTCTTTGCACGGCTGGCGCCTCCAGCCGGACCGCGGCCACATGCGCATGGCAGGCTATCCGGGAAAGACCCGCTCGTGGTCGTGGTCGCACGACGGCCATTGGTTCGCGACCTCCGGCGCCGACGCCGCGATCGTGTGGCCGTTCGAGTCCAAGGAAGGCCCGATGGGCAAGGCGCCGCGGGAATGCGGCGCGCGCCCCGCGAAGGTCTCTCGGGTCGCGTTCCATCCCAAGGCCCTCGTGCTCGCGATCGGCTACGAGGACGGCATGGTGCTCCTCGTGCGTCTCGCCGACGCCTCCGAGCTCCTCGTGCGGCGCACGGCGGGAGGGAGCGGGATCACGGCGCTCGCCTGGGACAAGACCGGTGCACATCTCGCCTTCGGAGCCGGCGACGGGCAGGCCGGCATCCTGACGCTGCCGGGCTGAGACCGATGCGCTTCGGCCTGTTCCGCCGCCGCGAGAGCCCGCCGCACGCCGAGGCCGCGGAGCGGGTGAAGGCCTGGGCCTTCTCGGCCGCGGGGCTCCCGGCCGACGCCGTGCTTGCCGTCAACGAGATCGTCTGCACCGATCCGTCCTGCCCCGGCGTCGAGACCGTCGTGCTCCTCATGCGCCCCGGCCGGAAGACGCAGGCCCGCAAGGTCCAAAAAGCCCTCGCCGAGGTGACGGAACAAGACATCCGCGAGGCTCTTTCCTCCTGACAGGAGAAGAGGGAGCCATGCCCCGCGTCGCCCGCACGGTGGCGTTCGCCTTCGGGCTCCTCGGCGGGGTCGCGGCCTCGCAGGGACCGGAGTTCGCGCAGCAGTACCGGCAGCGCCTCGGCGGCGCGGTCGACGAGCTGCGCCGCGTCGTGACGCGCTTCGACGCCGACGCGCAGGCGACCGGGCAGGACCGCGCCGGCGCGATCGAGCGGCTGCGCCAGAACCCCGACCGGCTGACGAGCCTCCAGGGCGACGCCATGCGGGGAAATGTCGAGCGCCTCTCCCGCCTCGAAGGCCAGCGCGTGGCCTTCGCCGACGCCGGCCCGTTCGCGCGCCTCGCGCTCCTCGTGCGCGAGGGCGACGTGGACCTCGCCCGCGCCGCCTGGCGCGACTTCGAGCCCGCCGTGCCGACGACCCAGGAGGGCTTCGTGACGGCCGTGCTGGGCTTCTTCTTCGCCTACGCCCTCTCGCGCCTCATCGGCGTCCCGATGCGGCGCGTGGCCGTGCGCCGGCCGCGGGTGCGCGCCGCCTGAGGCTCACCGCACCAGCACGTTGCGGAACTGCCAGGGATCGCTCGTGTCGATGTCCTCGGGGAAGAAGCCCGGACGGCCTTCGAGGGGCGTCCAGTCGGTGTAGAAGCCGCGCACGGGACCGAGGTAGGGGAGCTGCACCTCGAGGCAGCGGCGGAAGTCGACCTCGTCCGCCTCGACGATGCCGGCCTTGGGGTTCTCCAGCGCCCAGACCATGCCGGCGAGCACCGCCGAGGTCACCTGCAGGCCGGTGGCGTTCTGGTAGGGGGCGATGCGGCGCGTCTCCTCGATCGAGAGCTGCGAGCCGTACCAGTAGGCGTTCTTCCCGTGCCCGTAGAGCAGCACGCCGAGCTCGTCGATGCCGTCGACGATCTCGTCCTCGGTCAGGATGTGGTGGCGCTCCTGCACCTGCCCCCCCTGGCCGAACATCTCGTGGAGCGACAGCACCGCCTCGTTGCAAGGGTGGTAGGCGTAGTGGCAGGTCGGGCGGAACACGACCCGCCCGTTCTCGCGCACCGTGAAGTAGTCCGGGATCGAGATCGACTCGTTGTGGGTGACGAGGAAGCCGTACTGCGGCCCGGGCGTCGGGCACCAGGTCCGCACGCGGGTGTTGGCGCCGGGCTGCTCGAGATAAATCGCGAGGCTGTCGGCGCCCTGGCGGCCGGCATTGTGCGGCATCCAGCGCTCGTGCGTGCCCCAGCCGAGCTCCGCCGGCTGCATGCCCTCCGAGACGAAGCCCTCGACCGACCAGGTGTTGACGAAGACCCGCATCGGCTTCTCGGAGGTGGCGCGCTGGGTGTCGCGCTCGGCGATGTGGATGCCCTTCACGCCGACCTTCTGCATGAGGCGGGCCCAGTCCTCTTGCCCCTGCGGCTCGTCGTGCTTGACCGAAAGGTCGCGGGCGAGGTCGAGGAGAGCCTGCTTGACGAACCATGACACCATGCCGGGGTTCGCGCCGCAGCACGACACCGCGGTCGGGCCGCCCGGCTTGCGCTTCCTCGCCGCGAGCGTCTCCTCGCGAAGCACGTAGTTGGTGCGCGCGCCCGGCCCCTTCGAGGGGTCGAAGTAGAAGCCGGCCCAGGGCTCGTTGACGGTGTCGATGTAGAGGGCGCCGTGCTCGCGGGCGAGCTCCATGATGTCGACCGAGGAGGTGTCGACCGAGAGGTTGACGCAGAATCCCTGCCCTCCGCCCTCGGCGAGGAGGGGCGTGAGGATGTCGCGGTAGTTCTCCCGCGTGAGCGCCGCCTTGACGAAGCGGATGCCGCGCTCGTCGAGGAGGCGGCGGTCGGCGTCCGACGGGTCGATGACCGTGAAGCGGCTCTTGTCGTAGGCGAAATGCCGCTCGATCAGGGGAAGCGTGCCCTTCCCGATCGAGCCGAAGCCGATCATCACGATCGGGCCGCCGATGCGGCCGTGCACGGGCCAGGTTGCCATCCCGGGTCTCTCCTTGTCCGGTCCGATGGAAGCGGCCGGCGACGCACGTAAACCTGCGGGGGTTGAATAGAGCCCGGGGCCGGAGGTCAACCGGGCCTGACGCCTACCCCTCGGCGGCTTCTCCGCGCTCGGCGAGCAGCATGGCGATCGAGGCCCGCAGCTCCGGGATGCCGAGGCCCTCGCGGCTCGAGGTCGGCTGGACCTGCGGGAACGCCGCCGGGCGCCGCGCGATCGCCGCCGCGGTCTCGGCGACGCGGCGGTCGAGCTCGGCGCCCTTCAGCTCGTCCGCCTTGGTGAGCACGACCTGGTAGGACACGGCGGCCTTGTCGAGGGTGTCGAGCACGCCGGCGTCGACGGGCTTCAAGCCATGGCGGGCGTCGACCAGCACGTAGACACGGGCGAGGTTCGCCCGGCCCCGAAGGTACGCGTGGATCAGCTCGGTCCAGGCCGCGACCTTCTCTTTCCCGGCGGCGGCATAGCCGTAGCCCGGCATGTCGACGAGGGTCAGCCGGCCGGCCAGATCGAAGAAATTGAGCTGCTGCGTGCGCCCCGGCGTGTGCGAGGTCCGGGCGAGCGTCCTGCGGCCCGTGAGCGCGTTGACGAGGCTCGACTTGCCGACGTTCGAGCGCCCCGCGAAGGCGATCTCGAGCCCCTTCATCGGCGGCAGGTTGGAGGCAGCGCTCGCCGCCCAGACGAAATCGGCTTCGCCGGCGAAGAGCTTGCGGCCGGGCTCGAGGTAGGGTTCGAGGTCGGGGGACGTCGTCATGGCCGAGCTATCGGGCGAAAGCGCGCCGCTTGGCAAGCCGGCGGGCGGGCGCGCTCCCGCGGGTCTCCGGTCCGGGGGATCATGCGTAGAGGCGCAAGCGCCGCGTCCTCCGCCCGGCCGCGCCCCGCCGGCCCGGGACAAAGGTTCCGGAGGGGCGAGCCGAGTCATTCTACTGTTTACTTGAGTTAAGAAGGATGCCGGGAAGCAGACGGGAAGCAGTCCTGCATCAAAGTCCTCGCCGGGTATGTCCCATGATCTTGATTTCTTCGCAAGCTAGGCTAGGCTTCCCTTTCGACAAGGGGAAGCGCCATGCCGAGCGGAACAGGCCTGAGCAACGAGTCGCAAGCGGGCGCCGGCCCGGAGGGCGTGCCTCCCGTGGAGGGGGTGACGAACGGCGCCGCCGCGCAGGACGCGGCCGCTCCGGTTGCCGGCGGCCTCTCGCGGGAAGGCGAGGCCGCCGACGCCGCGGACCATGCCAGGAGGACGCAGGAAATCATCCTCGACAAGCTGAAGAAGCAAGCGGACGCCGGCGACGGCAAGACACCTGCGGATCGTGCATCGTCCGGAATGGGCGCTTCCGGCGCGCAGGAGGGCGCCGCCCCGGTGGCTGCCAAGACCGGGGATACCGTCAAGATCGAAGTCATCACGTCGGAAGCCGGGAAGCCCGGCGATGCGACCGCCAAGGGGCAGTCAGCGCCTGGCGCCGGGCAGCCCCCGCTCGAGGCGCCCGCACCCCCCGCCTATCGCCTGCTCTTCGAGAAGCAGATCAGCGACATGGTGGGCGGGCAAGGGCCCAGGGAGGCAGCGGCCGGGCTTGCGCGGCTCATCGTCATCGCGCGCAAGCTCTCCGACGCCGAGTACCCCGATTCCCATTACCAGCAGGCCTATCTCGCCGCGCAGATGCTCCACAGGGCCGACCAGGCCGCAGCCGCCACGATGGTGATCGACAACCTGGAGTACGAGACCTCCAAGACCTCGCCGATCTTCACCGTGCTGCGCGGGCTCCTCTATTCCGTGCTCGGCTTCGTCGTGCTGGTCGGGCTGTTCGTGGTGGGCGACACCGTGCTGCTCTCCTGGGGAAAGAATTCGGACGCGGTCAGGCTGGCCTTCGGCGAGGTGGCTTACTTCCTCATCAAGAGCCCGATCTTCCTCGCCATCACGTTCGGCCTTCTCGGCGGGGTCGTCAGCATCCTCCTGCGGATCAGCGATTTCGAATCGGCCCGGCGCCGGTCGCGGCAGTTCCTGCTGATGTCGGGGGCGATCCTGCCGGCGGTCGGCGCGGTCTTCGCTGCGGTCGCCTGCGCGATCTTCGCCTCGAAGCTCGTGAACTTCACGTTCGCGGGCGGAACGGAGACCACGGAGAAGCTCCTCGAGAACCAGTATTTCTTCATCGTGATCGGCTTCCTCGCCGGGTTCAGCGAGCGCTTCATGCGCGGCCTCCTGGGCAGCGTCGAGGACAACATCGTCGCCTCGAAGACCGAGAGACAGGTGGAAAGCCGTCCCGACGGCTCGAAGACGGAAGCCACCATCAAGACCAACATCGCCGTCAAGCCCCAGGAATGACGGCGGCGTCGTGACGGCGGGGCCGTGACGGCGGAGCCGTGACGACGCGGTCGTGATGGGAGCGCGCGGCGCAGCCTGACGGCGCGGCGTGCGGCCCCGCCCGGACCGGCCTCGCCGCTCGAATGCCCGCGTCGCGGCTAGAAGTCGCTGGCGAGGAGGCCGCAGGAGCCGCTGCGGCGGCGCTCGTGGACCCGCGCCGCAACGGCGCGGAACCCGGCTTTGAGCCCTACATCGGGAAGGCGGCGTAGACCGCGCCGACGGTCACGCAGCTCGGCACGGCGGGCGAAATGCCATCCGGCTCAGGCCGGTCCACATGCCGGCGCTCGAAGGCGCGGGGGTCATGCCGGCATCGCCAGGTCCTCGTCGACCCATCCCGGGGGCAGCGAGGCGAGGTTGGCGTCGTTGCGGGCGAGGAGCGCCTGGAGCGCCGCCAGCGCGGCTTCGTCGGCCGCTGCCGCGGCGAGCTCGAACACCGCGATGGCGTAGGCTTCGGCGTCGTCGGCCCGGCTGTTGAGCTGGAGGAACCGGCGCTCCTTCTTCCAGACGTCGCGACGGGCATCGAAGCCGGCCTTCTTGCCGTCGAGCCAGGCCTTCACGCGTGCGTTCGCCGCCTCGACGCCGATCCGGCTGTCGTAGATGCGCTGCTCGATGCGGTCGAGCTGCCCTTCCACCGCCCCTTGCGATTTCTCGGACAGCGCCATGGCGTTGCCCTTGAGCGCCTCGAGCCGGCGGTCGATGCCGTGCAGCTTGATCCGCAGCTGGTCGCAGATCCGATCGAGCCTGCCGGTCATCTCCTCCAACCCCATCTTCCGCGCCATCCGCCTCCACCGCGGACGGCCCCGACGATCAGCAGCAGGATCAGCGCGCCGATGGTGGCGTTGACGATCGCCGCGACGAGGCCCGAGCCGAGATGGATGCCGAGCCGGGGAAGCACCCAGCTGCCGATGAAGGCGCCGCCGATCCCGATGACGATGTCGCCGACGACCCCGAACCCGGTCCCTTGCACGATCTGGCCGGCGAGCCATCCGGCGATGAGACCGACCACCAGGATGACCAGGAGGCTTTCACCCGACATGTGCATCTTCGTATCTCCTCGGTTCGTGCCGGCGGCTCATGCCGGCCACGGGCTGCCGCACGGGATCGGCTCGTCGGCTGCAAGCGCCTCGGCACGGGCGGCCTGGTAAACAGCGGCGTGGGCCGCCTCTTCGACCGGCCGCGCCGGGCTGAGCTGGCTTTCGGCGAGCACGCAGAGCGCGAGAGCCTCGGGGCCGCTGAGCCGGTAGTGCGGCTCGCCGGCGCCGGCGAGCCGGTCGACCACCATGAGCGGGATGCGCCGCTCCCCGTTCGGGAAGCGCTTCTCGATGTGGACGACCTCCTCGCCGATCTCGAAACGGTGGCCGGTCATGGGCTGATCTCCTGGCTGACGGCGAAACGCCTCGCGGCGCGATCTCATTATGCTTCCGGCAGTTTCGGCGCGAATGGGTGTCGAAAAAGCCGTGCTTCCGAAAGTCGAATGTCGAATTACTCCCTATACCACTCATGTAGGAAAGGATAGATTTATTTTGGAATATTAAGATATTCTCTTTGCGAAAGCTGGAATTCCTGCTAGCGTATGACGCCGAAATCGGAGAGTTATAGATGCATCGCTTCAGGATTGGACAACTCGTGCGCCTCGCGTCGGGCAATTTCCCCGACCGCAGCTCGGGCTCCTACAAGATCCTGCGGCTCCTGCCCGAGACCCACGGCGAGTTCCACTACCGGATCAAGGGCATCCACAATCAGACCGAGCGGGCGGTGCGCGAAAGCGAGATCGAGCCCGCCGGCTAGGCCCCTGCATTCCCCCGCCCGGCGCCGCCGCGCGGACGAGATTTGCCGAACGAACAGGAGAGACAGATGCAGACCCCGGAATGGCTCAAGCCCGGACTCTATGGCGCCGCCTGCGGCGCGGTCGCGCTCGCGATCGTCGGCTTCTCCTGGGGAGGCTGGGTGACGGGCGGCAAGGCCGAGATGATGGCCGAGAGCCGCTCCCGCGCCGACGTGGTCGCGGCGCTCACCGGGATCTGCGCCGACCAGGCGAAGCGCGATCCGCAGCTTGCCGAGCGCGTCGCCCTCCTCAAGACCACCGCTTCCTACAGCCGCGGCGACCTCATCATGAAGAACGGCTGGGCCACGATGCCCGGCACCGCCGAGCCCAACCGCCAGGTCGCCAACGCCTGCGCCGACAAGGTCGGCGTGTAGGGCCGGGCGGGTTCGATGACCCTGCGGACGCGGCGCGAGACCGTCGTCTTCGCGCAGCCCTTCACCGTCGACGGCGTCGACGGTGCGCAGCCCGCCGGCGCCTACACGGTCGAGACCGACGAGGAGGCGATCGAGGGCTTGTCCTTCCTGGCCTGGCGGCGCGTCGCGACCGTGATCGTCCTGCCTGTGCGGCACGGCGGGCGAGGCTCCTTCCAGTCCGTCCCGGTCGACCCGCGCGTGCTCGAAGCCGCCAGGATCGGAGCCGCGCCGGTGAGCGGCGGCCGCTGAGCTTCGGCTCGGGGCGGCGCGGCCATCCGGGCCGCGGCCCGATCCTGTCCTGGTCCAGTACCTGTGAGACGGTGAGCGCTCCGTCCGAGACCTCGCCGCCTCAGATGGACTGAGCCGGCAGGTCCTTGACGCGGCCCCTCCCGTCGAAAACCCTCGTCCACGCCGCCCGGCGGGCTCGGGCCGGAGGGAGGGGCCATGCCGCCTGGAAATCTCTTCTCCGGCCTTCCGGAGAAGGCCGCCGGCGAAGAGGCCGAGACGCTTCTCGCCTCGCCCGGCGTCCGGATCGAGCGCATCGTCTCGATGGGCCAAGCGAGTCCGCCGGGGTTCTGGTACCACCAGGAGTGGGACGAGTGGGTCGCGGTGCTCGCGGGCGCGGCCGGGCTCCTCGTCGAGGGCGAGGACCGGCCGCGCACGCTCAAGGCCGGCGACCACGTCCATCTCCCGGCCCACCGCCGCCACCGAGTCGAATGGACCGACGCGGCCGAGCCGACGATCTGGCTCGCCGTGCACTTCAGGGGTTGACGCGCGCGAGGACGCGCTTTGCATTGTCCACATCGTCGCCGACGCGCATTCACGAAGCAAAAGGCCAAGGAAACGAAGCGCTTAGCCCTGCGCCGACGTTTCAACGCCGCGGAGCGGAGGTGTGTCGGTTGTCCTCATCATCGTCGGCGCGTCGTTGCGGAGAAAACCCAGGCGGACGAGACGCTTAGCCCTTCGCCGGGGCTTTGGCGGTGGTCTTCTTCGCAAAGGTCGAGCGAAGGTTGTCCCACAGCTCCACCTTCACCCCGTTCTTCCGCATGATGAAGTACTGCTGCGTCACCGAGAGCAGGTTGTTCCAGGCCCAGTAGATCACGAGCCCGGCCGGGAACGAGGCCAGCATGAAGGTGAAGATCAGCGGCATCCAGGCGAAGACCTGCTGCTGCACGGGGTCGGCCGGCGCCGGATTCATCTTCATCTGCAGCCACATCGTGACGCCCATGATGATCGGCCACACGCCGAGGTGCAGGAACGGTCCGACGACCGGCAGCACGGTCGGGTCGAACGGCAGGAGCCCGAACAGGTTGAACACCGTCGTCGGGTCGGGCGCCGCGAGGTCGCGGATCCAGCCGAAGAACGGCGCGTGCCGCATCTCGATCGTGACGAACAGCACCTTGTAGAGGGCGAAGAACACGGGGACTTGGATCAAGACCGGCCAGCAGCCGGCGACCGGGTTGATCTTCTCCTTCTTGTACAGCTCCATCAGGGCCTGCTGCTGCTTCACCTTGTCGTCGCCGTAGCGCTCCCGGATCGCCACCATCTCGGGCTGCACGGCCTTCATCTTGGCCATCGAGGCGTAGGACTTGTTGGCGAGCGGGAAGAACAGCGCCTTGATGATCACCGTCGAGAGCAGGATCGCGATGCCGAAATTGCCGAACAGGCGGAAGAAGAAGTCCATCAGCCGGAACAGCGGCTTGGTGATGAAGTAGAACCAGCCCCAGTCGATCAGGAGGTCGAAGCGCTTGATCCCGGCGGCCTTCTCGTAGGCGTCGACGGTCGCGACCTCCTTCGCCCCGGCGAAGAGGCGCGAGTCGGCCTGCGCCTTGGCGCCGGGGGCGAGGGTGCGGGCCTCGCCCAGCATGTTGGACTGGTAGACCTTTGTCGCCCCGTCCTGGCGCACCGTGAAGCTGCCCGTGTAGGGCTGGCCCTGGTCGGCGGGCGCGACCGCCGCCGCCCAGTACTTGTCGGTGATGCCGAGGAACCCGCCGGCGACGGCGTTCCAGACCTTGCCCTTGGTCGGCGGGCCCTGGATCGCGGGCTCCTTGTCGAGGGCGTCGTAGGTGTACTCCTGCAGGCCCTGCTCGCCGAGCACGCCGACGAGGCCTTCGTGCAGGACGTAGTACCCTTGCGTCACCGGCTTGCCGTGGCGGGAGACGAGGCCGTAGGGAAGGAGCGTCGCGGGCGCGCCGCCGGTGTTCTCGACCTGGTCGCGCACCGTGAACATGTACTTGTCGTCGACCGCGACCTCGCGCCTGAAGATCAGGCCCTGGCCGTTGTCCCACGTCAGCACGACGGGCTTCGCGGGCGTGAGCGTCTGGGCGTCCGCCGTCCAGACGGTCTCGGAGGTCGGCGTCACGACCCCGGCGCCGCCCGCGACCCAGCCGAACTCGGCATAGTACGGGTTCGGGCTCCCCGAGGGCGAGAGCAGGACGATGCGCGGGCTCTTCGGGTCGACGGTCTCGTGGTAGTTCTTGAGCAGCACGTCGTCGATGCGCCCGCCCTTGAGCGCGATCGAGCCCGAGAGGCTCGGGGTGTCGATCGAGACCCGGGGGCTCCTCGCGAGCGCCGCCTCGCGGGTCTCAGGCGCCGACGGCGTCGGCAGCGTCCCCGGGATCGGCGCCGACGGGCTGCCCTGCGGCGGGCTCGCGGCCGGGACCGGCCCGGCCTGCCCGGGCTGCGCCGGTTGAGCCTGCTGCTGCGCCTGCTTCTGCATCTGCGGCGCGCCGTAGAAGTAGTTCCAGCCGATCAGGACCACCACCGACAGCACGATGGCGAGGAGGAGGTTCTTGTTGTCTTCACGCATGGGGTGATCCGCGACGCTCGCCGTCGGTGGGAAGGGCTTGGGCCGGCGTTGCCGGCTTGCCGGCCGAGCCCGGCGCCGACCGGGGCTTTGTGACGATCGCGAGCGCCCGCCGCAGGTCCTCGACCAGGAGCTCGTGGGGGGCGGCGAGGATCGGCCGGCGTCCGATCACCACCACATCGGCATTGCGGCCTTGATGGTCAACCGCGGCACGATCGATCGCGGTCCTCAAGCGTCGTCGGATACGGTTGCGCTCGGTCGCGTGTCCGACCTTCTTCGTCACGGTGAGCCCGAAGCGCAAGCCGTCCCTGTCGTCGCGCGCCAGCCCCTGCACCGTCATCCGTTCCGTATGGAAGCGGCGGCCCGAGGCCGCCGCCAGGAAGTCCCGCCGCTTGGTGAGCCGCCCGGCGGGGGACCGCCCGACAGGCCGCGCGCCCGGGCCGGGCATCGGGCCCGGATCGGGCATGGCGCGTCAGGCCGACAGGCGCTTGCGGCCGTGGGCGCGGCGCGCCGCGACGACCTTGCGGCCGCCCTTCGTCTCCATGCGGGCGCGGAAGCCGTGCCGGCGCTTGCGGACGAGCTTGCTCGGTTGATAGGTCCTCTTCACGGCGTCATCTCCGGTCGCAAGGCGGGCTTGACGCTCCGTCCCCGGACTCTTTTTGCGAATTGTGCTGCAAAAAGACCGGCGCCCCACGAAGGAGCGCCGCTCACATGGCGCGGCTTATATGCGGAAGGCCCGGCCGAAGTCAACGTTCCGCGGCGGCCAAGCTCGTCCGAAATCCGGCGTCACGAGGGCGTGACGGGACCTTCGCGGAACCCTCCGGCGAGGGCTATGTTGGTCCGACGAGGAGTGGCGAGCGTGACGGCAGCAAACGAGGCGGAAGCGCAAGGCCGGACCGGCTCCTGGATCCGTTATCTCCCGCTCGCGGTGCTGATCGTCCTGTCGGCCGCCGCCGCCTTCGCCTCCTACCGCTACAATTTCCTGAGCCTGGAGAAGATCGTCGCCTATCGCGACAGGCTCCAGGGCTTCGTTCACGCTTACGGGCCGATGGCGGTGATCGCCTACTCGGCCTCTTACGTGACCATCGTGGCGCTCTCGATCCCGGGCGGCGTCTTCATGACGATCCTCGGCGGCTTCCTGTTCGGATGGCTGTTCGGGGGCGCGATCGCCTCGGTCTCGGCGACGCTCGGGGCCGTGCTCGTGTTCCTCATCGCCCGCACCTCGGTCGGCGACATCCTCGTCCGCAAGGCCGGCCCGCGGCTGCAGAAGTTCGCCGAGGGCTTCCGCGAGGACGCCTTCTCTTACCTCCTGTTCCTGCGCTTCTTACCGATCATGCCGTTCTGGATGACGAACCTCGCGCCGGCCCTGTTCGGCGTGCGCCTCGAGACCTTCGCCTTCGCGACCATGATCGGCATTTTGCCGGCGACCTTCACCTTCGCGACCGCCGGCGCCGGGCTCGACAGCGTGATCGCGGCCCAGAAGGCGTCGTTTTCGGCCTGCAAGGCGTCGGGCCGGGTCGATTGCGCCTTCGACCTCGACGTCTGGTCGCTCCTGACGCCGCAGATCCTTGCCGCCTTCGCGGCGCTCGGCGTGATGGCGCTGATCCCCGTGGTCGTGCGCCACTGGCGCCGCCGCGCCGCCAAGGTTCCAGTGGTGGGGCCCTCGACGGCAAGGCCCGAGCATCCTAACGCTTGAGCTTTGCGGAGAATCCGGCCTTGGGCGAGGTCCTCAGACCCGATCTGTGCGTGATCGGCGCGGGCTCGGGCGGCCTATCGGTCGCGGCGATCGCGGCCTCCTTCGGGGTGCCGGTGGTCCTCGTCGAGCGCGACCGCATGGGCGGCGACTGCCTCAACGTCGGCTGCGTGCCTTCGAAGGCCCTGATCGCGGCGGGCGACCTCGCGCAATCGATCCGCGAGGGAGGCCGCTTCGGCCTCGGGCGCTCGGACCCGCAGGTCAACATGGCGCGCGTGCGGGACCACGTCCGCGGGGTGATCGAGGCCATCGCGCCGAACGACTCCGCCGAGCGTTTCTCCGCGCTCGGCGTCCGCGTCGTCAAGGCGGAGGCGTGCTTCACCGACGAGAAGACGGTTGCGGCCGGCGACCTCACGATCGAGGCCCGCCGCTTCGTGCTGGCGACAGGCTCGCGCCCCTCGGCGCCGCCGATCCCCGGGCTCGACCAAGTACCGTACCTGACGAACGAGACGGTCTTCGATCTCACACGCCGCCCCGAAAGGCTCCTGGTGGTCGGCGGCGGGCCGATCGGGGCTGAGCTCGCCCAGGCGCACCGCCGCCTCGGCGCCGAGGTCGCGATCCTCGAGGCCGCCCGCCTCCTGCCCCGGGACGACCCGGAGATGGCGATGGTGCTCGAGCGCGCGCTCCTCGCCGAGGGCGTCGAGCTCCACACGGGCGTCACGATCGAGCGGATCGAGCAGCGGGAGGAGGGCCGCATCCTTGCGGAGCTCTCCGCCGGCGGCGAGACGCGGACCATCGAGGGCAGCCACCTCCTCGTCGCGGCCGGGCGGCGGCCCGTCACGGACGGCCTCGGGCTCGACGCCGCCGGGATCGCCTTCGACCAGAAGGGCATCACCGTCGACAAGGGCCTGCGCACCACGAACCGGCGCGTCTACGCGATCGGCGACTGCGCCGGCCCGGGCGGCGGTCCCTACAAGTTCACGCACGTCGCGAACTATCACGCCGGCCTCGTGATCCGCAGCGCGCTGTTCCGCCTGCCCGTGAAGGTCGACACCGCCGCCATTCCCCGCGTCACCTACACGGACCCGGAGATCGCCGCGGTCGGCCTCACCGAAGACGAGGCGCGCGCGAGCCAAACCCCCTTCCGCATCCTGCGCTGGCCCTTGGCCGAGAACGACCGCGCCCAGGCCGAGCGGCGCACCGAGGGCCACGTCAAGGTCCTCGTCACGAAGCGCGGCAAGGTCCTCGGCTGCGCTATCGCGGGCCATCGGGCCGGCGACCTGATCGTGCCCTGGGGACTCGCGATCCGGAAGGGGCTCAAGGTCCAGGACCTCGCCGCGCTCGTGTTCCCCTATCCGACCCTGTCCGAGGTCACGAAGCGGGCCGCCGTGGAGTTCCTGAGGCCCTCCGCCCAGAGCCCGTGGGTCCGCCGTGTCGTCGGCCTCGCGCGGCGGCTCGGCTGAGGGTCCTGCCATGCCCGCCGATCCGAGCCCTGAGCTGAAGGCGGAGCGGCCGGTCGGCGAGTCGTGGTTCGGCCTCTCGGCCCGCCTCCTCGCCCTGACGGTCCTGTTCGTGATGCTGGCCGAGGTGCTGATCTACGTACCCTCGGTCGCGAACTTCAGGAAGAACTGGCTCAACGACCGGCTCGCCGCCGCCCAGGTCGCCGCCCTCGTGCTCGACGCGACCGAGAGCCTGCCTCCGGACCTGGAGAAGCGGCTCCTCGAAGGCGTCGGCGCCCGCGCCGTCGCGATCCGCGGCGGCGGCACGCGCCGGCTGCTCGCCGCCTCCGACGTGCCGGCCGAGGTCGCGCGCACCATCGACCTGCGCGATGCCTCTTGGGCGACGCTGATCCGCGACGCCTTCATGACGCTCCTTTGGCCCGCCGAGCAGCCGATCCGGGTGCTCGGGCATGCCATGGAAGGCGCGGACTTCGTCGAGATCGTCCTCGACCAGGGGCCGCTCCGGGCCGCCATGCTCGACTTCTCCCGCAACATCCTGATCCTTTCGCTGGTGATCTCCGGCATCACGGCGAGTCTCGTCTACTTCGCCCTCCAGTTCTTCATCGTGCGCCCGGTGCGGCGCCTCACCGGCGCGATCGCGGCGTTCGGGGACGAGCCCGAGGACGTGTCGCGCATCCTCGCCCCGTCCCGCCGCACCGACGAGATCGGCCTCGCCGAGCGTTCGCTCGCCCAGATGGAGACCGCGCTCGCCGACGCCCTTCGCCAGAAGAGCCACCTCGCCGAGCTCGGCCTCGCGATCTCGAAGATCAGCCACGAGCTGCGCAACATGCTGACGACGGCGCAGCTCCTCACCGACCGCCTCGGAGGAGCGGCGGACCCGGCGGTGCAGCGGGTCGCGCCGCGGCTCGTAGCAACGCTCGGGCGCGCGATCGAGTTCTGCCAGGCGACCCTCGCCTACGGCCGGGCCGCCGAGCGGCTGCCGAAGCGCCGCCGCGTGCTCCTCGCCCCGCTCGTCGCCGAGCTGCGCGACCTGACGGCGCTCGCCGCGACCGCCGGGATCGCCTTCAAGGCCGACGTGCCCGCCGACCTCGAGGTCGACGCCGATCCCGACCAGCTCTCGCGCGTCCTCGTCAACCTCGTGCGCAACAGCGTGCAGGCGCTGAGCCAGGCCGGGACCCGGGACGGGGCGCCGGCGGTCGCGATCTCGGCGAAGCGCGACGGCCGCACCGTCGCGATCCATGTCGCCGACAACGGCCCGGGCGTCCCCGAGCAGGCGAAGGGCCGGCTCTTCTCCGCCTTCCGCAGCTCGGGCCGGCCCGGCGGCGCCGGTCTCGGCCTCGCGATCTCGGCCGAGCTCGTCCGCCTCCACGGCGGCACGCTCTCCCTCGAGCCGGTCCCCGCCGGCGCCTGCTTCCGGATCGCGATTCCGGACCAGGACGCGAGGACCGGATCGCCGGCGGGCGGGTAGGCGACGGCCAGGCCGGGGGCTGGGCGCACCTTCGCCCCGCGCATCGTCGTCGTCCAACGACATCCTCGGCATGTCCCGTCATTGTCGGTATCGTCGCCCGTCATCGTCGCATCGCGGCCGGGCGGCGACGGTGCCGGCCGGTATCCGGCTGTGGCGCATCCGCCACGCTCGCCGGACATCGCGCGGGCGCGGCCTCAAGCCGATTGCCCCTCGTCCCCGCCCCCGCATAGCATCGTTCCCGACGTTGGTGCCCCGTTGAACTCGGGGTGAAACGGGAACCCGGTGCGAGCCGAAAGGCTCTATTCCGGGGCTGCCCCCGCAACTGTGAGCGGCGAGCGGCGATCCATCGAAAGCCACTGACCTAAAAGGGCTTTTACCCAAGCCCTCGGTCGGGAAGGCGGATCGCAGCCGTGACCCGCGAGCCAGGAGACCGGCCTGCGTCGCAACGCAACCCGATCCGCCGGTGGGGCGGAAGGAGGTCTCCATGGCACGCCTGCAGGGCCGCCTCGCGGCCGTTCTCCTCGCATTCTCAAGCCTTTCGACCGCTGCCTCGGCACAATCCGAGAAGCCCGACATCGTTGTCACGCCGAGCCGCACGGCGCAGCCGATCCAGCGCGCCGGCAGCGCCGTCACCGTCATCACGCCGGAGGAGATCGAGCAGTCGTCGAACCGCGACATCGGCGATCTCCTGCGCCGGGTGCCGGGCCTCGACGTGACCCGCAACGGCGGCCCCGGCCAGATCCAGACCGTGCGCCTGCGCGGTGGCGAGTCCCGCCACACCCTCGTCATGGTCGATGGCATCCGGGTCAACGACCCCACGACCACCGGCCGCGAGTTCGACTGGTCGACCCTCGTGCTCTCGAACGTCGAGCGCATCGAGGTCCTGCGCGGCCCGCAGTCGGCCCTCTACGGCTCGGACGCCATGGGAGGGGTCGTCAATATCATCACGAAGAAGGGCGGCAACCGGCCGCCGAGCGCGACCGTGTCGGTCGAGGCCGGCAGCTACGGGACGAAGGAGACGAAGGGCTCGGTCACGGGCGGCGACGACAAGGTCGACTATTCATTCGGCTTCTCGGCTCTCGACACCGCGGGCTTCTCGGGGTTCGGCTACCGCATCCCGCGCCTGCGCTATCTCGCGCCCTGGGGCTTCGAGCCCGACAGCGCGCGGCGGATGGGCGTCGGCGGCCGCGTCGGCATCAACGTCGCCGACGGGGTGCGGCTCGAGGCCGGCGGCAGCTACAGCTTCAACCGCGCCCAATACGACGCCGCCTTCCTGCCTTTCCCCGACACCCCCTCGCACTCGGAGAGCCGGCTCGGCGACGTGTACGGGCGGCTCATCGCCGACTCGTTCGGCGGGATGCTGCGCTCGACCGCGACGGTCTTCGCGAACCGCACCGACCGGCGCTTCAACGACGTGAGCTACGCGGAAGGGTTCCTCTTCTGCAACAACGACTTCTTCCCCGTCGCGGCGCTGACCGCCTGCCGCACCAGGACGCAGTTCATCGGCGAGCGGGTCGGCGCCGAGTACCAGGGCGAGGCGAGGCTCGGGCCGGCCGGCATCTTCATCTTCGGCGCCCGCACCGAGCGCGACACGGCGGACAGCTTCGGCGAGGGGATCGCGCCCAACCCCTCGCCCCGGACCCGCACCATCGCGGCCGAGCAGACCACGGACTCGCTCTTCGGCCTGCACCAGGTCACGGTGTTCGACCGCCTGCACCTCTCCCTCGGTGGGCGCATCGACCGGGTGCGCGAGGTCGAGACCTTCAAGACCTGGCGTGCGACCGCCGCCTACGAGATCCCGGAGACCGAGACGAAGCTGCGCGCGAGCATCGGCACCGGGGGCAAGGCGCCGTCCCTGTTCCAGCTCTTCAGCCCGCAGTTCGGCACCGCGACGCTCGAGCCCGAGCACTCGATCGGATTCGACGTGGGGCTCGACCAGACGGCGTGGGACGGGCGCCTCAAGCTCTCCGCGACGGTCTTCCTCAACCGCTACCGCAACCTCATCGACTTCTCGTCCGATCCGGCCGACTGCCGGCCCGGGCAGTTCTTCGGCTGCTACGTCAACATCGGCCACGCCCGCACCACGGGCGCCGAGCTCTCGGCCGAGGTCGCCGTCGTGCCGCAGTTCGTGCGCCTGCGCGCCACCTACACCGAGCTCCACGCCGTCGACGTGGAGACGGGCTTCCGCCTCAACCGCCGCCCGGAGCACCAGGGCCGCCTCGCCCTCGTGCTGACGCCGATCCCCGGCCTCACCATCGAGCCGTCGGTCGTCTACGTCGGCGAGCGCTTCGACTTCCCGCGGGAGGTCAACAAGCTCCCGCCGTACGGCCGCTTCGACCTCTTCGCCGAATACAAGATCAACCGGACCTTCAGCGTCTACGCCAGGGCCGAGAACCTCACCAATGCCCGCTACGAGGAGGTCATGACCTACGGCACCCCCGGCCGCTCGGCCTACGCGGGGGTGCGGGCGACGTGGTAGAGTTGGGTCGTTGGACAAGCATCCACTGTCGTCCCCGGCGAGCCCGCCGAGGATGACAGTGGTGGCTTCCTCGCGGTCGGCCCGGCTTTCGCTTGCTTCGGCTGTTGCGAATATTGCGTTACATCCCCATGATGAATATTGCGTTTGCCGAGGGCCGGGCTGCCTTCGATCATCATGATCGAGAGACATTTCCATCATGACGACCGTGCCCGAAAGACCCGTCCTGCCGTCGCGGCGCGACGCCGCGATGGCGGCGGAGGCGAGCCGGGTTCTGTCCCCGTTCGGGCACGTCCTCGAGCTGCGCCTGCAGCTGGGCGACGGCGGCGTGCTCCGGCTGCCGCGCCCCGCCGTCGACCTGCTCCGCCGCGCCCTCGCCGAGATCGCGCAGGGCCATGCCGTGGCCGTGACCGCCGTCAACGCGGAGTTGACGACCCAGCAGGCGGCAAACCACCTGAAGGTGTCGAGGCCGCACCTGATCCGCCTCCTGGAGGAGGGGCGGATCCCCTTCCGCAGGGTCGGCACGCACCGGCGCGTCCGGTTCGGCGACCTGGAGGCGTACCAGGCCAAGGTCGAGGAGGAGCGCCGGCACGGTGTCCTCGCCGAGCCCACGCAGAAGCGCGGAACGAGGTAGCTGTCTGAGCCGGCCGTTGGGCGGCATCCTCAGACGGCTGCGGCTGGCCCATGCGGGGCCTGCACTCGATTCTGGTTTCAGCCATGCCAGTGCGAAAGTCCGGCCTTCGGGCGCAAATGCACCAAGCGGGGCTATGAGCCCCGCGCAGCATCTAGCACAATCCCTCCTCAGGCCGCGCTCCCGATTGGCGTATACGAAGTGCGGTTGAGTTAGTGGCCCAAAAATCCGAATCCGCCACGTCGATCTGAGCCGTCACTGAGCGGAAGTTTGATGCGCCCCGCTACCGCATCGCGGCTGACCTTGATCCAATCACTGCTAAAGAAGTCGGCGCCTTCCTCAAGGAAAAAGAGACGAGTTCCGAATTGTCCAAAACCGCGTGTTGCCGCGAAGTAGGCTTCCTCTGGCGTACTCTCCAAATAGACCCGTTTCGTGGCGCGGCTCGTCCCGATTAGCACGTCAATTTCGAACAGATGCTTGGATTGTGCGCCGATGTAGAACATGTCCCTGCGCATGTCGTCGCCATAGAATCCGTTGTGCTGACGGTCGCGCGCAGGGCACGCGAAAACAACATTTTCGGTATCACCCTGAAAGTAGGTTTTGCCTTCGGTAACTGTCCAAACAATCTTTGGCGGATGGCGGTCAAGGGGTTGAAGCGGCCTTAGGACGCTTACCCGGATGGTGACAGATTCCACCGTTTGCTTGAACTTTATCGGGCACCATAGGCGATAATACTGCCGTTCTCCGCCAAGGTCTTCACCTGGGTTCCGGACAGCCAATTCGTTTTGAATGTTGCCAAACTCGAAAACGGCCGAGGACGATCGCCCTTCCGGGTTAGTCTCGGCATCAAGCTTCGCCGGGACTTGGATCAATTTCCAAGCGTAGATGAATGGAAACAGGGCCACTATCACCCCGCCGATTGCCACGCGGGCAATAAGCTCGTCTCGCGAAGCATCTGCCGATCCCCAGAAGGCAAGGCAGCCGAGCGCGACCAGAACCGCAATGGCGCCGGTCGCTATACGCGCTCGCGATTCGAGGCCGAGCGTGTCCGCCGCCTCGGCAAATGCCAGACGATGTATGTGCCGCCAGTAGTCCCGGACCAGGCCCATGTCTGCCAAGTAGCACCGGCAAGCCCTTTCTGTGGAGTCTGTTCGGGCCTCGCTCGGCCCGGCGCTAGGTACTAACTCCTAAATTCGGGGCTTGGTGCTTTTGCTACCGAAGGCCACGAAATCTACATTTCGGATCCAATCCCGTCCCGCATAATGGACCCGCAGGATCATGACGCGCTCCGGTTCAACGCGGAAAGCGATCGTGATCCGTCGCTCAAATCCGATGATGCGCAGGCCCGGCCGTATGTCGTCACGGGCCGTTCCGCGCTCCGAAGCGATGTCGAAGCCATCCAGATAGGCCTCGATCCCGCTCGAGATAGCCGCACAACTCCTCTCCCCCCTTGCGGGGGGAAGTTGTGCCGAGGATACGAGGCGAACCCCGAAGGGGCGAAGATAAGGGGCCAGGGGCCGCGCTCAGTCGACCGGCCCCTCACCCGCTCGGCTTCGCCCCGCGGGGGAGAGGAGCACTGCCCCCGTTTTGTTGACATCCTCCCGAGGGCGGCGGATACCCCGGCGGTCCGGACGCCCATGACGAAGTACGGTTTCAAGAAGACGCTCGTCGTCCTGCACGACCTCGTGGCGACGGCCATCGCCGTCGCCCTGACATTCGTGATCCGCTTCGACGATGCGCTGCTCGACGAGCGGGTGCGCATCCTGCCGGGCTTCCTGCCGTTCTTCGTGCCCTTCGCGGGCCTCGTCTACTGGCGGTTCGGGCTCTACCGCTCGAAGTGGCGCTTCGCCTCGCTGCCCGACCTCGCCAACATCGTCCGCGCCTCGAGCGTGCTGGCGCTCGCGCTCCTCGTCCTCGACTACGTGCTGGTCTCGCAGTCGTTCTACGGCTTCTACTTCTTCGGCAAGATCGCGATCGGCCTGTACTGGCTCCTGCAGATCGCGCTCCTCGGCGGCCCGCGCCTCGCCTTCCGCTACATGAAGTACGCGCGCCAGCGCTCGACCGTCGAGCGCGAGGCGACGACGCCGGCCCTGCTGCTCGGGCGCGCGACCGACGTCGAAGTGGTGCTGCGCGCGATCGAGCTCGGCACGGTGAAGAAGCTCAACCCGCGCGGCATCCTCTCGCCGCGCAAGACCGAGCAGGGGCAGTCGATCCGCGGCGTGCCCGTGCTCGGCGCCTTCGGCGACCTCGAGCAGGTGGTGCAGGACTTCCAGGACCGCGACATCGTCATCCGCCGCCTCGTCGCGACCCCATCGGCGCTCGCGCCCGAGGCGCACCCGGAGGACCTCATCGCAAGGGCGAGACGGCTCGGCCTCCCCCTCGTCCGCGTCACGAGCCTCGGCGAGGGCATGCGCGACGCCGAGCTCGCGCCGCTCGACATCGAGGACCTGCTCCTGCGCGACACGGTCGAGATCGACCGCGCGCGGCTCGAAGGCTTCATCCGCGGCAAGCGCGTGCTCGTCACCGGCGGCGGCGGCTCGATCGGGGCCGAGATCTGCGCCCGCGCCACGGCCTTCGGGGCCGGCCATCTCCTCGTCGTCGAGAACTCCGAGCCCGCCCTCCACGACCTGACCGAAGCCCGCCCGCTCACCCAGGGCGGGACCGTGGTCGAAGGGACGATCGGCGACATCCGCGACCGCGACCGCATGGTCGAGCTGATACGCGCCTTCCGGCCCGACCTCGTCTTCCATTCCGCGGCGCTCAAGCAGGTGCCCTATCTCGAGCGCGACTGGGCCGAGGGCATCAAGACCAACGTCTTCGGCACCGTGAACGTCGTCGATGCGGCGGTCGAGGCCGGCGTACGGGCGGTCGTCATCATCTCGACCGACAAGGCCATCGATCCGGTCTCCATGCTCGGCGCGACGAAGCGCTTCTCGGAGATCTACGGCCAGGCCCGCGACGCCGAGCTTGCCGGTCACCCCGAGGCGACCAGGATCACGGCGGTACGGTTCGGCAACGTGCTCGGCTCCGCGGGCTCCGTCGTGCCGAAGTTCAAGCTTCAGATCGCCCGCGGCGGACCGGTGACCGTCACCCACCCCGACATGGTGCGCTACTTCATGACCACGCGGGAGGCCGCCGACCTCGTGCTCACCGCCGCCTCCCACGCCGACGCGGAGGGGCGCGGCGACGGCATGGCGCACGACGAGCGCGCCGCCGTCTACGTCCTCAAGATGGGCCAGCCGGTACGCATCCTGGAGCTTGCCGAGCGCATGATCCGGCTCGCCGGCTTCGAGCCCGGGGAGGACATCGACATCGAGATCACCGGCGCGCGGGCAGGCGAGCGCCTCAACGAGATCCTGTTCGCCGAGGCCGAGCCGATGGCCGAGACCGGCATCGACGGCGTCCTCGCGGCAAAGCCCGTCTTCGCCGACCGGGCGCGGGTCGAGGCCTGGCTCGATCGCCTCGAGGACGCGCTTGCCGCCATGGACCGCGCCGCCGCCGAGGCCGTCCTCGAGGAGGCGATCCCGGAGTTCAGGCGCCGGACCCAGGGCTCCGCGCCAGCGCCGCAAGTCCTGCCCGCGTCTCGACCGGCGGAACCCAGCCCAAGCCCTGCAGCGCCGCAGGGCTCGCCACGAGCGAGCCCGCCAGCCGCTCGAAGGCCTCGGATCGCCCGAGCGCCCGGAACGCAGCTGCCATGACGGCTTGCGGGACCGGGAACACCCCGGGCCCGCGCCCCAAGCCCTCGCGCAGGGCCGCGATCATGGCCGGCACGGTCAGCGGCTCGGGATCGGCGACGATCAGCGGCCGCCGCAGCGGCCCCGGCGCCGCCAGCACCGTGTCGACCGCCGCCGCGAGGTTGTCGAGGGCGAGGAGCGAGCGCTTCGCGGTCAACCCGCCGAGCGGCAGCGGATAGGGCGAGCGCGCGAGCCGCACGAGCGCCGCCATGTTGCCCTTGACCCCCGGCCCGTAGACCAGCGCCGGGCGCAGCGCCACCCAGTCGATCCCGAGCCCGGCGAGGCCCTCCTCGGCGGCGAGCTTCGAGCGGCCGTAGGGATCGGTCGGCCTCGCCTCGTCGGCCTCGGTCAGGACGCCGTCCGCGGCAGGGCCGGTCTGGGCCCGGATCGAGGACAGGAACACGAAGCGCCTGGCGCGGGCTTTCTCGGCCGCGCGGGCGAGCCCGATCGTCGCCTCGGTGTTGAGCTCCCGGTAGTCGTCCTCCGGCACGCCCGACATGGCGTGCGCGAGGCCGGCCGAATGGATCACGGCGTCGACGCCGGCGAGCGCCGCCGCCATGTTCTGCGGCCGGGCGAGGTCGCCGACGACGGCGCCGGAGGCCTCCGGCGGCAGCTCCGCCGGGCGGCGCAGGAGCACGCGGACCCGGTAGCCGCGCCGCGGCAGCTCGCGCAGGAGGTGGCGGCCGATGAAGCCGGTCGCGCCGGTGAGCGCCACGAGAGGGCCGGTCATGCCGCGATCCTGTTTTCGCGCGGCGTCGCGAAGCGGGCGAGGACGAGCCCGGTCAGAGCGCAGCCCACGGCGAGCGCGCCGAGCTGCGCGGGCCATGCCGGCCAGGCAAGGGTCAGGGCCGCGAGCCCGGCAAGGGCGAGATTCAGGGCGAGCACGTGCCCCGAGACCTGCATGACCGAGAACCCGTTGGCGGTCGCCTGCTGGTAGAAATGGGTCCGGTGCGCCTCCCAGACCCGCTCGCCGCGGGCAAGCCGCCGCAGGAGCGTGATGGTGGCGTCGGCGACATGGTAGAGCGGCAGGAGGAGCGCCGCCGCGAGCGCGCCGTCGAGCGCCAGGCGGTACAGCATCCAGGCGACGAGAAGCCCGATCGGCAGCGAGCCGACGTCGCCGAGGAAGAGCCGCGCCACCGGCTTGTTGAACGGCGCGAAGCCGAGGAGCGCGCCAAGGAGCGCGGCGGCGGCGAGCGCCACGTCGGGCCCGATGGCGCCGATGAGGCCGAACGTCGCCAGCGCCGCCGCGGCCGGCGCCATCCCGGCGATGGTGATCCAGTCGATCCCGTCCATGAAGTTGACGAGGTTCACGAACCACACGCCGGCGACGACGGCGAGCGCCCGCTCGAGCCAGGGCGGCGCGCCGGGCAGGAGCCGTGCCTCGCCCGCCGCCAGCACGACCGCGCCGACCGCGAGCGCCTGGGCGAGGAGGCGCAGGGCCGGCGGCAGCGGGCGGATGTCGTCGACCGCGCCGACCGCCGCGAGGACGAGGGTCATGGCCGCGACTGCGGCCCATTCGCCGGCCGGTCCGCCGGAGGGGCCGGCGAAAAGCGCGCCGGTCGCGACCGCGAGCGCCGCCGCGACCACCGCGATCCCGCCGCCTTGCGGCGTCGGCGCCGTGTGGCTCGACCGGGCGTTCGGGCGCGCGAGCGCGTAGCGCGCGAGGAGCGGGCGCAGGAGCAGGATCAGACCGGCGCACAGCGCCGCCGAGGCCAGGATCGCAAGACCGGTCAGAACCATGCCGGCCCTTAAACCTCTCCCGAAGGGAGAGGTCGAGTCCGCGAAGCGGATCGGGTGAGGATTACGCCGGCTCCGGCATGGCGGCGAGCGTCACGGTCTGTCCCTGCCGGGCCACGAAGGCGGTCGGCATGACGGCCTGCATCTCGGCCTCGGCGGCGCGCAGGTACGCGTCGTCCTGGGCCGGGTGGAGGTGGAAGATCGCGAGCGCCTTGACCTGCGCGGCGAGGCTGAGCTCGACGCCCTTGGCCCAGGTCGAGTGCCCCCAGCCGCGGCAGCGCGGGTACTCCTCCTCGGAGAACATGCCGTCGTAGATCACGAGGTCGGCGCCGCGGATGAACCGGGCGAGGTCGTCCGGCGGCCACGGGTCGGAATGCTCGATGTCGCTGATGTAGCAGGCGGTCCTTCCGCCATGCGCGAAGCGGTATCCGGTCGCTCCGTTCGGGTGCCGAAGCGGCAGGGTCTCGACCGCATGCCCGTCCGGGAAGCGGAGCGTGTCGCCGGCCCTGAAGCCCACATGCTCGAAACGGGACGGCAGCTCGTCGAGGCGGACCGGGAAGATCGGCGGCGCGTAGACCCGGTCGAGGGCCGCCCCGGCGCTCTCGCCGTCGAGGTTGCCGCAGTGGGTGCGGATCACCCGGTTGCCCAGGAGGGCTGGCTTGAAGAACGGCAGCCCGCTGACGTGGTCGAGGTGCAGGTGGCTGAACAGGATGTCGCATTCCTTCGGCGCGTCCGCCCCGAGCTCGGCGCCGAGCGCCGTCAGGCCGGTCCCGGCGTCGACGATGAAGAGGCGCTCGCCGCAGCGCACCTCGACGCAGGGGGTATGGCCGCCGAACTCCTGGAACTGCGGCCCCGACGCGCACACGGACCCCCGCACGCCCCAGAACCGGATTCGGAGCGCGTGGGCCGGCTCGGATACGCGACGCGGCATCACGGGCCGATCGTCGCCCGGAATCCCGCCGGCGCATGTGCGCCAGCGCACATGGCGGACCCGCGGGGAAACTTCGGAGCGCTCAAGCGACCGGCTCCGGGACGGCGGGATCGGCGGAACCGGCGGAGACGCTCCGCCGGCGGCTGTCGACCGTCGCGACGCCGCGGTCGAGGCGCACGACCACATCGAAGGGCGGGGTGTCCATATGCCCCGACAGCTCGCGCAGGACGACGATCAGGCCGCGCCCGACGAGCGCCCGGCGCAGGCGGACCACCGCCTCGTCGGCGACGCCGGGGGCGAGGTCGGCGAAGGCATGCTCGACGATCAGGGTGTCGGGGCCGCGCACGAGGCAGCGCGCCACGTCGATCGCGGCGACCTCGGCGGCCGTGAAATCCGATCCGCGCACGTCGACGGGGCTGTCGAGGCCGATCCGCATCACGTCCTGGTCGAGGCCGCGGTCGGTGAGGACCCGGCGGACGAGGCGCCGCACGAGCGCCTCGGCGCCGGCGCGGTCGTGGTTCACGCGCCCGAACAGCAGGTTGTCCTGCAGGCTCGCCGCCGCGCACAGGGCGTCCGGGTCGTAGAACTCGAGCGCCGGCTTGAGGCTCAGCGGCAGCGAGTTCGCGAAGGCGGCGCGGGCCGCGACGAGGCGCGCCTCGACGTCGGCGTCGACGAGGCCGAGGCGGTGGCGGCTCTCGCTGTAGCGCAGCGTCAGGCCCATGAGACGCTCGCGGTCGCGGGCCGATTCCGCCCCGCGCCGGCGCTCGCCCTGGCGCTCGACGAGGTCCGCGAAATAGGCCCGCTCGGCGGACGAGAAGAACGAGAAGCGGTCGAACAGCGGGTGCCCGTCGGGAATGTCGGCGAAGATCTCGACGAGGCTCGCCGCGATCGACAGGCCCATGGCCGTGAGCGGCTTCGTCAACCCCTCGGCCTCGAGGATCCCGCGCACGAAGGGGTGCGACGGCAGGTTCGCCTCCCGGAAGGTGTCGCCAAGGGGCATGCCGAAGAGGATGTTCTCCCCAACCGTCGCCTGACGGTTGTAGCGCTTCGGGTCGAAGGGCTCGACGAGGTCCCCGAGCCCCTCCGCCGCGAGGGCGCCGCGCACCGCCCGGCGGGCGTCGACGATCGCGGCCGCGAGCTTCGGCTCGCGCGCCGGGTTCACCGTGCCGGACAGGCCGCGGGCGTGGATCAGGCGGTCGAGGCCGACCGCGGTCGCGGCGTCGATCAGCCGGTGCTCGATCTCGGGCGCGTCCGGGCCCGGGCCGCCGTAGAGAAGGTTCTGGCGCAGCGAGCCGGAGACCAGGACGGTGTCGCCGCCGGCGAAGGCGAGCCGGCGGGCGCGCTCGGCCGGGTCGGCGGTCCTGAGATCGACGCCGCCGTAGGTGAGCTCGCCGGAGAGCGGCTCGAGCTGGCCCGCGACGAGGGCCGCGAAGGCGCCGGCGCCGGACGCCGCGTCGCCGACCACCGCCACATGGGCGGGCAGCGCGAGCGAGAGGTCGAGTCCCGTGACCCTGGCGCCGCTCGCCGGATCGTAGGCCGACGCCTTGCGGGCCGCGAGGGCGCCCGACCCGGGCAGCGCCGCCGTGCCGCCGTGCCGGCCGCGCGCCTGGAAGGAGCCGAGCATGCGCGCGACCTCCTCGAACAGCGGGCGCGCCGCCGCGAGGTCCTGGCGCCAGCGCATTACGCCGGCGAGCGCGACGGCTCCGACGATGCCCGCGACGCCCGCCGCCGCGACCTCCCCCGGGGTCGCCCGCGCGGTCAGACCGAGCCAGGCGCCGAGCCCGACGACGAGGGCCGGGATCAGCACCGCGACGAGGAACGACGCGCTCGCCGCCCGGGCGAGCCGGCGGCCGCCGGCACGGACGGGACCGGCCCGGCTGCGCAGCTCCTGCTCGAGCCGGCCGCGCTCGTGCGGCCCCGTGCCGTGGGCCCTGACCGCCGGCAGCCGGCGCACGAGGTCCTCGAGGGCGCGCCGCAGGGATGCGCCTTCGCCGCGGCGGGCGGCCGCCGCCTCCTCCTCGGCTTTGATGCGGACGGGCCAGACGAAGGCGGCGGCCGCGAGCAGCACGGCGAGCGCGAGCGCGATCCGCCAGTCGACGCGGAGAGTATAGAGGAGCGCGAGCGCGATTCCGCCGCCCGCCATCACCGGCGTGATCGCCGCGGCGCCGAGCCGGCCGGCGGCCTGGCCGAGGCCCTCGCTTGCGAGCGCCGCCGCCTGCCGGGCCTCCTCGCGGGCGGCGGGGCGGGCATGGAGGATGCCGCCGAGCATGTCCCGGCGCAGCCGCCCCGTGACGCGGGCCTCGATCGCCGCCTCGATCCGCCGGAGCGCCAAGGTCAGGAGCGCGCCGGCGAGCGCGAGCGCCGCGAGCGCGGTCGCGGTCGCGAGGATGAACGGCATCCGCTCGAGGCTGACGCCGCGGAACAGCACGAGCGGCTGGTCGGCGATCCGCTCCGGCAGGTCGATCTGCAGGCGCAGGAAGGCGGCGTAGGGCGAGTGCTCGAAGGCCGTCCCGGCGACGCCGAGGTCGAGGGCGACGCGCAGGAGGTCGAGGGCGACCCAGGCGAGCGGGAACGCGAGCGCCAGGAGCACGAAGGCGTAAAGGTGCAGCGCCGGCGCCGTGCGCCAGACGAAAGCGAGGGGATCGCGCTCCATTGAGGCCCTGAGCTCGACAAGCGGAGCCGGACCATAGCCAAGCCTTGCCGAAGAGGCCAGCCGCCGTCCGGTTCGCGCCGCCGGGTGCAAGGGAGCGGAAAACGCTCTAGCCTGCCGGAAAGCGGGGATGGGACGCGAATGGCGGCGGAGCGGGATTTCGGCGAATACGACTTCATCGTCGTCGGCGCGGGCTCGGCCGGATGCGTGCTTGCGAACCGGCTCTCGACCGATCCGCGCCATCGCGTGCTCCTGCTCGAGGCGGGGGGCCGGGACTCGTGGATCTGGTTCCACATCCCGGTCGGGTACCTCTTCGCGATCGGCAACCCGCGCGCCGACTGGATGTTCACGACGCAAGCCGAGGCCGGCCTCGGCGGGCGCGCGCTCGCCTATCCCCGCGGCAAGGTCATCGGCGGCTCGTCGGCCATCAACGCCATGATCTACATGCGCGGCCAGGCGGCCGACTACGACGGCTGGCGCCAGCTCGGGCTTTCGGGCTGGGGCTGGGACGACGTCCTGCCGTTCTTCCTCAGGCACGAGGACCACGTCGATCCGCCGAACGACCTCCACCGCAGCGGCGGCGAATGGCGCGTCGAGCACCCGCGCATCCGCTGGGAGATCCTCGACGCGATCCGCGAGGCCGCGGCGTCGGCCGGCATCCCGAAGATCGACGACTTCAACGCCGGCGACAACGAGGGCTCGTCCTACTTCCAGGTCAACCAGAAGCGGGGACGGCGCTGGAGCGCGGCCCGCGGGTTCCTCAAGCCGGTGCTGAACCGCCAGAACCTCAGGCTCGAGACCGGGGTCGAGATCGAGCGCGTGACATTCGAGGGCGCCCGCGCCTCAAGCGTCGCGTTCCGGAAAGGCGCCGAGCGATACCTTGCCCGCGCCGCCGGCGAGGTGATCCTGTCCGCCGGCGCCGTCGGCTCGCCGAAGATCCTGGAGCTCTCGGGGGTGGGGGACGGCGAGCGGCTCAGGGGCTTCGGCATCCCAGTCGTGCGGCACCTGCCGGGCGTCGGCGAGAACCTCCAGGATCACCTGCAACTGCGCCCGGTCTACAAGGTGAGCGGCGTCAGGACCCTCAACACCGATTACGCGAGCTTATGGAAGCGCGCCGCCATGGGCCTCGAGTATGCCCTGTTCCGCACCGGGCCGCTCACCATGGCGCCGTCGCAGCTCGGCCTGTTCGCGCGCTCCGGCCCCGAGTACGCGACCGCGAACCTCGAGTTCCACTTCCAGCCGCTGTCGCTCGACAAATGGGGCGAGGGCCTGCACCCGTTCGGGGCCTTCACGGCGAGCGTCGCAAACGTGCGTCCGTCGAGCCGGGGCCGCGTCCACTTGGCCTCGCCCGACCCCGCCGTCCCGCCCGCGATCGCCCCGAACTACCTCTCGACCGAGGAGGACCGGCGCGTCGCGGTCGCCGCGCTGCGCCTCGCCCGCCGGATCGTGGCCGAGCCGCCGCTCGCGAAGTACCGCCCGGAGGAATACCGGCCGGGCGCGCACCTCGCCTCCGACGACGAGCTCGTGCGGGCGGCGGGCGAGATCGGCACCACCATCTTCCACCCCGTCGGCACCGCCAAGATGGGCGTCGAAAGCGACCCCATGGCGGTCCTCGACGAGCGGCTCAAGGTGCGCGGGGTCGAGAACCTGCGGGTGATCGACGCCTCGGCGATGCCGCGCATCACCTCGGGCAACACCAACTCGCCCGTCGTGATGATCGCCGAGAAGGGGGCCGCGATGATCCTTGCCGACCGCTAGCCGGGAGGCCGAGAATCGGGTTGACTCTCGAAGCTTGCCAGCGAAAACTCGTTTTGTTCTCGCCTTAGCCCACGTTTGTTCCATGCCCTACGTAACACAAGCCCATGCGGTTCAAGGTCTGGCGCCGCTCCCGGCCGATGGGCGGCAGTCCGAGACCGCGCTCGGCGTCCGGCGCGGGGTGCGGCGGCTGTTCGCCCAGCTCGGGCACGCGACCCTGCCCGAGTTCACGCTCGCGAGCGGGCGACGCGCCGACGTGATCGCGCTCGCCCCCGACGGCTCGCTTGCTATCGTCGAGATCAAGTCGAGCGTCGCCGATTTCCGCGCCGACCGCAAATGGCCGGACTACCGCGATTTCTGCGACCGCTTCTTCTTCGCGATCCCCGAGACCGTCCCGGTCGAGATCCTGCCCGACACGGCCGGGCTGATCGTCGCGGACAGCTTCGGCGCCGCGATCCTGCGCGAGGCGCCCGGCCACCCGCTCGCCGGCGCCCGCCGCAAGGCCGTCACCCTGCGCTTCGCCCGCGCCGCCGCCGGCCTCCTGCACGCGCTCGCCGACCCGGAGGCGGTCGCCGAAAGCTGGTGACCGCATGCGCGTGATGATGTTGCGCAGCCGATAGGGCCCGCGTCGGAGCCGCTCCTAATCCACCTGCGCCCCCGACTTCCGCACCCGGTCGCGCCACTTCTCGATGTCGCGCAGCTGCACCTCGCGGAACGCCTCGGGCGAGGACGGCAGCGGCACGAGGCCCATGTCCTTGATCTTCCGGTCGAAGTCGGGATCGCGCAGGATCCGGTTGACCTCCTCGTTCATGCGCCGGACGACCGCTTCCGGCGTGCCCTTCGGAGCGAACAGCGCGTACCAGGTCGTGCTCTCCCAGCCGGGCAGGCCGCAGGCCTCGGCGACCGTCGGCACGTCCGGCAGGGCCGCGACGCGCTGCGCCGTCGTGATGGCGAGCGGCCGGAAGGTGCCGGCCTTGAGCTGCCCCATGATCGGGATCGACTGCTGGAACATGACCTGCGCCTCGCCCGACATCATGGCGTTCATGGCCGGCGGCGTGCCGCGGTAGGGCACGTGAACGATGTCGACTTGCGCCGCCTGCGCGAACTGCGCGCCGGCGAGGTGGCCCGAGGCGCCGTTGCCGGTCGAGGCGTAGTTGAATTTCCCCGGCTCCTTCCTGGCCGCCGCGAGAAGGTCGGCGCAGGACTTGATGTCGGGCAGGACCTTCGGGTTGACGATGAGGACGTTCGGCACGTCGACGAGGAGGGCGACGGGCTCGAAGTCCTTCACCACGTCGAAGTTGAGCTGCTTGTAGAGGCTCGCGTTGATGGCATGGGTGCCGGCGGTGCCGATGAGGAAAGTGTAGCCGTCGGGCTTCGCGCGGGCGACGAACTCCGAGCCGATGTTGCCGCCGGCACCCGAGCGGTTGTCGACCACGATGGTCTGGCCGAGGGCTTTCCCCAGGGGCTCGGCCAGGAGGCGGGCGAAGATGTCGGTGCCGGCCCCGGTCGGGAAGCCGCCGATGATCTGGATCGGCCGCTCCTTCGGCCACTCCTGCGCCGAGGCACCGGCGGCTCCAAGCAGGAGAGCCGCGACGGCGAGCACGATTCGGGTCGGTGTCATCAAGGTCCTCTCATTCTTCCTGGAAGGCCTGCTCACGGGTTTTGCGGAATGATGGCAGCAGAACCGCAATGAGCAAGAGCGCGGCGCCGATCAAGAGCGCGGCCGAGATCGGGCGGTTGAGGAACACCCATGGGTCGCCGCGGCTGACGAGGAGCGCGCGGCGCAGGTTCTCCTCCATGAGGGGCCCGAGCACGAAGCCGAGAAGGAGCGGCGCGGGCTCGCAGCCAAACTTCAGGAGGAAGTAGCCGAGCACGCCGAAGAGAAGCATGAACAGCACCTCGGTGGCCGACGCGTTGAGCGAATAGACCCCGATGCAGCACAGCAGGAGAATCGTCGGGTGCAGCAGGCGGTAGGGCACGCGCAGCATCTGCACCCACAGCCCGATAAGGGGGAGGTTGATGACGAGGAGCATGAGGTTGCCGATCCACATCGAGCAGATCACGCCCCAAAAGAGAGCCGGCTGCTCGGCGATGAAGCGGGGGCTCGGGGCCACGCCGTAGATCTGCATCGCGCCCATCATCAGGGCCATGAGGGCGTTCGCCGGGATGCCGAGCGTCAGCATGGGGATGAAGGACGCCTGCGCGCCGGCATTGTTGGCGCTCTCCGGGCCGGCGACGCCCTCGACGGCGCCGCGCCCGAAGCGCTCGGGGTTACGGGCGATCTTCTTCTCGAGCGCATAGGACGAGAAGGCCGCGAGCGCGGCGCTGCCGCCGGGCAGCACCCCGATGAGCGAGCCGAGCACCGTGCCGCGCACGGCGGCCGGCGCCGCGCGGCGGAACTCCTCCCGCGAGGGCCACAGGCGCCCGACGAGGGCCGTCATGCGCGGCAGCTCGGCCTTCTCGAGGTTCACCAGGATGTCGGCGACGCCGAACAGCCCCATGGCGATGACGACGAAGCCGATGCCGTCGGACAGCTCCGGGACCCGGAAGGTGAAGCGCTCGACGCCCGAGTTCACGTCGGTGCCGATCATGCCCAAGAGCAGGCCGAGCACGGTCACGCCGATCGCCTTGTCGATGGCGCCGCTCGCCAAGACGATCGCGCCGACGAGGCCGAGGGCCATGAGGGCGAAGTACTCCGGCGCCTGGAACTGCAGCCCGAGCTGCGCCAGGGGCGGCGATGCGACCGCGATGAACAGCGTCGCGACGGAGCCCGCGAAGAACGAGCCGAGGGCCGCCACCGCGAGCGCCGCGCCGGCCCGCCCCTGCCGGGCCATCTGGTGGCCGTCGAGCGTCGTGACGACCGAGGAGGTCTCGCCCGGCAGGTTGACCAGGATCGCCGTCGTCGAGCCGCCGTACTGGGCGCCGTAGTAGATGCCGGCCAGCATGATGAGGGCCGTCACCGGCTCGAAATGATAGGTGAGCGGCAAGAGCATCGAGATGGTGGCGAGGGGCCCGATGCCGGGCAGCACGCCGATGAGCGTCCCGACCAGCGCGCCGACGAGGCAGAAGAAAAGGTTCGTCGGCGTGGCCGCGACCGAGAAGCCGAGCGCGAGGTTTCCGAGGAGGTCCATCGCGGTCAGCGGAACCAGAGCGGGATGTTGAGGCCGAGGAGCTTCACGAACACGACCGCGGCGAAGGCCATGGCGAGGACTGCGAGCGCCGCCGCCTCGTGCCAGCGGCTGGTGCGGTCGGCGAGCGCCGCGCCGGCGATGGCACCGGCGGAGGCCAGGAGAATGCCGCCGCGGTCGATCAGGAGCGCGAAGGCGAGGCCGCCGCCGATCACGCCGACGAGCGGCCGCAGCCGCATCCGCTCGACGGCCGCCCCGGCTCCGATGATGCCGCGCAGCCCCACGGCCGCGCCGCAGAGGATCAGGAGCCAGGCGAGGCCGTAGGGCATGTAGCCCGGCCCCATCCGCCGCGGCGTCCCCATGGCGAGGTCCGATCCGAAGGCGAGGGCGGCGATCCCGAAGGCTGCGAGGAGCAGCCCGGCCCAGACGTCCTGGAGCGTCGCGAGACGCGGCGGCGACATGGCCTCTCCCCTGCTTCTTCCCTTTCGGCGGCCGCCTCGACTATGGGACATCGGGCGAGCGAACCACAAGCCGCGCCGCCCGGGGGTGTCCGCCTCCCTCGGACGGCCTATGCTCTTTCGGCGAAGCGGAGCGGAGCCGACCCTTGATGACCCTTGCCGATCGTCTCCTCGTCGGGCTCGCGGGCCTGTCGGGCCTCGCCGGCGTCGCCGTCTCGGCGGCGGCTGCGCATGCGGCGGGCGGGCAGAACCTCGAGACGGCGGGGCGTTTTCTTCTCATTCACGCCGCTGCGCTGATCGGCTTGGCGGCGCTTGCCGGCGCTGGCCTCGTCCACCCGGCCCTGGCGCGAGCGGCCGGCTGGGCGCTCCTCCTCGGCGTCGCCCTGTTCGCCGGCGACCTGACCTACCGGGCCTTTCGCGGCGCCGGGCTGTTTCCGATGGCGGCTCCCAGCGGCGGCATTCTTTTGATGATCGGCTGGGCGCTCGTGGCGCTCGCAGCGCTGATCCCGCGGGGCTGAAGGCGGCTTTCGATCCTGGGCCGCCTGCGCTAGAAGGCGCCCGCCTCCTCGCCCCGAAGAGTCCCCTCAAAAGAGTCCGCGATGGCCGAGCCTCTCCCCAATGTGCACGTGCAGGCCGAAATCCTGGTCCAGGCCCTGCCGCACATGCAGCGCTACGACGAGGAGGTCGTGGTCATCAAATACGGCGGCCACGCCATGGGCGACCGCGCCGCGCAGGAGGACTTCGCCGAGGACGTGGTCCTGCTCGAGCAGTCGGGCCTCAAGCCCATCGTGGTGCACGGCGGCGGGCCGCAGATCGGCCGCATGCTCGACAAGCTCGGCATCAAATCGGAGTTCCAGGCGGGGCTGCGCGTCACCGACGAGGCGACGGTCGAGGTCGTCGAGATGGTGCTCGCCGGCTCGATCAACAAGCAGATCGTCGGCTGGATCGGAGCCGAGGGCGGCAAGGCGGTCGGCCTGTGCGGTAAGGACGGCAACATGGTGGTGGCCCGCAAGGCCGCCCGCACCGTGGTCGACCCCGCCTCCAACACCGAGCGCGACATCGACCTCGGCTTCGTCGGCGAGCCCGAGCGGGTCAACCGGGCGGTGCTCGACGCGGTGCTGAAGGCGGAGCTGATCCCGGTCCTGGCGCCGGTCGCGGTCGGGGCCGACGGCCAGACCTACAACGTCAACGCCGACACCTTCGCGGGCGCCATCGCCGGCGCCATGGGGGCGAAGCGCCTCCTCCTCCTCACCGACGTGCCCGGCGTCCTCGACAAGGACAAGAACCTGATCCCCGAGATGACCATGGACGACTGCCGCCGCCTCATCGCCGACGGCACCATCACGGACGGCATGATCCCGAAGATCGAGACCTGCATCTACGCCCTCGAGCGGGGCGTCGAGGCCGTCGTCATCCTCGACGGCAAGGTCCCGCACGCGGTGCTCCTGGAGCTTTTCACCGACCACGGCGCCGGCACCCTGATCCGCAGGGGCTGACGGCTTGAGGAAAGTTCCCGCCCGGCCCCGATTTCGCCATGGTTCGACCGAAAGGTCGGCGGCGGAGGATGGGGTTGGTGGATTAACCGGACGGTAACCGTTCCGGGCAAGTCTCCCTTCACCAAGACAAGCCGCGCTCATGTCGCGGTCACGAGGGGCGAGCCACTCTTGAGAACCCTGGAAGGTCGTCCGGCGGCCGCGTCCGGCTGCCTGCGCCGCGCGCTTCCGGCGCAGCGTGCGATCGCCGCCGCGGGCGCGCTCGCGGCCTTCCTCGGCGCCACCCGCGGGACCCAGGACGCGGTCGCGAACGGCGACACCCGCACCCTCTCGATCTTCCACACGCACACCAAGGAAAGCGCCTCCATCACCTTCAAGCGCGGCGGCTATTACGACCAGGCCGCCCTCGAGAAGCTGAACTGGCTCCTGCGCGACTGGCGCACCGACCAGCCGACCCGGATGGACCCGCGCCTGTTCGACATCGTCTGGGAGGTCTACCGCTCGGTCGGGGCGGGCGAGCCGGTCCACGTGGTCTCGGCCTACCGGGCGCCGGAGACCAACGCCATGCTGCGCCGGCGCTCCCGCGCCGTGTCCGAGTTCAGCCAGCACATGGCCGGCAAGGCCCTCGACTTCTACCTCCCCGACGTCGACATGGCCCGCGTGCGCGCCGCCGGCATGCGCCTCCAGGGCGGCGGCGTCGGCTTCTACCCGAACTCGGCCCACTCCTTCGTCCACCTCGACGCCGGCAGCGTGCGGGCCTGGCCGCGCATGACCCGGGGCCAGCTCATGGCCCTGTTCCCGGACGGCAAGACCGTGCACCTGCCGACCGACAACAAGCCTCTCGCCCGCTACGAGGAGGCGAGGGCCGAGATCCTGTCGAAGGGCGGCGCCGTCGCCGGCACGGCCTATGCCTCGGCCGAGGATTCGGGCGGGCGGCGCAGCCTGTGGGCGACTCTCTTTGGCGGCGGCGACGAGGACGAGGAGTTCTACGGCACGCGCGGCGGCCGGGGCGGCCGCGCCCGCGCCGCCCAGGAGACGGCCGCCTACGTCCCGGCGAACGGCGACGACGGCGGCACCCGCGGCGTCCTCGCCTACGCGGCGCCGGAGCCGGCCCGGCGCCGGTCCGCCCCCCAACCCGCCGAGACGCCCGCCGCCGCCCAGACCGCGGCCATCGGGCCGAAGGACGTGGCCCCGGACGAGGCCGCGCCGGCGGTCTCGCCCGCCCTCGCGGCCGTGCCGCTGCCGCCGAAGCGCCCGGACGACTTCATGGATGTCGCGACGGCGCTCGCCTTCGCGCCGCTGCCGCCCGCCCGCCCGGTCGCGCTCGCCTCCGCCGGCATGATCGCGCTTCCGACCCGCACGGACGCGGGCCCGGCTCCCGGCTTCGCCAAGGCTTTACCGGAGGCGCCGCGTCCCGCGCTCTCATCGGATGAGCGGGCGCAGCTGCGCGCCCTCTTCGCCGCCGTGTCGAGCGGCTCCGCGCCGGAAGCGCGCGTCAAGGTCGCGACCGCTCGCGCGAGACAGCAGGCCGACGCCCCGGGCGGGCTCGTCGCGGCGCCCTCCGCGGGCCTCGCCCTCGGCTTCTCGGGCCGGCCCGCCGAGCTCTCGGGCAACCGCTTCACGGGACCTGCCGTGAAGCCGCTGCCGGTGCTGCGGTAACGCCGCTCCAATCCCTCTCCGCAGGGGAGGGATCAGCGCGCCCTCAGAAAATCGAGATCGCAGCCCTCGTCGGCCTGCAGCACGCGGTCGTGGTAGAGCTGCGCCCAGCCGCGGGCCGGCGCCGGCGCGGCCTGCGGCTGCGCGGCCCGACGCGTCGCCAGCTCCGCCTCGTCGACCAGGAGGTCGAGCCGGCGCTCGCTGACGCTGATGCGGATGCGGTCGCCGGTCCGCACGAGGCCGAGGGGGCCGCCGTCGGCGGCCTCCGGCGCGATGTGCAGGACGATGGCGCCGTAGGCGGTGCCGCTCATGCGGGCGTCGGAGAGGCGCAGCATGTCCTTGACGCCGGCCGCCGCGAGCTTTTTCGGGATCGGCAGGTAACCCGCCTCCGGCATGCCGCAGGCCTTGGGGCCGGCGTTCTGGAGCACGAGGGCGTCGTCGGGCTTCACGTCGAGGTCCGGGTCGTCGATGCGGGCCGAGAGGTCGTCGAGGGAGGTGAACACCACCGCCCGGGCCGTCCTCTCGAACAGGCGCTCGTCGGCGGCGGCGCGCTTCAGGATCGCGCCTTTCGGGGCGAGCGAGCCGTAGAGCGCCACAAGCCCGCCCTGCGGGCTCACCGGATCGTCGGCCGGACGGATCACGGTCGGATCGACGAAGGCCGCATCCGGCAGCACCCAGTCGCCGAGCGTCTCGCCCGTAACCGTTTTTGCGGAAAGGTCGAACGTCGAGCCCATGCGCTGGAGCAGTCCACCGACGCCGCCGGCCGCAAAAAAATCCTCCATGTAGCCCTCGCCCGTGGGCTTGAGGTCGACGAGCACCGGGGTCTCGTCCGAGAGGCGGTTCAGGCGGTCGAGGTCCACTTTCAGCCCGAGCCGCCCCGCGATCGCGGCGAGGTGCACGACGGCGTTGGTCGAGCCCGAGACGGCAAGCAGCGCCCGCACGGCGTTGTCGATGCTCGCCTGCGTGACGACCTTGTCGATGGTGCGCCCCGAGCCGATGAGGTCGACGGCGGCGCGGCCCGTGGCTTCCGCGGCGCGCAGGCGGTCGGCGTGGACGGCCGGGATCGCGGCGGTGCCGGGGAGCATCAGCCCTAAGACCTCGATCAGGATCGCCATGGTCGAGGCCGTGCCCATGACGGCGCAGGTGCCCTCGGTCGTGGCGAGCCGCCCCTCGATCGTCTCGATCTCGTCCGAATCGATGCCGCCCGCCCGGTATTTCGCCCAGAAGCGGCGGCAGTCGGTGCAGGCGCCGAGGCGCTCGCCGCGGTAGCGCGAGGTCATCATCGGGCCGGTGGCCAGCACGATCGCGGGCTTGCCGGCGGAGGCCGCCCCCATGACGAGGGCCGGCAGGGTCTTGTCGCAGCCGCCGACGAGCACGACCGCGTCCATCGGCTGGCCGCGGATCATCTCTTCCGCCGCCATCGCCATGAGGTTGCGGTAGAACATGCTCGTCGGGTTGAGGAACACCTCGCCGAGCGAGATGACGGGAAAGTCGAGGGGCAGCGCGCCCGAGGCGAGCACGCCGCGCTTCACCGCCTCGATGAGCTCCGGCACGCCGCGATGGCAGTTGTTGAAGCCCGACGCCGTCCAGGTGATGCCGACCACGGGCTTGCCCAAAAGCTCGCGCGAATAGCCCATGGAGCGCGCGAACGAGCGGCGCAGGTAGGCCGCGAAGGCGGGGTCGCCATAGGAGGTGAGGCCGCCGCCGAGGCCCTGCGGTTCATGCTTGGTCATGGAGTTCTCTTGTGGTTGGAAAGCGTTACGGCACCAGGACGGCGCGGCCGACGATCTCGCCCCGGTGCAGCGCCTCGAGGGTCTCGCTCGCCTGGTCGAGAGGGCGGCGGCTCGTCGGGATCGAGGCGACGTTCTTCCGGCGCACGAGGTCGATGAGCTCGCGAAGCTCGGCGAGGTTGCCGACGTAGCTGCCCTGAATGGTCGCCGCCTTCATGGGGATATACGGGAGCGGCCAGGGCGCGGCACCGCCGAACAGGCCGACGATGACGAGCTTGCCGCCCTTCGGCAGCACGTCGAAGCCGAGGCCTGCGCTCTGCTCACTGCCGACGAGGTCGATGACGCCGCGCACCGGCCCGCCCGCCGCGCGCGCGATCGCGGCGAGGGCCTGCGGGTCGCGCCCGTCCACGGCCGCGAGCGCACCGCAGTCGAGGGCGGCGCGGCGTTTCCTCTCGTCGATGTCGACCACGATGGCGCCCTTGCCGCCGAGCGCCTTCAGAATCGACAGGCACATGAGTCCGAGGCCGCCGGCGCCGATAACCACGATCGGCTCCGCCGGAAACACGTTGGAAAGCTTGTTCAGCGCACCGTAGGTCGTGACACCGGAGCAGGCCAGGGGAGCGGCGGCCACCGGATCGAGGCCGGTAAGGTCGATGAGGTACTTCGCATCGGGCACGAGGATGTGGTCGGCATAGCCGCCGTCGCAGTAGACCCCCAGGAACCGCGGCTTGGCGCACAGGTTCTCGTCGCCGCGCCGGCACACCAGGCAGGCGCCGCAGCCGATCCAGGGGTAGACGAGGCGCACGTCGCCCGCCCGCACGCCGCGCGCCTCGGGCCCGGCCGCCACGACCTCGCCGACGGTCTCGTGCCCCAGCGTCAGGGGCACCTGGATGCCGCGGTCCTTCAGCGACATCCTGCGGCCGAAGCCGAGGTCGTAGCCGCCTTCCCAGATGTGCAGGTCGCTGTGGCAGACGCCGGCCGCCCTGACCCGAAGCAGGACCTGCGTCCCGGTCGGCTCCGGGGTCCCGGCCTCGACGGCCTCGAGCGGCGCGCCGAAGTCGACCATGCGATAGCTTCTCATGCGCTTCCCCGAGGTGCCTTCGACCGTGCCCCTGAGTTTCTCCGGCGCTGCGGCCTTCGGCAAGATCGTGGCCGCGGGGCGTCGCGCTACGGCTTGTCCGCCGTGCGGGCGCCGCGCAGGACGGCGCGGTCCATCGCGGCCCGGACCAGGCCCTCGGCCAGCGCGTCCTCGGTGAATTTCTTGATGAACGGCGCGCCCTGCTCGCGCCCGTGCGGGAACGCGACGGCGTGGCGCTCCTCGCCCCAAGTATCGGGGATAACCTTCGCGCCCGGCACCTTCTCGGCGAGCCCGAACAGCGTCGCCTTGTTGGTGGCGAAGGCGTCGATCGTGCCGGCCGCGAGCATCTCGGCGCCGCCCTGGTTGGTGGCCGCGCGCACCAGCTCGGCCTCTTTGAGGTCGCGCGACAGCGCCCCCTCGGACGTGCTTCCGGCCGTCACGCCGACACGGACGCCCTTCCTGTCGACGTCGACCGAACCTGCGATGGCCGATCCGGCCGGCACGAGATAACCGAGCTCGATGACGAGGAAGGGCGGGCCGAAGTTCATCTCCTTCCGGCGCGCCGGCGAGGCATTGGTGAAGGCGACATCGGCCTTGCCGGTCTTCACCGCCTCGAGCACATCCGCGTTCTTGGAGTACACGACGGGCTCGTAGGGGACGCCGAGCCGGCGCGCCAGCTCCCGGCCGAGCTCGTAGCCGACGCCGCGCGGCTCGCTCTCCTTCGGGTCGAGGACCGAGGTCGGCGTGCCAGGGTAGAGCGCCGCGCGAAGCCTGCCGCTCGGCGCGAGGACCTGCGCGTTCTCGTCCGCCGCCGGCGCCGACGCGGCGAACAGCAGGGCGGTCGCGATGGCCGCGCCCCCCGGCCAGCGCCGGCTCGCTTTCATGTCTGTCCTCCGTCCATCGGAGCCGCGCCGGCGCGACCCGATGAACCTGCGGCCGGCTCAGTGCGCGAGCGGGTCGGGCCGCACCTGGATGTGCACGGCGCGGGGCTTCGAGCCCTTGCCGCCTTCCTTCAGCCACGGCGTGCGGTCGCCGTTGGTGCTCCACAGGCCGCGGCCCTTCCAGCCGGCGTTCGGGTCGTCGATGCGCCCGTCGAGGCCCTTGGCGAAGAAGCTGAGCGGGTAGGGGATGCGCAGCATCACCATCTGCCCGTCCTTGAAGGCGACGAAGCCGTCGTTGAGGTTCGCGGTCGAGATCGGCACGTTCTCGCCGAGGCCCACCGTGTTGTGGTGGTCGACCCAGGTGTAGTAGCTCGCCTCCGCGGTGCCGTTCTCGAAGCCCTCGAACGAGGGGCCCGGGTACTTGTGCTGCGCGAAGCCCTCGGGGCAGTGGTCGCCGGTGGCGCTCGGCCCATTGAGCGGGCCCTTGCACTTCCTGCGGTCGAAGCTGACGAGGGTGCCGTTCGAGCCCGAGCCCCATAGGACGCCGTCCTTGTCGATGTCGCCGCCGCGCAGGCCGATCATCTCCTTCGGCACGGCGTAGAACTCGGACAGCTTGGTCTTCGGATCGAAGCGCAGGAACCCCGGCCGCCCGGCGAAGATGTTCTGGGCGAACCACACCGAGCCGTCGGTCGGATGCGGCATCACGGCATAGGAGCCGGAGCCCGCGATGCGCATGTCCTTGCCCGGCTCCTGCGGCTTGCCCGGCTCCGTCCACTCGTCGAGCTTGCCGTTGCCGCTGGTGTCGAGCACCAACGGCGCCCAGCCTTGAGCCTTTACGGGGTCGCCGGTCTCCTCGAGGACTGCGGTGTTGATCCAGCCGGCGACCGGCCCTGTCCCCGAGAACCACACCGTCTCGTCGGCGTCGTAGCCGAACTGCGGATGGTGGGTGCCGAAGCAGGTGTCGATCATCGTGTACTTCATGGTCTTCGGGTCGAGCATCGACACCTGCCGCCCCGACTGGTTCAGCGGGAACACCTTGGCGGACGGATGGTCCGAGCCCGCTCGGCAGAACGCCGGGTTGTCGTTGCCGCGCACGGCGGCCGCGAACCACACGCGGCCTTTGCCGTCGACCATGCCGTTGTGGTTGTTCGAGCGCTGGCTCCAGATCTTCTCGTCGCCCCAGTAGGGCGAGGGCATGGTCGGCGTCGCCATCGCGGTCGCGTGGAACGGGGGCCCGAAGGATTCCGGCCCGTTCGGGTCGAGCGTCGTCATGCGGAAGGACGAGACCTTGTGCGTCTTCGGGTCGAGGATCGGGATGTCGTCGCTCGAGTACTCGGGCGAGCCGAAGAGCGGGCCGTAAGCGTTGACGGTCGGCTTGCGCCGGTCGGACGAGATCAGGTCGTGGACGAAGGTTTTCTCGCTGCCCCACTCCCAGGAGGTCACGACGACGTTGCGCTCGACGCCTTGCGGCCGCTGCGGCTTGTCCTTGGGCAATTCGCCCTTGGCGATGCGGTCAGTCCACTCGCCGAAGTACTTGAACGGTACGCCGTTGAGCTGGCCGGCGAGGCGGTTGACCATCCACTCGCCGGTGTGGCCCGAGGCGACGCGGCGCGCCCAGGCCTCCTCGCCCGACTTGAACTCGCCGAGCTGCGCCGGGATGTGGCGGATCGATTCCTGCCCGAGCTGGTGGCAGCCGACGCAGTCGACGTTGCCCATGCGCTGGCGCCACAGCTCGCGCGTGACCTCCTTCGGGATGTCGGAGGAGCCGCCGAAGTCCTTCGCCGGCGGCATGTGCATCATGGCGTACCAGTAGATCGCCGGGTAGTACTGCGCCGCCGAGCGCGCGTTGGGCGCCGGCACCGCCGTGAGGTCGAGGTGCTCGCCGGGCTTCGCCCGCACCTTCGGGGAGTCGACGAGGCCGAAGCCGCGCACCCAGACCTGGTAGTTCGCCGTCGGCAGGTCCGGGACGACGTAGCGGCCCTGGTCGTCGGTCACGACGATCTTGGCGTATTTCGTCGGCAGCTCCGTCGTCTCGGCGATGACCCAGACGCCGGCCTCCGGCCCGTTCGGGCCCGTGACGACGCCGCCGATGTCATCCTTGTCGATCGCGACCGCCGCCTGCTGCTGCGCGCGGGCCGGAGCCGGCGCGGCCGCCGCCATCGCGGCGATGCCGACCGCCGCGACGGTCGAAAACAGAATGTCCCGAATGCCCATCTTGCCCTCCCTGCAATTCCTAGGGTCGACCGACCCGAAACGCATGAGCTGAAAGACCAGAATGAGGCCCAACCGGCGGGACACGCAAGCCCATTCCGGCGAACCGCCCGACACGCCCCATGGTTCGCTCTGGCCCCGCCGCACGGCGCGCCCGCACCTTGGATCAGCGAGCGCTTCCCGGAAGACTATGACCGTTCGGCATCGCGCCGGGACTTGGGCGGGCTCCGTCGCGCCACGGCGCGGCCCAAGGCCGCCTCACGGCGTCCGCAGCCGCGAAGGCGGCGATCTCTTGGGCGTAGCTCGCCGTGAGGTCGAGGTCGTCCCAGCCGTTGAGGAGCTTCGTCCGAAAGACCGGGTCGATGGCGAAGGCCATGACGCGGTCGCCGGCCCGGACGCTCTGCGCCTCGAGGTCGACGGCGATCTCGGCGAGGCCGCGCTCGAGAGCGGCGATCAGCGCCTCGGCCTCGGCTTCCGGGACCCGGGCCGGCACAAGGCCGTTGTTGACGGCGTTTCCGGCGAAGATGTCGCCGAAGCTCGGCGCGACCACGCAGCGGATGCCGTAGTCGGAAAGCGCGTAGACGGCCGCTTCCCGCGACGAGCCGGCGCCGAAGTTGCGCCGCGCCACGAGGATCTTGGCGCCGGCCCATTGCGGGCGGTTGAGCGGGAACTCCGGCCGCGGCCGGCGCTCGGCGTCGAAGCGCAGGTCGTGGAACAGCACCGCGGCGTGTCCTTCCGAGCGGGGGCGCTTGAGGAAGCGCGCCGGGAGGATCTGGTCGGTGTCGACGTTCGCGAGCGCGAGCGGGCAGGCGCGGGCGCTAAGCTGGCGGAACGGCTCCATCATGCCCTCCCGGCGATGAGCGGCCGCACGTCGGCGAGATGCCCCGTCACGGCGGCGGCCGCCGCCATGGCGGGCGACATCAGGTGGGTGCGCGCGCCCGGGCCCTGACGGCCCTTGAAGTTGCGGTTCGTCGTCGAGGCGCAGCGCTCCCCCGGCGGGACCTGGTCGCCGTTGATGCCGACGCACATGGAGCAGCCGCTGTCGGCCCATTCGAGCCCGGCCTCCTTGAAGATCCGGTCGAGCCCCTCCTCCTCGGCCTGGCGCTTGACGAGGGAGGAGCCCGGCGAGACGAGGCCGGGCACCCGCGCCTTCCGTCCCGCGAGCACCGCCGCGGCGGCGCGCAGGTCCTCGATGCGGCTGTTGGTGCAGGAGCCGATGAAGACCCGGTCGACGGCGACGTCCGTGAGCTTCTGCCCGGGCCTCAAGCCCATGTAGGCGAGCGCGTCGCGGATCTGGGCGGCCCGCCCGGGGTCGGGCGCCCGCTCGGGATCGGGCACGGTGCCGTCGATCGGCAGCGCATCCTCGGGGCTCACTCCCCAGGTCACGACCGGGGCGATCTCGGCGCCGGCGAGCGAGACCTCGCGGTCGACGGCCGCGCCGCCGTCGCCGGCGAGCGCAAGCCAGTCCTCGGCGGCGCGCTCGAACGCCTCGCCCCGCGGCGCGAACGGGCGTCCGC
>DASVPW010000213.1:0-9586 GCA_036389455.1 Beijerinckiaceae bacterium
GCAGCCGTTCGTGCCACTGTCATCCGGCGAGCGTCCGGACCCCGATGCACGAGTCAGCCCTCCGTCGAGCGCATGGATGAGGATTTTTCGGCCGGAGGGGCGATGTCAAGGATCGAAGACCGCCGGAGGCGGCGGGCCTTCGGCCCGTCCTTGACATCGCCCCTCCGGCCGAAAAATCCTCATCCATGCGCTCGACGGAGGGCTGACTCGTGCATCGGGGTCCGGACGCTCGCCGGATGACAGTGGCACGAACGGCTGCGCCTCTGGTATCCTTGAGCCGTCGTCCTTGAGGGAGAAGGCCGTGAGCCGCACCTCGACCCGCCGCGCGGCCGCGCCATCGGCATCGGCCCGATCGTCCCCCTCCTACGAGGCGGACTTCTACTCCTGGGCCATGGCCCAGGCCCGCCTGTTGCGGAGCGGCGACGCGGCGCAAGCCGATCTCGTCAACATCGCCGAGGAGCTGGAAGACTTGGGCCGGAGCGAAAACCGCGCGCTGCGCAGCGCGCTCGCGCGCGTCATCCAGCATCTCCTGAAATGGGACCACCAGGAGCGGATGCGCAGTGCGAGCTGGCAGATCTCGATCAACAAGCACCGCGTGCGGGCCGAGCAGACGCTCGAGGAGAACCCTGGCCTGAAGCCCAAGCTGGAAGAAACCCTCGCGGAAGCCTACGAGCTGGCGGTCGCCTCCGCCATGGACGAGACAGGCCTGCCGCGGACGAGCTTCCCCGACCGTTGTCCCTACGGCTTCGACGAGGTCATGACCCGCCCCGTCCCGGCGGAGTTCGCCCGAGGCCCCTCGCGCCGGCCTCGTCGCCCCTGATCCTCCCCCGCGTGAGCCGAGGGAGGGGGACCATGCGACCCCCGGACTTGATCCGGGGGATGGTGGAGGGGGCCGCCCTCCGGCACTGGATGATCGAAGCGCCCGCTTCCGAGCGGGCATTTTCTTTTGAGAAGGTCTCTTTCGGCGTCATGGCCGTCCCCGGACTTGATCCGTCATGGCCGGGCTTGGCCCGGCCATCCACGATTTCGGCTCCACGAGCGCCAGGCGGCGCAGGATGTGGCTGCGGGGCAAAGGCGTGGATGGCCGGGCCAAGCCCGGCCATGACGAATGAAGCCCCTCGCGCGGGCCGGGCGGAGTCGTCCGTCGACCGCATGGAAGCCTCGTGTTTCGGCCGGAGGGGTGGTGTCAAGGACCTGCGGCCGCCGGAGGCGGCGGGCCTTCGGCCCGTCCTTGACATCGCCCCTCCGGCCGAAAAACCCTCATCCATGCGCTCGACGGACGAGCCTCGACAGGAGAGCTGAATCAACGCTGTTGAAACCCAGCTTTTGGACTCGACCTTCCTTGCCCGGGATGACTTGTGCGGTAATGTCAGAGTTGAATGGAGATCTCGTTCGCAACTGAGGACTTGAAGAAGGCGTGCCTTGCCCGCGACCTCCAGGCTGGCAATTTGCCAAAAAGCGTATTGGCGGCGCTCCATACGTTTTACAACGCCATGCGGAACGCAGAACATGTCGAGGAGCTACCTTTGGGCAAACCAGAGCCGGGCGAATTGAATGAGGATCTCGCTTGGCGGATCGATCTTCGGGAGGGTTACAAGGTAGTTGTGCGCGTCAACCACTCGAAGCCTCCGCTCATAGAGGGCAGCATGGACTGGACGCGTGTTTATCGTCTGCAGGTGATTGCGATTGAGCCTCCGCATGCGTGAGCGAGCCACCAACCTCCCGGAATGGATTTCACCCCCGGGCGAGATCGTTGGCCGAATACTTTCATCTCGAGAGATGGAGCTTGACGAGTTCGCATCCAACGTCGGTCTTAGCGTCCGCGACGCTCGAGGTCTGATTGAGGGCACGACCGCTATCGACGACAATCTCGCGGTGCGCCTCGCGGCTGTAGTCGGATCAACGCCGTCGTTCTGGCTGCGCTGTGAGCAGAGCTACCGCGAGGACATGCAGCGAAATCTCCCCGCTTATGTCGACGACCAGGTGAAAGATTGGCTCCGGCGGATGCCGCTGAAAGAGATGTCAGATCTCGGTTGGGTGAAGCGTCACCGCAACCCCATCCGTCAGGCGGAAGAGTGCTTCAGGTTCTTTGGCATCATCGGACTTGATAATTGGAAGACGCAACAAACGGACCTTCTTGCGAGCGCTAATTTCAGGACCTCAGAGGCTTTCAGCTCGGATCCAACAGCGACATCGGCTTGGCTTCGCTGGGCGGAAAATAAGGCGGAGGACATAGCCTGCCGACCTTGGAATCGAGACGCATTCAGCAATGGACTCAATACAGTCCGGGCCCTTTCACGCAATCATCACCCCGAACGGTTTGTGCCTAGGCTGCGTGAAATCTGTGCTGCGTCCGGCGTTGCTGTGGTGATCGGGCCGGCTCCCGCCGGCTGTCGAGCAAGTGGCGCCACAAAAATGGTTCGTCGACGTAAGGCTATGATTGTTTTAAGCTTCCGCTACTACTCGGACGACCATTTTTGGTTCACGTTCTTTCACGAAGCAGGACATTTATTGAAGCATGCTGAGCAGGGCCTCTTCCTTGAGGGCGAAAATGGTGAGGTCGATGACATAGAACGAGAGGCAAACGCCTTTGCACTCGATATACTCATTCCAGCCGAAAAGCAGCGAACGATGCTCAGCTTGCCACCGAGACATGAGGCCGTCATCGCATTCGCTCGGCAAATCGGGATTGCCCCTGGAATCGTAGTTGGCCAGATGCAGCGACTTGGACATCTGCCGTATGGTTGGCTTAACAGGTTGAAGCGCCGCTTTAATTGGAAAGCACTCTATAAGAATGGCATCATCCCCTGAAATAGCGATAATGCGTAGGACTTTTCTGCCAGTTGCAGAGCGCATCCTCCAGCTCTTGCATTCCGACATTCAGGGCTTGCCCTAGTTGAACGTAAATCGTGTCTGCATCCCGGCGTGTAAGTGGTCCTTGCTTGTTGCCTGTGACTAACAGACAGATGCCTGTATACGGTCCTGTCGCATTGTCTCGGATATAGGCTGAACCAGGTTGAATTGGAGCAATCCCTAGCTTTCCAAGCAGCGTAAGAAAATCGAACTTGGCGAGCCGTCCGAAGCGATGCACCTGACGCATCTCCTTATAGAGCGCATCAAACACCGCGGTTGGGTTTTGGCCGACGCGTCGGTGCGCCGCACGGACAAGTCCGTTGAAAGAACCTTGGGTCGCGATCCAATCTATAAAGCTTGCGACAATGCTGCCAGTGCCATTGGCGGAGTACGCGTCAAGTCCCTCATACTTCCGGTGATTGCTGAAGCGGAATCGACTTAGAGTGGCGTTCTGGCTGGCGAGCCACTGACGGAAACCCGCTAGGTTCGTTGATACGTTCTGCCAGTCCCATAGGCCGGGTTGGCCAGTGCGTTCATAAACGTGACGGACAAGCTCCCAGCCATCCTTGGCATTCTTGCCGAAATGAACCGCGAGGAACACAAGCCAGACCGCGTCATCGACATTGCCTTGGCTAGTCCGAAACACCGCCGCTTTCAGAGGGTCGAAACGATGAGAGCTTGGATTGGCAACGGCCGCGTCATGCCTCTTGGTGGCGAGCTGTTTCACGAACTCCACCCGCCTGCGACTGTCGAGAAGCTGCTTCACGAGGCAATCTACAGAGGGGGGGTTTGCGATCCCTAACAGCGGCCTTACGGTCGCCGCGTAGTTCGTTATCGCAGCGGCGAGTTGTTGGCCGAATGGATCCTGGTGTCTTTTCGGAACCCGTGGGGCGGGGTGACCATTCATGCTTTTTCGATCTCATCTTGAATGAAGGTCCGGAACACGTCGGAATGCATCGCGTCCCGGATTGCAAGTAGGCCGGCCTTGTTCCTAGCGTCCCGTAATGACTTGATGCGAAGGAGGTTTGCGAGGTCCTGCCAGTAGGGGGCTATTCCCGACGAACTCGGCACATTATCTCCTTTACGCAACGCGGCAGCGGCGCTAAGCAGCCATTCTAAACCGCACTCTGGGTCCTCAGGCGGCATCGGGACCATTGGGATCGTGTCCGCGAGGCCCCCTTCAATGTAGCGTTCTGCTTTTGCACGGTCGCGATCATAGAGGTGGAAGCTGCCTACCTGGTGCATATAGCTGCCCATCTCTAGGCCAGCGGATCTTGCTAATAGTTCCTGTAGGAATGTAAAGGCGAAGATGTCGTGCGCCATACCCTTGTAAACGTCGTTTGATCTCATCTGCGCAACCATGTGCAAATTACCTGCTCGAGGAAAGAACTGGAGCGTACAAGTGCAGGGGTATTCATATTTATTATTATGATCTTCCTCGCGATAAATTGAGATCACAGCGTTTCGCGTGTCCCGTTTCTTGATCTTTTCTTTTACAAAATTCATTTGACGCTTTAGTCGAGGCCCGTATGCAGCTTCTGAGTGGGCCACATCCGGCGGGGTTTCGCAGTGCTCTCGATATCGTGGGATGTAGTGTTCGATCATCTCAAAGTCGTCGGAACCGGAGAGGTACCAGAGGGTTTCGCCTAAGGCGCTGAAAAGAACGGCGCGGTTCTCGGTCCGGCTGAACCGAGCGCATGGATTATGCAGCTTCAGACTGACCCCAATGATTTCTGTCGCTTCCTTCTTGCGCGGTTTAATTGGAAGCCCGTGCTCGAGAATCGCGCATAGGCCCTTTCTCAGGAGGTCATCGAACGTCTCGCCCTCAATAAACATCCAATACCCCTTCTTGGATTGCCGCTGATTTACCACTCCATGCTCAGCGAATGGTAGATGGTAGAGCGCTATGAGGTGTGCACGGTTGCATGGCCGATTGAGCCTAAGCATGAAGAGTGCACCGGCTCCGCTTTCCTTCACCGCTTTTGGCCCCTTCCCCGTTGCGCGGGAGAGGATCAGCTCCGCGTTCGCGGGGAGAGGCCGCTTGACACCGTGACGCTCCTCCGCTAGGAATATAGTACGCTCGCGCGCTGCGTCCGGACCTTAGGGCTCCGGCGGCGGCGGCGTTGAGGATCACCAGCCGCTCGGCGCCTTGCCGGGCGGCTTTTGTTTTGTCCGGCGTGGCCGACGCGGGCGCCGGAGGGGAGGGTGCGATGCCGAGGTTTCTGGCCGAGGAGGTGGTGGCGCGGGTGCGGGAGCTTTACGAGGGGGCGCCGCTGACCCATGCGCGCATCGCCGCGGCGGCCGGGGTGGGCGAGAGCACGGTGAGCGTGCTCGCCCGCAAACATGGATGGACGCGCTGCCCGGAGGCGCGGACCTCGCGCCGGCTTTCGCACGACCAGTACGAGGCGATCCTGCGCCTGCGGGATACCGGCGCCTCGGCCCGCTCCGTCGCGGCGGCGGCGGGGTGCCACGCCCGCACCGTCGGCCGGATCGCGCCGCCGGATCGCCGCGCCGCCGCGTTCGGGACCGGCGCCGCGTCCGTTCCCGGCGCTGCGCGCTCCGGCGCCGCCGCGGAGGCGGGCTTCGCGGCGGTCCCGCCGCCGGTGCCGGAGCACCTCGCGGACCTCCACGCCGCGCTCGTGAGCCCGGATCTCCGCAAGGCCGAGGCGGCGCCGCTCCTCGTGCGCGCGGCGGCGGCGCTCGGGGCCGAGGCGCTCGTGCGGCCGGACGCCCAGGTCGAGCGCACCGCGCAGGCGCTCGCGCGCTTGGCCTTGCGCGTCGCGGCGCTGCCCGACGAGGGCCCCTATGCCGGCGCGGGGGCCGACGACCGGTACAGGGGGCCGGCGACCTTCGATGAGGCGAACGAGCTGCTCGAGGAAATCGCGCGCCGGTACGAAGCTTTCGTTGCGAGGGAGGACGCCGAGGCGGAGGGAAAGCGCGCCGGTCCCGGGACCCTCGCGCAGGGCCTTCCCGAGGACGACCTGTCGAGGCTCCACAGCTAGGGCATTCATTGAAGCGGCGGCAGGCGCGCTTCCCTCCCCCTTGCGGGGAGGGCCACTCGGCCCAACGGGTCCGGCCTTCGGCCGGCCCGATGACAGGCTCCGGCCGAGCGGGGTGGGGGTCGCGGGCGTAGAGCGCGGTCATGAAAGTGGAGCCCTGTACGGGCCGCCAAGGCTCAACGGCGTTCCCTTGCGCCTGGCCCTGCGACCCCCACCCCTACCCCTCCCCGCAAGGGGGAGAGGAGGTGCGCGGCCGGCGATCGAGTCCCTTGCCAATCCATTCGAGCGGATGACGCTCAGGGCCAGCGCACCGTCGGCGGCATGGACGAGAGGATCGACTCGACGTTGCCGCCGGTCCTGAGGCCGAAGATGGTGCCGCGGTCGTAGAGCAGGTTGAACTCGACGTAGCGCCCGCGCCGGACCTGCTGCTCGCGCCGGTCGGCCTCGCTCCAGGGGGTCGCGAAATTGCGGCGCACGATCCCGGGGTAGACCTTCAGGAAGGCCTCGCCGACGTCGCGGGTGAAGGCGAAGTCCTCGTCCGGGTCGCCGGACCAGTGGTAGTCGTAGAAGATGCCGCCGATCCCGCGCGGCTCGCCCCGGTGCTTGAGATGGAAGTACTCGTCGCACCAGGCCTTGTACCTGTCGTAAGGCGCCGAGGGGTGCGCCTCGCAGGCCGCCCGCATGGCGGCGTGGAAGGCGGCCGCGTCGGGGTCTTCTTGCGTGCGCCTCCGGTCGAGGACCGGGGTCAGGTCGGCGCCGCCGCCGAACCACGCCTTCGTGGTGACGACGAGGCGGGTGTTCATGTGCACGGTCGGCACGTGCGGGTTCCAGGGGTGGGCGATGAGCGAGATGCCGGCGGCCCAGAAGCGCGGGTCGTCGGCGGCGCCCGGGATCTCGCCACGGAACTCCGGCGCGAACTCGCCGTGGACCGTCGAGACGTGGACGCCGGCCTTCTCGAACACGCGGCCCCGGATCAGCGCCATCACCCCGCCGCCGCCGGCCTTGCCGGAGTGGTCGGTGCGCGTCCAGGGTTTCCTGGCGAAGCGGCCGGGAGCGGCCGCCTCCGGGTCGAACGGGCCGGGGGCCTCGTCCTCCAGGGCCTCGAAGGCGGCGCAGACGCGGTCGCGCAAGGACGCGAACCACAGGGGCGCGTCGGTCTGCAGGCGGTGGACGGGCTCGGTCTCGGGCACGGGCGGGCTCCTCATCGGGGCGGCGCGGGCGGGAAGGCGCCCGTCTGCCGCAGCGCCTCGCCGATGATCATGGCGGCCGCGACCGCGACGTTGAGCGAGCGCAGTCCGGGGCGCATCGGCACGACGACGCGGGCGTCCGCGGCGGCGTGCACCGCCTCCGGCACGCCGGCCGACTCGCGGCCGACAAGCACCACGTCGCCGGGGCGAAAGCCGAAGGCCGTATAGGGCAGGGCCGCCCTGGTGGTCGCGACGACGAGGCGCAGGCCCCGCTCCGTCCGCCAGGCCTCGAAGGCGCTCCACGAGGGATGGCGCGTGACCTCCAGCGCGTCGAGGTAGTCGAGCCCGGCGCGGCGGAAGTTGCGGTCGGAGACGTCGAAGCCCGCGGGCTCCACGATGTCGGCCGGAACGCCGAGGCAGGCTGCCAGGCGCAGCATCGTGCCGGTGTTCTGCGGGATGTCGGGCTGGTAAAGACAAAGGCGCACGCCCCGTCTTCCCGCGCCGCCGGCGCGCCCGTCAAGGGCGCGGCGGGATCACTATGTAGGGGAACGCACTGTCGTCCCCGGCGAGCCGGAGCGGAGCGCAGGCGAGGGAAGGGGACCCACACTCCGGCAGGGCTTGGGTCCCCTTCCCCTCGCTTCGCTCGGCCGGGGACGACAGTATGCGTTTCGTAGAGGCAAGCATGTTCGACTGGCTCGAGCGCCGCATCGACCCCTTCGCCCCCTTCGAGGAGGGCGAGATGCCGCCGGCGACGGTCGCGCGCTTCACCTGGCATTACCTGCGACCGGTGCGGTTCTGGCTCGGTGTGCTGTTCTGCGCCTCGATCGCGGTCGGCCTCTTCGAGACCTCGCTCTACCTCCTCGTCGGCTGGTTCGTGGACCTCCTCGCGAAGTCCGCGCCCGACCGGCTCCTTTCCGAGCACGGGACGCGGCTCGCCCTCGTCGCCGGGCTGATCCTGGTCCTGCGGCCGATCCTCCACGTCTCGAACGACGCCATCACGAACCAGATCCTCGTGCCGCAGACCACCAACATGGTCCGCTGGCGCACGCACCTCTACACGCTGGGCCATTCGCTGAGCTACTTCCAGTCGGACTTCGCCGGGCGCATCGGCAACCGCATCACCCAGGCGGGCCCGGCGATCCGCGAGCTCGCGGTCACGATCCTCGACTCGCTGCTCTACGTCGCGATCTTCGCCGTCACGGCGCTCGGCCTCTTCACCAGCATCAGCCTCGTCCTCGCGGCCCCGATGGCGGTGTGGATCGCCTGCTACCTCATGCTGATGCGCTATTTCGTGCCGCGGGCGCAGACGCGCTCGCTCAGGAACGCCGAGGCGCGCTCGGTCGCGGTCGGGCGCATCGTCGACAGCTACACCAACATCTTGACGGTCAAGCTCTTCGCCCGGGCCGAGGAGGAGCGCTCCGCCGTGCGCCGGGCGCTCGAGGCCTGGACGCGCTCCTTCCTCGACCTGTTCCGGCTCATCACCACCGTCGACGCGACGCTGACCGTGATGAACAGCGCCCTCATCTTCATGACCGGCGCGCTCTCGGCGCTTCTCTGGTCGCGCGGCATCATGACCCCCGGCGAGGCGGCGACCGGGCTCGCCCTCGTGCTGCGCATGGTCGCCATGTCGGGCTGGGTGATGCAGACGGTGCGCGGGGTGTTCGAGAATGTCGGCGTCATCCAGGAGGCGATGGAGACGATCGCGAAGCCCCACGCCATCGTCGACGCGCCCGGCGCGAAGCCGCTCGAGATCGCCCGCGGCGAGGTCCGCTTCGAGAGCGTCACCTTCCACTACGGGCGCGAGGACGGGGTCATCGGCGACTTGAGCTTCGCGATCGCCCCCGGCGAGAAGGTCGGCCTCGTCGGCGCGAGCGGCGCCGGCAAGACCACCATCGCCTCGCTGATGCTGCGCCTGCACGACCTCGAGGGCGGGCGCATCCTCATCGACGGCCAGGACATCGCGGGCGTGACGCAGGATTCGCTGCGCCGGGCGATCGCGGTCGTGACGCAGGACACCTCGCTCCTGCACCGCTCGATCCGCGACAACATCGCCTACGGCCGCCCGGACGCCTCGCAGGGCGAGATCGAGCGCGCGGCGCGGCTCGCCTACGCGCACGACTTCATCATGGGGCTCGAGGACCACAAGGGACGGCGCGGCTACGACGCCCAGGTCGGCGAGCGCGGCGTCAAGCTCTCGGGCGGCCAGCGCCAGCGCATCGCCATCGCCCGGGTGATCCTCAAGGACGCCCCGATCCTGATCCTCGACGAGGCCACCTCGGCCCTCGATTCCGAGGAATCCTCCCGATTGCCGCCGCCAGAGCCGGGCATAGAGCCCGCCGCCGTTCACAAGTTCGGCATGGCTCCCCTCCTCCACGACCCGGCCCTCCTGGATGACGATGAGCCGGTCGAGCGCGGCGATCGTGGACAGGCGGTGGGCGATCGCGATCACGGTCTTGCCGCGCATCAGCTCGTCGAGGCTCTGCTGGATCGCAGCCTCGACCTCGGAGTCGAGCGCGCTGGTGGCTTCGTCCAGCAGCAGGATGGGGG
>DASVPW010000214.1:0-45348 GCA_036389455.1 Beijerinckiaceae bacterium
GCCTCGACCGCTTCTGGCGCCAGCGCGCCTTCGCCGACATCTCCGCGCTTCCACCCGAGCGGCAGGACAAGGTACTGCCCTACATCCGGGCCTGGGCCGAGGGCGGCAGCCGCCTCTCGGGCCGCAAGGTTTACGACGGCATGAGCCAGATGCTCTCGATCAAGCCCGCGGCGATCGCGGCGACGAAGCGGTTCGACTACGTGCTCTCGCCCGTCGCGCCCGTGCCGGCCTTCCCGGCCGAGATGGCCTCGCCCCTCGACGACCCGGCCCGGCCCTTCGAGCACATCGCCTTCACGGTGCCGTTCAATTTCTCGGAGCAGCCCGCCGCCTCGGTCAACGCCGGCTATACGCGGGCCGGCCTGCCCATCGGCCTCCAGATCATAGGGCGCCGCTTCGACGACCTCGGCGTGCTCCGCCTCGCCCGCGCCTTCGAGGAGATGCGCGGCCCGCAGCGGCCCTGGCCGGTATTCTGACGGTGGCGGGCCCCCTTCTCCCGCCTGCGGGAGAGGGGGGCGCTCGCGCGGATTTCAATCGCCTCCCGTCCCGGCCTGTCGCATAGTCGGGGCGGAGGAAACGCCAATGAAAGCCATTCTCGCCTTGTCTGCGCTCGTTCTCGCCACCGCCGCGCGAGCCGACGCCCCGAAATTCCAGGTCGACGCGGCCTGGCCGAAGACGCTGCCGAACAACTGGATCATGGGCCAGGCGGCGGGCGTCGCGGTCGACGCGCAGGACCACATCTGGGTCGTGCAGCGCCCGAAGACCCTCACCGACGACGAGAAGGCCGCGACCTTCGACCCGCCGCGCACGAAGTGCTGCAAGCCGGCGCCGTCCGTGCTCGAGTTCGACCAGGAGGGCAACCTCGTCCAGGCCTGGGGCGGCCCGGGCCAGGGCTACGACTGGCCGCAGAACGAGCACGGCATCCACATCGACCACAAGGGCTTCGTGTGGCTCGCCGCGAACGGCGAGCAGGACGGCCAGATCCTCAAGTTCACCCGCGACGGCAAGTTCGTGCTGCAGATCGGCAAGCCCGGCCCGCAGACGAACAGCCAGGACACCACGCGGCTCGGGCGCCCGGCCCACATGGTGGTGGACCCTCAGACGAACGAGGTCTTCGTCGCCGACGGCTACTACAACCACCGCGTCATCGTCTTCGACGCCGACACCGGCGCCTACAAGCGCCACTGGGGCGCCTACGGCCGCCCGCCGACGGACGACAAGCTGCCGCCCTACAACCCGTCCGCCGCGCCGGCGCAGCAGTTCTCGAACCCGGTGCACTGCGTGCGCATCGCCCAGGACGGGCTCGTCTACGTCTGCGACCGGGCGAACGACCGCATCCAGGTGTTCCGCAAGGACGGCACCTTCGTGAAGGAGTTCTTCGTCGAGAAGAACACCCTCGCGAACGGCTCGGTCTGGGACATGGAGCTCTTCCCGGACGAGAAGGAGACCTTCCTCCTCAACGCCGACGGGGCGAACAACGAGGTCAGGACGCTCGTGCGCGATACCGGCGAGACGGTCGGCGCCTTCGGCCGCAACGGCCGCCAGGCGGGCGAGTTCCACTGGGTGCATAACATCGCCATCGACAGCAAGGGCAACGTCTACACGACCGAGGTCGACACCGGAAAGCGGGCCCAGCGGTTCCTGCTGCGGGGCGACATGGTGCTGCGGAAGCGCACGCCGCCGCAATAGGCGGCGGCCAGCGGGGTCACGCGGCGCGGCGCGCCGCCGCGGGCTCCGGCGCCATCCAGACGAGCACGGCGGCGACGAGGGAGAACAGCGCGCTCGCCGCGATCGCGGGATCGTAGGAGTGCGTGTAGTCGAAGGCGTAGCCGGCGAAGGTCGGGCCGATGAGGGTCCCGACCGCGACCCCGGTGTAGGCGACGCCGATGATGCCGCTCGCGTTCCTCGGGCCGAAATAGTCCACGAGCAGCGCCGGCGCGAGCGCCACGAAGCCGCCGTAGAAGGTGCCGTAGACCAGGGCGAAGGCGGCGACCTCCCAGACCTCGTCGGCGAGGTACCACCAGCCCATCGTCACGGCGACGCCGAAATACATGCCGCCGAGCGAGCGCCGGCGCCCGAGCCGGTCCGCGATGCCGCCGAGGAGGAAGCGCCCGAGCGTGCTCCCGAGCCCGACCAGGGTGAACAGGGTCACGGCCGTCGCATAGGGGATGCCCTGGTCCTGGGCGTAGGGCACGAGGTGCACGAAAGGGATGAAGAGCCCGATCGAGACGAAGAAGCAGGCCGCGTAGAGGAGCCGGAACGGGCGCGCCCGGACCGTGTCGCGCAGCGACATCCCCTCGGGCGTCGGGAGCGCCACCGCGCCCGCCGCGACGCCGCCGTCGGGCAGGAGGCCATGCCGCTGCGGCGGACCGTCGATGAACAGGGCGGCGAGGCCGCCGGCCAGGATCGCGAACAGCCCGAGCACCACGAAGGCCCCGCGCCAGCCGGCCCAGTTGATGAGCAGCTCCGCGACCTTCGGCATCACCAGGGTCCCGACGCCGATCCCGGAGACGGCGAGGCCGGAGGCGAGGCCGCGCTGGCGCACGAACCAGCGCTGCACCGCGCCGATCGCCGGCACGTAGGCGAAGCCGACGCCGACGCCGACGCCGAGCCCGTAGCCGAGATAGACCTGCCACAGCTCGCGCGCCTGGCTCGCGACGATCAGCCCGAGGCCGATGACGGCGAGCCCGGTGAGCGTCATGCCGCGCGGGCCGACCCGGTCGGCGAGGGGGCCGCTGACCGCGCCGAGCAGGAAATAGATGAACACCGCGATCGAGAAGATCCAGGACAGGGCGGCGCGCGAGGCGCCGAACGCCTCCTGCAGGGGCGTGAAGAAGGCCGAAAAGCAGTAGGTGCAGCCGAAGGCGGCGAACATGACGCCGAAGGCGCCGGCGACGACGCTCCAGCCGCGCCGCACCGACCGCCGCTTCTCCACGGCTATGCCGGGTCCATGCATCTCAATGCTCGCAATTTATTGGCGTTCAGGCGCGCAATGGATGGAACATCGTCCGAATCCGTACCGCCAATCGACGCCGCGCGCCAGTGGGAAGGCGGCCACAGCCCGCATCAAAGATGCTTACGGCGGCGGATTTTCCAGGCCGGCGGGCATGGTCAGGACCGGGGAGGCAAGCCGCGCGCCAGCTTGTCGAGGAGGCCCCAGAAGAAGTCCTCACCCGGATAACCTTCGATGCGGCCGATCTCGCGGCCGTCCTCGACCACCACGAAGGTCGGAGTGAAGTGCACCGGGCGCTCGAGCGTCACGGGCAAGGGCGGGTCGCGGTCGAGGTCGACGGCGCGCAGCGGCAGCCGCCGGCCGAGGTCGGTCTTCGGATAGACCGGGCCGATCGCCTCGTCGAAGGCCTGGCACCAGGGACAGCCGGCGCGGCGGTACATGACGAGCTCGGCCGCGCCCGCCGGCGGCGCAAGGCCCGCAAGGCCCATGACAAGGCCCATGAGCAGAAGGGCGCCTGCAAGGATTCGCTTCAGGGCTACGGGCACGGGGAGGCTTCCGGGACGGCTCGGCCCAATATAGCGAGCTTCGGACATGTTTCGAGGGGAGCCGGGACGAGTCCGCAGGCCGGGGCCTACGGCGGCGGCATCCTTCCGTTCTGCCCCGGCGCTGGCTTTGCGCGGCTTGGTAGTGTCCGGACAGCACCTGCGGAGAGCGAATGCTTGAGTTGACGAAGCCGCCACTGAGGCGGCGTCCTCTGTCGGCCGGCGCGCATCCGCCCCGGGCTGCACTCTACCTAAATCCCGCGGCGAGCGAGACGAGGCGGCCGTCGATCCCGGCGAAGCCGTGATGGCCCTCCGCCTGGCACGGATCACCCGCTTCGCGTCCGCCATCGACCCAGACGACGCGCGCTCTTCCGCCGGCCCAGCGGATGAAAGGGTCGACGCCCGCCGGTTGGGTGACACGGCAACCGTCGCGGCGATGGTGGATGACGAGCGTACGCGGCAGCGCCGCGGACGAGCCCAGAATATTCGCGACATTTTCCGATGAGCCGGACGCATCGGTGAGGTACCCGGAGGCCAGCACCAGCGCATCCGGCTGCGCGCCGCCCGCGATGCCGCGCGCCGCCCGCAACGTTCCACGGCTCGACGCAATCACAACGACCGGCCGCTTGATCTTGGCCATGTATTCGACCGCGCTCGCCAGATTGACGCCCCCATCGACCACCAGGACGGCAAGGCCGCGCGCCCGAAAGGACGCCCGGTTGCGCACGAGCGAGTTGCCTTGCAGCCGCGTGATCTGGCCATCGGCCGCGGTGCCGATCGAGCCATGGGAGCCGGGCATCAGGATCCCGCTGCCGCGCGGCGAAGCCGGACGCAGCAGAACGGCGCTCGAACCGCCGATGCTTATAGTCTCGTCTGCGCGCGCCGGAATTATGGAAAAACCGGTACCGACGAGCGCGCCGGCGATCAGCAACGTCGCGGCGCCGCCGCGTATCCTGGACATTTGCATCGGCCCCTCCCCCTCGAAGGTCGGCTTAGCGTAAGCTTCGGGGGGAAGATCGCAACGAGCGCCCGTGCGAGCTTTCCAATTCGGCTTCGTCATTCTGACCGAGGCCGATCTAGACGGCCTGCCCGAGCCCTCATCCCCGGCAATTTAGGACACCCGCTCCCGCGAATTGGACACCGGAGCCTAACCAGGACAGCACCCGCGGCTCGGCGGGAGTGACTCCGCTCCCTCGAAGGCGCATACTCGGCGCATTGTCATGCGTCCCCAATTTTCGGGGGCCTCATCATGCTCCGACGTTTTCTTATCGTGTTTGCGGTCTTGGCCTTCGCGGTTTGGGCGGTCTTCCTCTTCAGCTACTAGGCACGAGCCGAGGCGAGAGATCGACCTGCCGGGCACGGCAGCTCTCGGCCTCATGGCTCGGGACGGCCGGCCTTCCACGGGAGCGGGACAGCGCCCCTCGCGTGCAAAGGGCGGCGCCGGATCGGCGCCGCCCCGGTTCTTCCGCACCGGAAGGGATCGCTCTACCGCAGCACCACCACCTTCGTCCCGACCTTCACGCGGCTGTAGAGGTCGACCACGTCGTCGTTGGTCATGCGGATGCAGCCCGAGGAGACGGCCTGGCCGATGGTCTCGGGCTCGTTCGAGCCGTGGATGCGGTAGAGGGTGCCGCCGAGGTACATGGCGCGGGCGCCGAGCGGATTGTCGACGCCGCCCGGCATGTAGCGCGGAAGGTCGGGGCGGCGGCGCAGCATCTCGGCCGGCGGGCGCCAGTCGGGCCATTCGCGCTTCATCGAGACGCTCCTCGTGCCGGACCACTCGAAGCCCGGGCGCCCGACGCCGACCGCGTACTGGATCGCCTCGCCGCGGCTCGTCACGTAGTAGAGCCGCCGCTCCTCCGTCGAGATCACGATGGTGCCGGGCGCGTAGCGCGTGTCGAAGGAGACGAGCTGGCGCGGGATCGGCGAGGCCTGCGGCCGCACCTCGCCGTAGGATTCTTCCTGGGCTTGTCCGCCTTGATATTGATCGCCGTAGTATTGCGAGCGCCCGCCGTAGTAGCCGTACGCGGGCTGCTGGCCGCCGTAGTAGCTGTACTGGGTCTGGGCGCCGTAAGCCTGCGACGGCCGGTCGCCATAATAGGGGTCGTTCCAATAGCCGCTCGCCGCGGAGGCGTCCTGCGCGCAGAGCGCAGCCGAGAGCAGCCCGGCAAGGGCCAAGACTTTGCGATGCATGGCGGAGTTTCCCTCGTGACTGTTGCAAGGGAAACGCAATGGCCCCGGTTCGGTTCATTCCGGATGCGGCTTCGGCAATCAACCATCAGCCCAACGCAGGAGCACGTCCCGCGCCCTCGCACCGGCCGCAGCGCCGAGGCGGGCCGCCGTGTCGTTCGCCCGCGACACGATCCCGTCCTCGAAGGTCGAGCGCGCCTCGCCGATGCGGGCGGAGGCGGCCGCGACCGTGAAGGCCGCCATGCCGCGCCGGTCGAGGGCGGGAAGGCGGCCGATCCCGGCCTCCTCGAGGCCGATCCCGGCGTCGTTGAACACCGCCGCGAAGGCCTCCGTGCGCAGCGCCATCGCCGGGTCGCCGCCGACGAGGCCGCCGTGCGATCCGGTGACGACGACCGCGCCGGCGTCGGCGGGAACCACCATCGCGGCGGAGTCGACGAGGACGATGCGGCGGGCGCCGGCGTCCGCGATCTCGCCGCGCCCCTCCCCGACCTCGGGCGCCTCGGCCCGGACGTGGGCCGCGCCGGTGAGCAGCACCGCCGCCTCGAGGCACGCCATGTCGGGAATGACGCCCGCCGCGCGGGCGGCGGCGTTCGCGTGGCTCACCCGCCCCCGCGCCAGCATGTCCTGCGTGTCGCCGATGCGGCAGCTCTCGTGCGAGACCGCCGCCGCCGCGATGCCGAGCGCCTCCAGATAGGCGAGCGCCCCGATCCCGGCCGCGTCGTGGCCGACGCCGGCATCGTTCAGGATCACGGCGCGCACGCCCGCCTTCGCGGCGAGGTAGCCCGGATAGCGCCCGCCGTGGGAGCCCGACACGACCACGGCGCCCGAAGCGTCGGGCGGCAGCTTGGTGATGGTGTCGGCCGCGACGACGCCGGGCGCGACGGCATGGACGAGGGGCATGGCTTCAGGGCCGGGCTCAGGAAGTCGTCCCCCATCCTCCCAGGCCCTTGCCCCGAGGCGCAACCCCGGCCTCGAAGGGCCGTCGACGCCCGGCCCGCCAGGAAGAGGCGGGGCTACTTCGCCTCGACGGTCTGTCGGGCCGCGAGGTCGCGGACGAGGCGGTCCCTGAGGTCGGCCGGGAGCTCGATGCCCGAGAGGCGCCAGGTCAGGCTCGCGAGACGGAACTGGAGCTGCAGCGGCTCCTTCGAGGCGGTCCCTTGCGGCAGCCTGACCAGGAAGGTGGCGAAGCCGCGCCACTCGGTCGCGTCCCAGAGGCGGCCGAGGTTCCTGGCCGTCAGGAACGCCGCCGGGTCGAAGAGGCCGAGGTCGGGGGCGCCGCTCCCGGGCCCGCCCGCGCCGGGCGCCCCGTCGCGGCCGAGCCCGGGCCAGCCCTCGCGCATGAGGCGCAGGACCGCCTCGGGCGAGACGTAAGGCTCGAGCAGGGGCTCGAGGAGGGCGGCGCCGGCCGCGACCCCGATCGAGGACGCCGGCGCATCGCCCTCGCGCCTGCCCCCGCCGAGGGCCTTGGCGTAGGCGGCGCTGATCTGGCGCGCAAGCGACAGGCGCAGGGCGGGGAAATCAACCCGCTCCCCGATGAGCGCCATGTCCCGCGCCTCGACGGCCCGGGCAAGGCCGTAGAGGGCGACGTAGGGCGAGACGAGATAGACCGCCCAGGCGAGGATGAGGGCGACGAGGGTGCGGACGAACCAGCGCATCCGGGGGAGATGGGGAGCGCGGGCGGCCCGCGGGAGGGGGATGCGACACGGCCGTCCCGCCGCCGCCGGCCCGGCGGGGTGCCATCCTCGGATCGCGCGACACATCGGCAGGGTGCCGATGATGTACGTCATCGTCGCCATCGTCGGACGATGATGCCCGTCATCGTCGCACCATCGTTCGCGTCATTGTCATCACGCGGCGTGATGTCCCGGCGGCGATCGATCAGCGCCGGCGGTCGCCGGCCGGCCGTGGAGCGGTCGCTCGGAGCCGGGCGCCGACGCTCCGGCCGGCGATCGACGCCCTACTCCGCCGCCTCCGCCATCGGGCCTGCGCGGGCCGAGCCGAGGTTGTCGAGGCTCTGGCGGATCTGGAGGGCGAGGGCGTCGGCGAGCGGGTTCTCCTCGCGGCGGTTGCGGACGAGGCCGATCTGGCACGACGGCAGGGCCGGGAAGCCGTCGGACGGCCCGAGGATGCGCATGCCGGAGCGGACCGCGCTCTCGGGCAGGACCGAGACCGCGAGCCCGGCGTTGACGGCGGCGCCGACCGCGGTCGAGTGCCAGCTCACGAACAGCACCCGGAACGGGCGCCCGATGCCCTCGAGCGCCTCCGTGGCGGATTGACGCCAGTCGCAGGTCGGGCGCCCGAGCGCGAGCGGCACCGGCGTCTCCTCGTGCACGGCATGGCGCGCCGACGTGACCCAGAGGAGCTGCTCGATGCGCACGATCTCGGAGGGGCCGCGGCGGTCGACGTGGGTGATGATCGCGAGGTCGAGGTCGCCCCCCTGCACGCGGTCGAGGAGGTTCGGGGTCGGCTCGCAAGTCACCGTGACCTCGGCGCGGGGGTTCTGGCGCGAGAAGCGGGCGAGGATCTCGGGCAGGTAGCACTCGGCATAGTCGTCGGGGAGGCCGAGGCGGACGCGGCCGGTGAGGTCGGCCTCGTCGAAGGAGGCGACGCACTCGGCGTTGAGGCGCACGATGCGGCGCGCGTAGTCGAGGAGGCGCTCGCCGTCCTCGGTCAGGCGCGAGGCGCGCCCGTCGCGCTCGAACACGGGGCGGCCGATGCGCTCCTCGAGGCGCTTCATCTGCATCGAGACGGCGCTCTGGGTCTTGTGCACGACGTCGGCGGCCCGGGTGAAGGAGCCCGTGTCGGCAATCGCCACGAAGGTGCGGAGCTGGTCGATGTCGAGGAGGTGCATGGGGCCACATCCTTATCAATCTGCGTTATGTGACATATCTCAACCATTCGCTTTTGTCATGGACTATCTTGAGCGATGCTCCGCGCATCGAAAAAACCGCCGATCGGTCTCTTCGCATCGATCAGCGGCAACCGCAGGAGACCGCCATGTCCGCCAGGATCTTCGCCAGCTTTTCCGCCGACCTCGGCACGGCCGTCGGCCGTGCGGCGCTCGGGGTCTTCCGGCAGTCGGGCACGGTCCTCAAGGCGCTGCGGCACCGGCGCGAGGTCCTGCGGCTCGCCGACCTCGACGACCGCGCCCTCAAGGACATCGGCCTCTTGCGCTCCGACGTCGAGGGAGCGCTCCTCGAGCCCCTGCACAAGGACCCGTCGAAGGTCCTGTCGTTTCGACGGGTGGAGCACCGCGATCGACTTCGCCCGGCTGCCGTGACCGGGCCGCGGCTTGCCCCGAAGCACGCCTGCTGCGCCTAATCCCGCGCCACCGCGCCGCCGCGCCGCCCTCAGGGCAGGTGCGGCGGTCCGCGCTCCTCGAGCCGCCGCACCGTCCAGAAGGCGGTCGCGATCGCGCCCGTCCCAAACAGGAGCGCGCCGACCCCGATCCCGCCGATCGCCCCCTCCGGCCCGGCGTAGCGCGCCCCGATCGCCGCGAGCGGCATCGTGCCGACGGTCGCCCGGCCCCAGTTGAAGACGGTCGAGAGCAGGGGGAAGCCGAGGTTGTTGAAGGATGCGTTGGCGAGGAAGAGGAGCCCGATGAAGAACCACGTCGGGCCGCTGACGAGACAGAAGAACAGCAGCAGGTCGGCCCCCGGCCCCGTCGCATTGAAGGCGGCGACGAGGGGATGGCGCAAGGCCAGGAGCAGCGCCCAGACCGCGCCGACGTAGAGCGCCGTGAACACGATCCCGTCGCGCAGGGTGCGGCGCATGCGGTCGAAGCGCCCGGCGCCCCAGTTCTGGCCGAGGATCGGGCCGATGGCGCCGGAGAGCGCGAACAGCCCGCCGAAGGCGACCGGCACGAGGCGATCGATGGTGGCGCTCGCCGCGATCGCCGTCTCGCCGAAGCGCGCGACGACGCCGGTCACGAAGCCGCCGGCGATCGGGGTCGCGATGTTGGTCAGCACTGCCGGCGCCGCGACGGCGTAGAGGGCGCGGGCGTCGCGGACCGCCTCATGGAGGCGGGGCCGGGCGACGAGGCGGTGCGCCAGGACGGCGCCCCGGAAGCCGACCGCGACGAAGACGAGCCGCGACACGACGGTCGCGATGGCCGCCCCGTCGATGCCGAGCTTAAGGCCGAAGATCAGGAGCGGGTCGAGGGCCGCCGTCACGACCCCGCCCGAGAGGGTCACGTACATGGCGCGCCTGGCGTCGCCGACGGCGCGCAGGATGCCGGAGAAGCCCATGCCGAGCGCCATCAAGAAGTTCGACGGCAGAACGATCCAGAGGAAGCGCTTCGCTATCGCCGCCGTGTCGGCGTTCGCGCCGAGGAGGCCGAGGATCCAGGGCAGCAGAGGCAAGAGCGCGAGCGTGACGGCAAGGCCCGCAACGACCAAGTGGCTGCAGGCGGAGCCGGCGAGGCGGCGCGCCCGGCCGCGCTCGTCGGCGCCGAGCGCCCGGGACACGAGCGCGCCGACCGCGATCATCAGGCCGACGTTGATCGAGACCGCGAAGAACAGGACGATGGTGGCGAGCCCGACGCCCGCGGTCAGGGCCGGGTCGCCGAGCCAGGAGATGTAGAGCAGCGACAGGAGGTCGACGGCGAAGACCGCGACGAGCCCGACCGAGCCGGCCCCGGTCATCACCGCGACGTGGCGCATGGTCGAGCCCGCGACGAAGCGCGGCGTCTCGCCCGATCCGCGCGATGCCTCCCCGTCAGGCACCGGCGCGCTCGTCCTCGCCGATGATGTCGCGGGTCTCGGGGGAGAGGCCGTGCGGCTTCGCCTTCGGGGCGCTGAGCGGCTCGGGCTCGAGCCGGGTCCCGTGCAGGAGGTCGGCGCCGCCCATGATGCCTTCCGACTTCTGGATCACGAGGCGGGCGATGTCGCGCCGCCGCACGTCGGTCATGATCTCGGCGGCTTCCGCCTCCGGCACGCCAAGCTCCTCGAGGGTCGCCCGCCCGAACCGCAGCGCCGACTCGAAGGTCTCGCGGATCTGGTAGTCGACGTGGAGCTTCATCAGATCGATGGCGTGGATGCGGTCGTAGGCGCGCACGAAGGTGCGGACCTGCGGGAACTCCTCGTGGACGATCTCGACGATCTTGAGCGCCGCTTCACGGTCGTCGACGCAGACGCACACGATCTCGGCCCGAGCGATGCCGGCGGCGCGCAGCACGTCGAGGCGCGTGCCGTCGCCGTAGAACACGCGGAAGCCGAACCGGGCGGCGGCGCGGATGCGGTCGACGTTCTTGTCGATGACGGTGACGGCGAGGCCCCTGGCGAGCAGGACCTGGTCCACCACCTGCCCGAAGCGCCCGAAGCCGATCACGAGCACGCGGCCCGTGGCGCCTTCGAAGTCGTCGGGCTCGGGCTCGGGCCGTTCGGCCCGGCGGCGCGCGAGCGCGTAGTCGACCGCCTTGGCGGTGAGCGGCGCAAGCCCCATGGTGAGCGCCGCGAGCGCGGTCGCGAACTGCGTCGCGGCGGGCTCCAGGAGCCCGAGCCCGGCCGCGACCGGAAGGAGCACGAAGGCGAACTCGCCGGCCGTCGCGAGGAGCGCGCCGCCCCGCAGCGCGTCCGGCCGGGGCGAGCCGAAGGCGCGCAGCAGCAGCGCCGTGATCGCGATCTTGGCCGCCACGACGCCGACGGCCGCGGCGAGGAGGCCCGCCCAATGCTCGCGGACGACGGCGCCGTCGATCGACATCCCGACCGCCATGAAGAACAGGCCGAGGAGGATGCCGCGGAACGGCTCGATATCGGCCTCGAGCTGGTGCCGGAAGTTCGATTCGGCGAGGAGCACGCCGGCCAGGAACGCGCCCATCGCCATGGACAGGCCGACCTTGTCCATGAGGAGCGCCGCGCCGAGCACGACGAGGAGCGCTGAGGCGGTCATCACCTCCCGCGCCCCGCTCGTGGCGAGGAGCCGGAAGAAGGGATTGAGCCCGTAGCGCCCGACCACGATGACGGCGGCGACGGCGCCCGCCACGCTCGCGACGTCGATCAGCATCGCGGCCGTCGCCCCCTCCCCGGTGAAGGCGCCGGCGGTCGCGAGCAGCGGCATGAGGGCGAGGATCGGCGCGATCGCGAGATCCTGGAACAGGAGGATCGCGAACGACCGCTGGCCGTAGCCGGACTGCAGGTCGCCGCGCTCCTCGAGCATCTGGAGCGCGATGGCGGTCGCCGACAGGCCGAGCGAGACGCCGATCACGACCGCGCCGCGGATCGGCAGGCCGGCGACGGTCGCGACAGCGCCGAACAGGACCGCCGTGACGGCGAGTTGCGCCGCGCCGAGCCCGAAGATGTCCCGGCGCATGGACAGGAGCCGCGTCACCTTGAGCTCAAGCCCGACGAGGAACAGGAGCAGGACGACCCCGAGCTCGGACACCCCCCGCGCGGTCTCCGGATCGGCGATGAGGGACAGGACGGAGGGACCGATCACGACGCCGGCGACGAGATAGCCGATCACGGCGCTCTGCCCGAGCGCCCGGAACAGCGGCACGGCGATCACCGCGGCGGCGCAGAAGATCAGCACCGGCGGCAGGAAGCTCGCGTGCGAGGCGGGGTCCGGCATGGATGGGCGGTTCCGGGTGTGGCGGCGAGGCTCACTTAGTACGGATCATCCCGCCCGGCGAGCCTGCGGCCGCGACGCTCCTATCGCGCGATGAACTCCGCGATCCGCGGGCCGGCCTGCCCGATGTGCAGCACCCCGTTCAGATGGCCGTTCGGGCCCTCGAGCGGCATCGTCTCGACCGGCGTTCCGGCCGCTCGGATCGCCGCCGCCGTGCGCTCGATCCAAGGTTGCGGGAAGAGCAGGTCCTGCGGCGCGTAGAGGATCAGCGCCGGGGCTTTTATCGCCGAGGGATCGGCGCCGGCGAGCTGGTTCGCCCGGACGAGGTAGAGGAAGTTGTTGGCGTCCGCGGTCGCGGCGCGGGCGGCCGCGAGCTCGTCGAGGGCGCTCTCGATCCCGAAGCGGTTCGCGAGGCTCTCGGCGGGGTCGCGCCCCTCGACGGCCGGGGCCTTGCCGAAGGCGGCGCGCGCCCAGTCGGACTGGTTGGCGTGGAGCGTCACGGTCTTGAGCGCCGCGGCCAGGCCCGCGACCGGCGGATCGTCCTCGGGGTAGCGTCCGCCCTTCCATCTCGGATCGAGGCGCACCGGCTGGGCCCAGACGTCGAGCCAGGCGATCAGGAACGGATCGCCGCCCGCCGCGCCGATCACCGGCACGATCCGTTCCACCATGTCGGGATGGGACGCCGCCCACTGATAGGCCTGGAGCGCCCCCATGGAGGGGCCGGCGATCGCCTTCAGGCGCCTGATCCCGAGGCTCTCGACGAGCGCCTTCTGGACCTCGACGAAGTCGTGGATCGACACGACCGGGAAATCCATCCCGTAGCGCTCTCCCGTGTCGGGGTTGCGGGAGGCGGGCCCGGTGGTGACGACGTTCGGGTCGCGGGCGTTGAGGTTCACGAGGGTGTCGGACGACAGCACGAAGAACCGCTCGGTGTCGATCGGCTTGCCCGGCCCGATGATCGCGTCCCACCAGCCGGGCAGCTCGTCTTGCGCCGCGTAGCGCCCGGCCGCGTGGCTCGTCGCCGAGAAGTAGTGCGTCACCAGGATGGCGTTGGAGCGGTCCCGGTCGAGCCTGCCGTAGCTTTCCCAGCCGATGCGCACCCGCTTCAGGACGGCCCCGTTCCGGGTCGTGAACGAGGGCAGCTCGAAGACCTTCTTCTCGACGATCATGCGGCTCTGGTCCTGTCCGGGCAGGCCAGGATCGGGAAAAGGGCGCCGTCAAATCCCCAGAAAAAGTCCATCGAGCCCCCGAATCGCGGGCCAAAGCCCGCCGGATGCCCGATATAAGCCCGATTTGCCCACGGGGCAGGGCCCTCCGGCGGGGCATGGCCCCGGACCTATCGGACATGGGCGGCAATTGGACGCTGCACGGCAAGCAAACCCCCCTTGCCCTCAGGCTTCTACCAAGCAGCCCGCCCGCCGCTTAGCTCGACCGCATGGACGAGGATGAAGAGATCGACGGCTGGGAAGAGAGCATGGAGACCGGGGTCTGGTTCTGAGCGCCGCCCCACCGAGGCTTCAGCGCCCATGAGGCGAAGGCAAGACCACCCTGGAGCCGAAGAGCGAGCGCGGGAGCCCTGATCCTGGGCACGCTCACGACCCGAACCCGCCCGGGACGAACCCGGCCCCGCCCGGGCAGCCCGAGTTCGCGCGGTAGCCGACCGCCTCCACCGGCACGAAGGTGCCCGGCCAGCCGTCGCCGTCGGGATCGGAGCCGATGTCCTTGCCGATGAGGACGCGGATCTCGGCCACGTAGGCGCGCGGCTCGCCGTTCGGATCGTCCCCGCGCCCGCCCGGGCGCCGTGGCGCGAACCTGCAGTCGACGACGATCGCGCTCGCGAGCGCCCGGTTCTTCTCGGCGACGCCCTCGAGCAGCGTCCGGATCGGCACCTCCCGCCCGAAGAGCCCCTTTTCCCTGAGGACGGCTCCGATGGTGGCGTTCGCCCTCTCGGCGATCGCCGCCACCTTGCTAAAGTATTCTTCCGGCGAGAGCCCGGAGCAGACCCCGTGCCGCGCCCATTCATGCTCGTGGAGCCCGTCCGCGATTGCGGGCATGTAGAGGGCGAGCCTCCGGCGCAACTCCGGCGATAGGGCAAGCCGCTCGGCGGAGCAGGACGATGGCTGCCGGTTCACGCTGACGCCCCTGCGGTTCGGCCAGAGCCCGTGCACGGTCAGCGGCGTCGCCCGGTAGTCGGCGTCGCTCGGGCTCTGGCACTGGCGCTTGCGCCGCGCGTCGCGGTCGAGCGTGCAGAAGCTCGGCGCGAGGCTGAAGGCCATCAGGTAGAAGTCGAAATCCCCAGGCCGGTCGCGCCCTTGGGCTTGCGCCCCGGCCACGCCGACCGGCGACGCGACGGCGGCCGCGATCCATGCGGCGGCGGCGATCGATCGGAACAGGCGCATTATCTCCCCTCGACCATGCCGAAGCTTACGACGGCGCCCGGCCAGGCGCGAGCCGCAGCCGCCCCGGCTTATCCCCGCAATCCTCGGAACGCACCGGCTCCCGCGGGCTTCCCGCCGGCGTTCTGCCGGAGCATAGTCGGTCCCGTCGATGGCGCTGATCGTTCAGGCGATCGGAGCCGGCGGCGAGAAGCCCGCTCTCCTCCCGGAGGGCGGGCTTTTGCTTGGCTGGCGTCGCCGTCCCGCGGGTGCCATCATCGCCGCTCGCCGCTCATCGACGGGGGAACGGTCGTGCCGCAGGCTCTCGCCCAAAAAGACTCCACTGATCCATCGGCAGCCGACCCCGCCGACCTCACGGCGGCCGCGCTGCTCGAAGCCTATCGGGCAAAACGCCTGTCGCCGGTCGAGGCGATGCGCGCCGTCCTCGCCCGCGTCGAGCGCTGCGAGCCGAAGCTCAAGGCGCTCTACGCCCTCGATCCCGAGCGCGCGCTCGCCGGGGCGCAGGCCTCGGAGGAGCGCTGGGCGAGGGGAAAGGCGCTGCCCCTCGACGGCGTGCCGGCGACGATCAAGGAGAACATCGCGACCAAGGGCACGCCGGTGCCGCTCGGCACCGCCGCGCGCGCCCTCGATCCGGCGCCGGAGGACGCGCCGCCCGCGGCGCGCCTGCGCGAGGCCGGCGCCATCGTCTTCGCCAAGACCACCATGCCGGACTACGGCATGCTGTCCTCGGGCCTGTCGAGCTTCCATCCCCTGACCCGCAACCCGTGGGACTTGGCGAAGAACCCCGGCGGCTCGTCGTCGGGGGCCGGCGCCGCGGCGGCGGCGGGCTACGGGCCGCTCCACGTCGGCACCGACATCGGCGGCTCGATCCGCCTGCCGGCGGGCTGGTGCGGCGTCTTCGGGCTCAAACCCAGCCTCGGCCGCGTCCCGATCGACCCGCCCTACTGGGGCCGCGTCGCCGGGCCGATGACCCGCACCGTGACGGACGCGGCGCTGATGATGCGCGAGCTGTCGAGGCCCGACGACCGCGACGTCATGAGCCTGCCGCCCGCAGACGTCCCGTGGCTCGACCTCGGCCTCGACCTCGAGGGCCTTCGCATCGGCCTCCTCCTCGACGTCGGCCTCGGCCTCCCCGTCGAGCCCGAGGTGAAGGCCGCCGTCGCCGCCGCCGCGGAGCGCTTCGCCGGCCGGGGCGCGGTCGTCGAGCCCATGGGGCCGTTCCTCACCCGGGAGATGCTCGCCGGCCTCGACCGGTTCTGGCGCCAGCGCGCCTGGGCCGACATCGGAGCCCTCCCGCCGGACAGGCGCGCCAAGGTGCTGCCCTACATCCGCGAATGGGCCGAAGGCGGAAGCCGGCTCACCGGGGCCGAGGTCTACGAGGGCATGAGCCAGATGCTCGTCATGAAGACTGCCGCGGTCGCGGCCTGCCGGCCGTTCGACTTCGTGCTCGCGCCGGTCGCGCCGGTCGCCGCCTTCCCGGCCGAGATGGCCTCGCCCCTCGACGACCCGGCGCGCCCGTTCGAGCACATCGCCTTCACGGTGCCGTTCAATTTCTCGGAGCAGCCGGCGGCCTCGGTCAACGCCGGCTACACGGCGGCGGGCCTGCCGATCGGCCTCCAGATCGTCGGCCGCCGCTTCGACGACATCGGCGTCCTGCGCATGGCCCGCGCCTTCGAGGAGATCCGCCCACCGCAGCGGCCCTGGCCGACCCCCTGAGCGCGAGCCGACCGATCAATCCGTGCCGGCGCGGAACGGGAGGGCGGTTGAAGGAGTGGTGCCCAGAAGAGGGGCACCGATGTCCGCCAGTCCAGTCACTCAGGTTCTCCTGGGGGAGCAGGACCTACCCACGTTTGCTCGTATCTCCCGGCGTGGTTTCCCCCAGCCATTGCGTAGCACCCGACCCTGCGGCGGGCCATGCCCCGGAGCGCTCAACCGCCACCCGGTTCAGACCGTTCGCAAGCGCCTCCGCATCTTCCTCCAACAGCCCTACGAGCCGCAGCCCGTCGAGCACGCAGGCTCGGTCGGTCTCGACCTCGATCACGGTCCAGCCTTCGCGGTCTGCACGCACATCGAACGGTAACAGCACTCTCAAGTCTCCGGGCTCAGCCATCGAACTTGGACTGGAAGGCGCGCGCAGGGCGCGACGGAGGCGAATGCGTGGCTTCGTCGCCAGGAACAAGAAGCTGCGGCAGGGCCTGGGGGAGTTGGACGTATGGGCGGTGCCGGGGGTCTGAGGGTTTGCATGCTCCGGTGGCCGCGGTAGCCTGCGACCATGACGGCCCACCGTATCCGGCGCAGAGAGCTACTCGCCGCCATTGCGCTTACCTCGTCACAGTGGCGCGCGCATGCACAGGAGCGTAAGCGACGGGTAGCTGTCTTGAACGGTGTCACTCGGTACGCTGAGGCCGAAGCGCTTATCACATCATTTCGGGACAAGCTCGCCGACCTCGGATGGCGGCTTGGGAGCAACCTCGAATTCGAGGTCCGGTGGTCCGCTGCGAGCGCCGATAGCACCCGAAAGGCCGCACAGGAGCTTCTGGAATGGAAGCCCGATGTTGTTTTGGCGCGGAACACCATCTCCGTCGAAAAGCTGCTTGAGCTAAGAGCAGAGCTACCGATTGTCTTCGTTTCGGTTTTCGACCCCTTCGGCTCGGGCTTTGTCACCGAGGTGGCGCGGCCAGGGAAGAACATCACCGGCTTCACCACACATGACTACGGCATGGCGGTAAAGTGGATTGAGTTCCTGAAGCTGGTCGCCCCTGGGATCACGAGCGTCGCGCTCATGTTCAACCCAGAGACTGCTCCATTTGCCCAAGCCTTCTATGACGACCTCTTCTCGAAGGCTGCCAAGCGGATCGGCGTTCAACCGAGGCTGGCGGTGGCCCGCTCCGAAGCGGACATCGAGAACCTGATCGCAGAGATAGGCAGAAGCGGCGGTGGCCTGTGCGTCATGGCTGATCCGTTCACCACGAAGCACGTCGCGCGGATTGTAGGAGCCGCAGCCCGAGAGCGAGTGCCTGCCGCGTATGCATGGAGCGATCTGGCAAGGGCTGGCGGGCTCCTGAGCTACAGCAGCGTGCCCGATGAGATGTATCAGCGCGCAGCCGAATATGTGGACCGCATCCTGAGAGGAGAAAGGCCCGGCGATCTCCCGGTGCAAGGACCCAGTCGGTACGAGTTATTAGTCAACCGGAAAACCGCGCGGGAGCTTGGGATCACGATTCCTGACGGACTACTTGCAATCGCAGATGACGTGATCGACTGAGCCGCGAGGTCTCACGACAAGATAGTTGACGCCCAGCCCATCTGAATGGTGCCCAGGAGAGGACTCGAACCTCCACGGCTTTCACCACTGGTACCTGAAACCAGCGCGTCTACCAATTCCGCCACCTGGGCCCGCCACGATATGGCGGGCTCCGTTTAAGCGGCCAAGGGGAGCGCGTCAATTCCGCGAGCGGAGGCGCCAACGAGGAGTGGGCTTGCGGCCTCCGCGACATGGCCGCCGTTCCGTAAGCCCTTTTCGGGTGAGTCAAATCATCTCAGGGAGCGGTGGACGAAGGACATCTCCTGGGGAAAAGCGAGCGCGGCCGAAAGGCCCGACTCTTGCGCCCGAGTCAGCGCATCTTGTAGGTTCGCCGCAGTCGAAACACGACATTTCGTGCGGCGGCCTTCATCCGAGTAGCGAGCCCGAAGCGGCGCGGACTTCATGCTTGTCCGCGGTCCCTGAGGGATTCCGATTCCGGATCGGCCGGCGTCACGCGAGGAGCGGGCGATGTCGGATGCGGGCCTACCCTGGACGGACGAGCGCGTCGAGCTTCTCAAGCGGCTTTGGGCCGAGGGCCTGAGCGCGAGCCAGATCGCGGCCCGGATGGGCGGGGTCACGCGCAACGCCGTCATCGGCAAGGTGCATCGCCTCGGCCTCTCCGGACGGGCGAAGTCGGCGGCGGCCCCGGCGCAGCCGCGCCCACGCAAGCCGGCGCGGGCGCCGAGCCATCCGCTCACGCATCGTCCCGCCGCGCACGGCAACGCGGCGCTCGCCGCCCATCCGCGGGAGGAGCCGCAGCCGCAGCCGGAGCCGCAGGCCGAGATCGACGAGGACGTCGTGATCCCGATGTCGGAGCGGGTCACGATCATGGAGCTCAGGGACTCGATGTGCCGCTGGCCCATGGGCGACCCGACGACGCCCGAATTCCGCTTCTGCGGCGGCAAGGCGATCCCCAGCCTGCCCTACTGCCCGCACCACTCGCGCATCGCCTACCAGCCCGCCGCCGAGCGCCGCCGCGACCGCGACCGGCGGGTCGCGTTCCGGTAACAACCTCTCCCGGATGGGAGAGGTCGAGTCGCGCCTTCAGGCGCGACCGGGTGAGGGTGTGGCGGTCGGGGCGGAGCCTGCCCAGACACGCTACCTTCGTCTTCTGTGGTTAGGGCGGGCCCTCACCCCTGCCCCTCTCCCTCCCGGGAGAGGGGTTCTCTCTAAAGGTCTCGTTGAAGGAATAACCGGCGCCGCGGACGGTGCGGATCGGGTCTTCGTCGCGGGGGCGGTTGATGGCCTTGCGCAGGCGGCCGACATGGACGTCGACCGTGCGCTCGTCGACGTAGACCTCGCGCCCCCACACGCCGTCGAGGAGCTGCTCGCGGGAGTACACCCGGCCGGGGCTCCGCATCAGGAACTCCAGGAGCTTGAACTCGGTCGGGCCGAGGTGGAGCTCGCGGCCGGCCCGGCGCACCCGGCGGGTCTTGCGGTCGAGCTCGATGTCGCCGGCGGCGAGCAGACTCGCCGACTGCCCGGGCTTCGCGCGGCGGAGCAGCGCCCGCACCCGCGCGAGAAGCTCCGGCACCGAGAACGGCTTCGTGACGTAGTCGTCGGCCCCGACCTTAAGGCCGCGCACCCGGTCGCCCTCCTCGCCCCGCGCCGTCAGCATGATGACCGGCAAGCGCTCGGTCTCGCGCCGCAGACGGATGCGCCGGCACAGCTCGATGCCGGAGAGCCCGGGCAGCATCCAGTCGAGCAGCACGAGGTCGGGCACCTCCTCGCGCAGGCGCAGCTCCGCCTCGTCGCCGCGAGAGACGGCGTCGACCTCGTAGCCCTCGGCCTCGAGGTTGTAGCGCAGGAGCAGCGTGAGCGGCTCCTCGTCCTCGACGATCAGGATGCGCACGGCCATCGCCCCTGTCCGGCTCAGGTCCCGGCCTCGACCGCCTCGAAGCTCGAGCGGTCGTCCTTCGGGCGCTCGCCCGAGAGGTTCTCGCCGGTGACGAGGTAGTGCACCGTCTCGGCGATGTTCGTCGTGTGGTCGCCGATGCGCTCGACGTTCTTGGCGCAGAACAGGAGGTGGGTGCAGAAGGTGATGTTGCGCGGGTCCTCCATCATGTAGGTCAGGAGCTCGCGGAAGAGCGAGGTGTAGAGAGCGTCGATCGCCCCGTCACGGCGCCACACGTCCTCGGCCGCGTCCTTGTCCCGGCGGGCGTAGCCGTCGAGCACGTCCTTGAGCTGGGCTTGCGACAGGTCGCTCATGTGGCGCAGCCCCGCGACGATCTTCTGCGGCTGGAGCTGGCCGCCGATGGCGAGCGAGCGCTTGGCGATGTTCTTGGCGAGGTCGCCGATGCGCTCGAGGTCGCCCGAGACGCGGATCGCCGCGACCGTCTCGCGGAGATCCACGGCCATGGGCTGGCGGCGCACGAGAGTGAGGATCGCCTGCTCTTCGACGGCGCGCTGGAGCCCGTCGACGCGGCTGTCGGTCGCGATCACGGATTGGGCCAACGCCGTGTCGCGGCGGGTCAGCGCCGTCATGGCGTCGGCCGTCATCTTCTCGGCGATGCCGCCCATCTCGGAGATGGCGCGGCGCAGATCCCGGAGCTCGGCGTCGTAGGAGCTGACGATGTGGTCCGCCATGACGCGTTCCTTATGCGGCTCAGCCGAAGCGGCCGGTGATGTAGTCCTGGGTCTGCTTCTTCGCAGGGTTCATGAAGATCCGCGCAGTCGGGCCGAACTCGACCACCTCGCCGAGGTAGAGGAAGGCCGTGAACTGCGAGATGCGCGCCGCCTGCTGCATGTTGTGGGTCACGATCACGATGGTGAATTCCTGGCGCAGCCGCTCGATCAGCTCCTCGATCCGCCCGGTCGAGATCGGGTCGAGGGCCGAGGTCGGCTCGTCGAAGAGGATCACCTCCGGGTGCTGCGCGATGGCGCGGGCGATGCACAGGCGCTGCTGCTGCCCGCCCGAGAGGCCCATGCCGGACTGCCGGAGCTTGTCCTTGACCTCGTCCCACAGCGCCGCCTTGCGCAGGGCCTCCTCGACCCGCCGCTCGACCTCCGCGCGCGGCAGCTTCGCATAGAGGCGGATGCCGAAGGCGACGTTGTCGAAGATCGACATCGGGAACGGCGTCGGCTTCTGGAACACCATGCCGATGCGCGAGCGCAGCTCGTTCACGTCGATCGAAGGCGAGAGCACGTTGCGCCCGTCGAGGGCGATCTCGCCCTCCGCGCGCTGCTCCGGATAGAGGCTGTAGATGCGGTTGAAGCAGCGCAAGAGCGTCGACTTCCCGCATCCCGAGGGACCGATCAGGGCCGTGACCTGACGGTCGTGGAAATCGAGGTCGATTCCTTTGAGGGCCTGGAAGTCGCCATAGAAGAAGTCGAGGTTGCGCACGGCGATCCTGACCGGCGCGGCGGCGTCCGCCCGTGCGGCGCCGGGATTCGCGAGCCTCAGGCCCGTCGCTGCGCTCATCGGGCGGGACTCCTTCTCATGACGAGCCGTGCGGAGAGCGAGAGCACGAGGATCGCGGCCGTGATCAGGAGCGCGCCGGCCCAGGCGAGCTCCTGCCAGTTGGCGTAGGGCGAGAGCGCGAATTGGAAGATCGTCACCGGCAGGTTCGGGATGCCGCCGAGAAGCGTCCAGTCGAACCAGTAGTTGGCGTTGAGCGCCGTGAACAGGAGCGGCGCCGTCTCGCCACTGACGCGGGCGAGCGCCAGGATGATGCCGGTCACGATGCCGGCCCGCGCGGCCCGCCAGGCGATCTGTCGGATCACGAAGGACGGCGGCGCGCCGAGCGCCGCGCCCGCCTCGCGCAAGCTCGCCGGCACGAGGCGCAGCATGTCCTCGGTGGTGCGAACGATGACGGGGGTCGCGATGATGGCGAGGGCCGCGCCGCCGGCCCAGCCCGAGTAGCCGCCCATCGGCTGCACCATGAGGGTGCAGATGAAGAGCCCGATCAGGATCGAGGGCGCCGAGAGCAGCACGTCGTTGACGAAGCGGATCGCCGTCGCGAGCCGCGAGCCGCGCCCGTACTCGGAAAGCCAGGTGCCGGCCATGACGCCGACCGGCGTCGCGACCGCGATCCCGAGAAAGGTCAGGACGAGGCTGCCGACGATGGCGTTGGCGAGCCCGCCGCCCTCGCTGCCCGGCCCCGGCGTCACCTCGGTGAAGATTCTCGGAGAGAGCGCCGCCACCCCTTTCACGAGAAGCATCGCGAGGATCCAGCCGAGCACGATGACGCCGGCTGCGGTAACGATGACGCAGGCCATCTTCATGCCCCGGTCGGCGATCCGCCGCGGCCGGCGCACGCGGCCCCAGGGGACCGCGGGAGCGGTTCCGGCAGGGGCTTGAGCGTCGCTCATGGTCAATGCGTCTCGACGCGCGCGACGAGGAGGCGCGCCGCGATCAGGACCGAGAAGGTCACGAGGAACAGGATGCAGCCGAGCGCGACGAGGGCGTTCATCTGCAGCCCCAGCGCCTCGTTGAACTCGTTCGCGATCCTCGACGCGATGGTCGAGCCCGGATCGAAGATCGAGGCCGGCAGGCGGTTGGCGTTGCCGACGACGAAGGTCACCGCCATGGTCTCGCCGAGGGCCCGCCCGAGGCCGAGCATGATGGTGCCGATGATCGAGATTCCGGCCTGCGGGACCAGCACGTGACGCACCACTTCCCAGGTGGTGCAGCCGATGCCGTAGGCGCTCTCGCGCAAGACGGTCGGGATCTGGTCGAGCATGTCGCGCACAACCGAGGCCACGAAGGGGACGATCATGACGGCGAGGATCAATCCCGCTGTCGCGATCCCGGTCCCGGACGGCACCTGCGAGTAGAGTACTTGGCCTACGATCGGCAGGCCTTCGACCACCTGATTCAGCGGCACCTGGATGAAGGATGCGACGAGCGGCGCCAGCACGAACAGGCCCCACATGCCGTAAATAATGCTCGGCACCGCGGCGAGGAGCTCGACCGCGGCTCCGACCGGGCCTTTGAGCCACGGCGGCGCAAGCTGGGTCAGGAACACCGCGATGCCGAGGCTCACCGGCACGCCGATCACGAGCGCGATGAAGGCCGAAGCCAGCGTGCCGGCGACCGCCGGCCAGGCGCCGTAGAGGTCGTTGTTCACGTCCCAGACGGAGCCCGTCAGGAAGCCGAAGAACCCGAACTTTTGGAACGCCGGCCAGCCGCCGTAGACCATCGAGCCGAGGATGCCGGCGAGCACCAGGAGCACCAGGAGAGCGCAGGCGTAGGCCGCGAGCCTGAAGGCGCGGTCGGGCGCGTCGAGGCCGGAGCGGCGGCGCGCCACCGCATCCGGCCTCTCAAGGGCAGCATCCCGCGTAAACGCAATCATGTGCGACTGATCGTCATCGCGGCGCACCTGGCAAGCCCGCCTTGGACCCGCCTAGCTCGCCTTGCCTTCGTAGAGCGCCTTGCCGGCCTTGTCCTTGAGCTCCTGCGACCAGACCTTGCGGACCTCGCCGGCGACCTTCTCGGGGAGCGGCACGTAGTCGAGGCCCGCTGCGAGCTTTGAGCCATTGCGGTAGGCCCAGTCGAAGAACTTCAGCACCTCGGCGACCCGCTCCGGCTTGTCCGGGGACTTGTGCACGAGGATGAAGGTCGCGCCGGTGATCGGCCAGGCCTGCGCCCCCGGCTGGTTCACGAGCGAGATGCCGAAGCCCGGGGCCGCGCTCCAGTCGGCGTTCGCCGCCGCCGCCGCGAAGGCCTCGGCGGTCGGCGCCACGAACTGCCCGTCCTTGTTGCGCATCTGCGCCACCGGAATGGCGTTCTGCTTGGCGTAGGCGTACTCGATGTAGCCGACCGCGTTCGCGACTTGGCGGACGGTCGCGGCGACGCCCTCGTTGCCCTTGCCGCCCTGGCCGGCCGGCCAGTTGACCGTGGTGCCCGAGCCGAGCTGCTGCTTCCATTCGGGCGAGGCGGCCGAGAGGTAGTCGGTGAAGATCGCCGTCGTGCCCGAGCCGTCGGAGCGGTACACGGGGGTGATGTTGGCGTCGGGCAGCGTCACGCCGGGGTTCGCCTCGATGATGCGCGGGTCGTTCCACTTCCTGATCCGGCCGGCATAGACGTCGGCCAGGACCTCGCCGGTGAGCCTGAGCTTGCCCGACGCGACCCCCGGCAGGTTCACGACCGGCACGACGCCGCCGAGGACCGTCGGGAACTGGACGAGACCCGACTTCTCGATATCGTCGCCCTTGAGCGGCGCGTCGCTCGCGCCGAAGTCCACGGTCTTGGCCTTGATCTGGCGGATGCCGCCGCCCGAGCCGATCGACTGGTAGTTGAGGCCCGTGCCGGTCTCCTTGCGGTAGGCCTCGGCCCATTTCGAGTAGACCGGGAAGGGGAAGGTCGCGCCGGCTCCGGTGATGTCGGCGGCGCCCGCGGGGGCGCTCAGCATGGCGGTCGCGAGGCCCGCGGCGAGGGCGTAGGACAGCGGCTTCATTCGTCTTCTCCTGTTCACGCCGCGACCACCTATGGCTCCTGCATGACAGTCCGGTGACAGCCTCTTGCGTTCTGCACAGGGCTGGCACGCGAGCCTCATGCGCCCCGCCGCTCCGGCGGCGCCTCCGGGAGGAGAACACGGAAGGTGGCGCCCTGGCCGCTCTCGCTCTCGATGACGAGACGCCCGCCGTGGCGGGCGACGATGTGCTTCACGATGGCGAGGCCGAGGCCGGTGCCGCCCTTCTGGCGGCTCGCGGCGACGTCGGCGCGGTAGAAGCGCTCGGTGAGCCGCGGCAGGTGCTCCCGGGCGATGCCGGGACCGTAGTCGCGGACGGAAAGCTCGATTTCGGTCAGGTGCCCGTCCGTCGCGGTGGCCCGGCGGAGCGTCACCTCGACGCGTTTGCCGCTCTCGCCGTACTTAACGGCGTTGTCGACGAGGTTCTCGACCACCCGCGACAGCTCGTCGGGCTCGCCGAGGACGATGTGCGGCCCGTCCTCGACCGCAAGCGCGATCTCGACGCCGCGCTCGCGGGCGCGGGGCGCGAGGACGTCGAGCATGGGGCGCACGACCGCGCCGAGGTCGAGGGGCGCGTCGGGCCGCAGATGCTCCTTCAGCTCGATGCGCGAGAGCGAGAGGAGGTCGTCGATGAGGCGCGCCATGCGCCGGGCCTGCCCGTGCATGATGCCGAGGAACCGCTCGCGCGCCGCGGGATCGTCGCGGGCCGGTCCCTGAAGCGTCTCGATGAAGCCGAGGAGGGAGGCGAGGGGCGTGCGCAGCTCGTGGCTGGCGTTGGCGATGAAGTCGACCCGCAGGCGCTCGAGGCGGCGCGCGTCCGTGAGGTCGCGGAAGAGGAGAAGCACGCCCCCGTCGCCCTCGCGGCCGGTCTCCAAGGGCCCGATCCGCACCTCGAAGGTGCGCTCACGCGAACCCTGCTCGGCGTACTCGACCCGCGCCGGCGCGCCGCTCTCGGCGACCGCCGCGATGCCGTCGAGGACGTCCGGGCTCCTCAGGGCGAAGGACAGCGGCTCGCCGGCCTCGAGAGCCGGCAGGAGCGCCGTCGCGGCATCGTTCGCCTGCCGCACCACCGCTTTGCCGTCCACGACGACGACCGGATCGGGGATCGCGTCCAGCAGCGCCTCGGACGCCGTCCGGCCCGTCTTCGGCGAAGCCGCCGGGTCGGCGTCCGGCGCTCGCCGGCCCCGCCCGAGGAGCGCGCTGCGCAGGGCGGACCAGCCGAAAAGGGTCATCCCTCGTCTTCGGCGTGCAGGACCGCCCTGGCGGAGCGCAGCCGGCCCGCGATCTCGTAGGCCCCGAGCAGCGCGAGCGCCAGCACGAAGGGGGCGACGTAATAGATCAGGCGGAACAGGAGCAACGCGCCGAGCACCGGCTCGCGGGGGACGCTCGACAGGGCGAGGAGAATCGTCGCCTCGAAGACCCCGAGTCCGCCCGGCGCGTGGCTCGCGATCCCGAGCATCACGGCGAAGACGTAGACGGCGAGGAAGGTTTCGAAGGCGATGCCGTGGCCGGGTGGCAGGAGAACGTAGAGCACGCCGGCGCCCGCGCAGGCGTCGGCGGCGCCGATCATCATCTGGGCAAGCGACAGGCGAAGTCCCGGCAGCTCCAGCCGCCAGCCCTGGATCTTCACGGCCCGCCGCTTGAGCGACACCCAGGCGAGATAGCCGGTCACCACGGCGGCAGCCGCGAGCCCGACCGCCTGGTTGATCTTGATGTTCGTATAGACCAGCACCGCGAGCGGGCCGGCCTCCCGGATCAGACTCCAGGCCAGCACCGTCCCCATCCCGAGCCAGAAGGTGAGGCCGGCGATCACGGTCAGGCTCGCGACCCGCCCCGGGCTCACGCCCTTCGGGGCGTAGATCCAGTAGCGCACGGTGCCGCCCGTGACGAGCGGGAAGCCGAGGGTGAAGCTCACGGCGTAGCTCGCGAACGAGCCGAGCGCGGTCGTGCGGTACGGGACGTGGAGGCCGAGCTGGCGCAGGGCGAGCGCGTCGTAGCCGGTGAGGAGCAGGTAGCTCGCCGCGGTCAGGGCGGCGGCGAGGCCGAGCTGCCGGGCGGTGGCCGCCGTGAAGGCCCGCCTCACCTCGGAGGCGTCGACCTCGGAGCCGATGTGCCACAGAACGTAGAGCGAGGCCGCGAAGATCAGGAGGCTCGCCGCCGTGCCGAGCCAGGCGAAGCGGCGATGGCGGTGCGGTCCCGCCGGTTCCGGCACGCCGCCGGGGCGTGCCGGTACGCCGTCCGGGCGGACCGCCGTGCCCTGCAAGTCCGGATCGTGCCTGAGGAAGTTCATGAGGAGTTCATGCGCGGTGCGGGATGGGGCGGCGCCGGCTGCGGCATGCCGGCTTGGCCGCGCATCTAGTCTCAGTTGTAGGTTAAAGCTAGGCGAAGCGCCCCTCGCGCTTCGGCACGGCCCGATGCAACCGATGCCCCGTCAGGGCATTCCCGCAAAGCCCGAAGAGGCAAGATGGTCCGCACCATACGCTTGAGCGCGAAGCTCCGATCGGCGCTCGCCGCCCTTCCGATCGCCGTCGCGGCGCTCGCCCCTGGCGCCGTCGCGGCGCTCGCGCCGGACGAGATCGAGCGCAAGGTCGAAGACCTCCTCGGACGCATGACGCTCGCCGAGAAGGTCGGACAGCTCAACCTCGTCTCGAACGGCCCGCTCTACCGGCCGGACCAGGTGCCCGCGGGGCGGGTCGGGGCTGGCATCAACTTCAACAACGCCCAGGACGTGGCGGCGGCCCAGAGGCTCGCCAGGGAGTCGCGCCTCGGTATCCCTCTGATCTTCGGCCTCGACGTTCTGCACGGCTTCCGCACCGTCTTCCCGATGCCGCTCGCCGAGACCGCGACCTTCAATCCGGCGCTCGCCCGCACGGCGGCCGAGTGGTCGGCCAGGGAAGCCGCCTACGTCGGCGTGCAGTGGACCTACGCGCCGATGGCCGACATCGCCCGCGACCCGCGCTGGGGGCGCATCATCGAGGGCGCGGGCGAGGATCCTTGGCTCGGGCGCGTGTTCACGGCGGCGCGGGTCGAGGGCCTGCACGCCGGCGGACTCGCGACAGGCGTGAAGCATTTCGCCGGCTACGGAGCGGCGGCCGGCGGGCGCGACTACGACTCGACCGACATCCCGCCGGCGGAGCTGCGCGACGTGTTCCTGCCGCCGTTCCGGGCCGCGGTCGAGGCCGGCAGCGAGACCGTCATGAGCGCCTTCAACGCCCTCAACGGCCTGCCCGCGACCGCGAGCCCCTGGCTCTTGACGGGGATCCTGCGCCACGAGTGGGACTTCGACGGCTTCGTGGTGTCCGATTGGGCCGCGATCCACGAGCTCATCGCCCACGGCGTCGCGGCGGACGGGGCCGAGGCCGCCCGCAAGGCGTTCCTCGCCGGCGTCGACATGGACCTCGCGGGCGGGCTCTACGACGCGCACCTCGCCGACGAGGTGCGGGCCGGGCGCGTGCCGGAGGCCGCCGTCGACGAGGCGGTGCGGCGGGTCCTGCGGGTGAAATTCCGGCTCGGCCTGTTCGAGCGTCCCGACGTCGATCCGGCCCATGTCGACGCGGCCTTCCCGACCCGCGAATCCCGCGAGGCCGCGCGGGCGGTTGCGCGGGAGTCGCTCGTGCTGCTGCACAACCGCGACGAGGCCCTGCCGCTCGAACCGGGCACGCGGTCCGTCGCGGTCGTCGGCGCGTTGGCAGCAAGCGCCAAGGACCAGCTCGGGCCGCACGCCGCCCGCGGCCACGCCGAGGACACGGTCACGATTCTCGACGGGGTGAGGCGGCGCGCCGAGAAGGCCGGCGTCGCGGTCGCCTATCGGGAGGGCTGCAACCTGCGCTGCGAGACCACGGACGGCTTTGCCGCCGCGGTCGAGGCGGCGCGCGGGGCGGACGCCGTGGTGGCGGTGCTCGGGGAGCCCGAGTTCATGTCCGGCGAGGCAGCGTCCCGCGCCCATCTGTGGCTGACGGGCCGCCAGGGCGAGCTCCTCGACGCGCTCGCCGCGACGGGGAAGCCCATCATCCTCGTCCTCGTGGCGGGCCGCCCGCTCGAGCTCCAGCGCGCCCTCGAGAAGGCGTCCGCGATCCTGATGGCCTGGTATTCGGGTGTCGAAGGCGGCCCTGCGGTCGCCGAGGTCCTGTTCGGCGACGCGAGCCCGAGCGGCAAGCTGCCGATCACCTGGCCACGCACGTCCGGCCAGATCCCGATCCACTACAACCGCCTGCCGACCGGGCGCCCGACGAACCCCGAGAACCGCTTCACGCTGAACTACGCCGACGAGTCGATCGAGCCGCTGTTCCCGTTCGGCTTCGGCCTGAGCTACACGGAGTTCCGCTACTCGGACCTCAAGGTCGCGACGCCGCGCCTCGCGCTGTCCGATACCCTCGCGGTGCGGGTCACCCTCGCGAACGCCGGACCGCGCGCCGGGGCCGAGGTGGCGCAGCTCTACGTCCGCGACGTGGTCGCGAGCCGCAGCCGCCCCGTGCGGGAGCTGAAGGCGTTCGAGAAGGTCTTTCTGGAGCCCGGCGAATCACGCGTCGTCACGCTCCAGGTGCCGGTCCGAGAGCTCGGCTTCCACCTCGAGGACGGCACCTATGTGGTCGAGCCCGGGCGCTTCGACCTCTGGGTCGGGGGAAGCTCCCGCGCCGAGCTTTCAGCGAGCGTCGAGGTCGCGGAGGCCTTGCGTATCCCGCCGGGGCGGCGCGAGGCGAGCCGGGCGTCGGGGCGCGAGTGACGGTCAGCCCGCGCTCTCCCCGTGCCGGTCGATCAGGAGATGGAGGGCGTGCTTGATCATGGCGCGCTCCTCGTCCGTGAACGGGGCCAGGATCGCGGCCTCATGCTCCTTCGCGGCCGCGAGCACCGGGGCGACGCGGGCGCGGCCCGGCTCGGTCAGATGGACGAGGGCGCGGCGGCGGTCGCCGGGATCCGCCCGGCGCTCGATCGTCCCGTCCGCCTCCATCCGGTCGAGGATCTTGGTCATGCGCGGCTGCTGCATCAGCGCCATGGCGGCGAGCTCGCCGACGCCGAGCCCCTCCGCGTCGGCAAGGCAGGCGAGCACGCGCCACTCGCCGACCGAGAGCCGCCAGCGCTTCAGCGCGACGTGGAACTCGCCGGACACGATGTGGCTCGCGCGGGCGAGGAGGTAGGCGAGATAGGTCTTGGCGAAGCTGTCGCGCGGCAGCTCGCGCCGCCTGCCGCCGATGCGCCGCAGCTCGCCCGAGTGGAACAGCAGCGGGTCGTGCGGCTTCGCGATGAAGTGCACGACCTCGCCGACCAGGATGGTGTGGTCGCCGCCGTCGTGGCGCGCCCATATCCGGCATTCGAAGATCGGTGCGATGCCGTCGAGGATCGGCGCCCCGCTCTCGCCCCGGACGAAGGCGAGGCCGGCGAACTTGTCGGCGCTCCGGCCTTGGCCGGCGAAGCGCAGCGCCAGCTCGTGGTGGTCCGCGCCGAGGAAGTGGATCGCGAAGGCGTCCGCTTCGAGGAACGCCGGATAGCTCGGCGCGGCCTTCGCGACGCACCATAGGACGAGCGGCGGATCGAGCGACACCGACGAGAACGAGTTTGCCGTCATGCCGACGGGACGGTCGCCCCAGAAGACGGTCGCGATGGTGACGCCGGTCGGGAACTGCCCCAGCGCACGCCGGAATGCGTCCGGGCTCAAACCGCCGCCGGAGGCCTGCGCCGGCGCCTCCGCCATTCGACCGCCTCCGGCTATGCGAGCAGAAATATTCCTTTTCATGTAACACGGCCGGGAGGTAGGGTCCAAGCCTCTAGGATCCGGGCATGCTCGCCGACCGCATCGAGGGGAAGTGGATCGACGCCTTTGCGGAGGTGTTTGGGGCTTGCGCCGTGCGGGCCGGCGACACGGCCGCGATCCTCTCGGAGACGCAGTCGCGGGCGCTCAACGTGCATCTCGCCGAGCTGGCCCTGCTCAGGCTCGGCGCGCGGCCGTTCCACGTCGTCCTGCCGACGCCGCGCAACCCGCACCCGGTGCCGGTGCGCTCCACGGGCGCGAGCGAGGCGATCGGACGGCTCGCCCCGGTCGTCGCGGCGCTCGGCCAAGCCGGCTTCGTCGTCGATTGCACCGTCGAGGGCCTCATGCACGCGCCGGAGACGCCGGAGATCCTCAAGGCCGGCGCCCGCATCCTCGTGATCTCGAACGAGCACCCGGAGGCACTCGAGCGCTTCCGGCCCGACCCCGCCCTCGAGCGCGAGGTGCGCGCGGCTCAAAGGATGCTGCGCGGGGCGAGGCGCATGCGCGTGACCTCGGCGGCCGGCACCGACCTTGCCGTCGACATGGCGGGTGCCTCGACCGTCGGCGTGTGGGGCTGGACCGACCGTCCCGGCACCCTCGCCCACTGGCCGGGCGGCCTCGTCGTGAGCTTCCCGCAAGCCGGCACGGTGAACGGCACGCTCGTGCTTAGCCAGGGCGACGTGAACCTCACCTTCAAGCGCTATCTCGCGTCCCCGGTGCGTCTCACGATCGAGAACGACTACGTCACGCGGATCGAGGGCGAGGGCGTCGACGCCGAGATGATGCGCCGCTACTGGGAATCATGGGGCGACCGCGAGGCCTACGCCGTCTCCCACGTCGGATTCGGCCTCAACCGCCACGCCCGCTACGAGGCGCTGACCCTCTACGACCGGCGCGACACCAACGGCACGGAGCTGCGCGCGCTCGCCGGCAATTTCCTGTTCTCCACTGGCGCCAACGAGTTCGCCGGCCGCTACACGGCAGGGCATTTCGACCTGCCGATGATGCGGACCACGATCGAGGTCGACGGCGTCGCGGTGGTACGGGAAGGGGTGGTGCAGGAGGTGTTCGGCGGCTGATCCCTCCCATAGCCTCACCGGTCCGACGCGATCCGCCCCTCGTCGACGACCCACCCGTCGGCGTCGTATTTCGTCCAGCCGCTGCGGGCTGCGCCGGCGGCGTCGGTCTCCTGGAACGATTCGTAGCGGGCGACGAGGCGGCCGTTCGGGTCGTACTCCTCGTGCTCCCAGACGGTGCCGCGCACGAGGCCGGCGCGGCTGCGGGAGCGGACCTGCTCGAGCCGGTGGTGCGCCGCGATCCCGAAGATCGATTCGAAGTTCGGGACCGCGCCGATGACGTCGAGAAGCATGCCGTCCGCCTCAGAAATCCGCGAACGGATAGCGCCGGCTGAGCGTGCGACGGAGTTCCTGCGCCTCGTTCCAGATCTCGACGACGACCCTGGCGACGGCGAGCGTCCGGCACAGGAGTCCGGGCCGCGCCCCCCGCGGCTCGGGCCGGGCATCCGCCCCTGCGAGCGGGGCGAGGGCAGAGAGCATCGCGGGCCTCATTGCACCGGCCCTCCGAAGCGCCGGGAGATCTCGCGTTCGAGATCGTCCGTGACGCGCCCGCCTCTCTCTTCGATGAAGCGGGCGACCTCGGCCTCGGCGCGGGCGCGCCGGGAGGCGACGACCGCGTGCAGCAGGCGTACGAGGAGATTTGGGCGGGGATGCTTTACATCGGCGGAAGCGCCGGGAATATAGGAGCTGGGGGAGAAGTGGGCTGCAAACGCCATGGTGACCTTCCTCACATTGGAGTGGCCGTCCCGAAGCGTTTCCGACGATGATTCTTGTTCTTATCGTTGGGCTGGATATTGGCCTCATGTTGCACTGCAACAACCCCATCCGGCACATGGGAGCCATGAGGCTTCATCATGAAACATTGTGAAAATGCCCGCGTTTCGCGCGCGTTGTGCTTTTACCAAGCAAAGAACAGGATTTTGGGCATCAATTCTGAGGCATTTCAGATTTGTTAAGGACTGTGGCGGTGCAGCAGCCACCCTGGCCGGAATGGGCGAGAGCCGCTTCGCCCTCGCGCAGGCGAAAATGCTGGACCTTGCCGAGCGCGCTGCGGGGCAGGCTGTCCACGAACGCCACCGCGCGGGGGACCTTGAAGCGCGCGAGCTCCCGCGCGACGTGCGCCTTCAGCGCCTCGGCGTCGAGTTCGGCGCCCGGCCGCAAGACCACGTAGACGACCGGCACCTCCTGCCATTTGGGATCCGGACGCCCGACCACTGCCGCCTCGGCGACGTCGGGGTGCGCCAGCAGCACCCGCTCGATCTCGGCCGGATAGACGTTCTCTCCCCCTGAGATGATCAGGTTCTTCTTGCGGTCGTGGACGGTGAAATAGCCGTCGTCGTCGCGGGTGCCGATGTCGCCCGAGCGGAACCAGCCGTCATGCAGGGACTCGGCAGTCGCGGCCACGTCGCCCCAATACCCGGAGAAGACGTTCGGGCCGCGCACCAGGATTTCGCCGGGGACCCCCGGCGGCGCCTCGGCGCCGGCGACGTCGACGACCTTCGCCTCGCAGGCAAGGCCGGGAAGCCCGGTCGAGCCAGGGCGGAAGCGGTCTCCGGACAGGCGGGTGTAGATCGCGATCGGGCAGGTCTCGGTCGAGCCGTAGACCTGGAGCACCGGGACGCCGCGGCCCTCGAAGGCGTCGATGAGAGGCTTGGGCACGGCCGTCGATCCGGTCGTCAGCGCGCGCAGGCTGGAAAGATCGGTCTCGGCGAAGGCCCGGTGCTCGATCGCGGCCTGCATGGTCGCGGGCACGAGGACCGTCAGCGTCGGGCGGTCCCGCGCGATCGCGGCGAGGGTCTCCTCGGGCGCGAACCGGCGATGGAGGGTGACGGTCGCGCCGTGGTGGAGCGCCGGGGTCGTCTGGATGTTGAGCCCCCCGACGTGGAACAGCGGCAGCACGGTGAGCACATGATCGTCGGAGGTCAGCCCATGCATGTGCTGGCTCATGACCCCGTTCCAAAAGAGAGCCTCCTGGCGCAGCACGGCGCCCTTCGGCCGCCCGGTGGTGCCGGAGGTGTAGACGACGAGGAGGGGCGAGGAGAGATCCGCGTCGGGGGTGCGGCTCTCCCCCGTGCCGGTGGCGAGGAGCGCGTCGAAGGACGACCCGCCCGGCGGCTCGAAGTCCAAGCCGACCACCCGCGTCTTCGGGCAGGCTTCGGAAAGAGGCTCGATCACCGCCGCGAAGGCCTCTTCGACGACGAGGAGCGCGGCCCCGACGTCCGCCAGGATGAAGAGCTGCTCCGGCACGGCGAGGCGCCAGTTGAGCGGAACCAGCATGGCGCCGAGCCGGGCGCAGGCGTAGAGCAGGACGAGGCAGTCCGGATGGTTCGTCGAAAGGACCGCGACCCGGTCGCCGGGCCCGACGCCGAGCTCCGCACGAAGCGCCCGCGCGGCCGCCTCGATCCGCCTAGCCAATGCAGCGTAGTCGAGGCTCCGGCCTTCGAAGCGAAGGGCCGGCTTGTCCGGCGTGAAGGCGGCGTTACGAAGGACGAGGTCGCAGAGGTTCACGCCTGCCCCTCGCTCACTCGTCCGTCTCCCCTGCCTCGTAGAGCGCTTCGCGGCCGATGCGGTCGAGGCACAGCTCCGCGGTCCAGGGCAGCATGAGGGAGCCGCAGCGGCTGTCGCGGTAGATCCGCTCGAGGGGCAGGGACTTCAGCATCGACTGGCCGCCGCAGGTGCGGATCGCGAGGCGTGCGATGTCGTTCGCGGTCTCCATGGTGGAATATTGGGCCGTGTAGGCGCGCAGCACCTGCTCCTTAGTCGGGTTCGCCCGCGCCTCGGTGACGGCCTGGAACCACAGGGCCTTCGCCTGCTCCAGCTTGATCCGCATCTCGGCGACGGCGATCTGCTTCGTCGGGTACATGCGCCGCTTCACCGGCGGCGTGCCGGGCGCCTCTCCCCGCAGGTATCTGACGGTGAAGTCGTAGGCGCCTTGAGCGAGACCCATGTAGGCGGGCGACAGGGTCAGGAACATGTGCGGCCAGCGGGTCGCGGCCTGGAAGTAGACGCCGCGCGGCATGAGGGCTTCGTCCTCCGCGACGAAGACGTCCTTGAAGAGAAGCGTGCGCGAGACGGTTCCGCGCATGCCCAGCGGATCCCAGGCGCCGACGACCGACACGCCTTCGGCCCGGGACGGGATCGCGAGGTAGAGCGTGTTGCGGCGCGACGGAGGTCCGTCTCCGCTCCGTTCGGTGGCGAGCACGCCGTAGTAGTCGGCGTGGCCGGCGAGGGAAGCGAAGATCTTCTTGCCGTTGACGATCCAGCCGCCCGCGACCGGCTCTGCCTTCGTCTCGAACGCCGCCCCGCCGGCCGCCGCCGCGCCACCTTCGGAGAACGGCTGCGCGTAGATCGCTCCATCCTCGACGATGCGGCGGTAGTGGACGGCACGGCGGCGCTCGTGCGCGGCTCGGGTCCCGGCATCCATGTCGAGGTCGTCGGCGAGGGCGCCGGACCACAGGGTCGAGCAGACGTGCATGTTCCAGGTGAGCGCGGTCGCGCCGCAGTAGCGCCCGATCTCGGCGGCGCAGACGGAATAGGCCCGGTAGCCGGCTCCGAGCCCGCCGTGCTCCCTCGGGATGCAAATCCCTAAGAAACCGGCCTTGTGCAGGTCGCGGTAATTCTCGGTCGGGAAGGCGGCATCCCTGTCGTAGGCGGCGGCGCGCCGCGAAAAAATCGCTTGACCCATGGCACGGGCCTTGGCGGCGAGCGCCGCCTCGTCGTCCGTGAGCCGGTAGGCCTGCGGATCGAACAGGGGCGGATCGAGCGCGATCCCGTCGAGGCCGGGCTCGGGGACGGCGGCATGGGCCGTCATGACGCCATCCTTTCCTCGGCGCGGACCCGCTCGGACAGGAACGCGTCGATGGCGTCGTTGAATTCTCTGGGCCGCTCGAGAGGGGCGAGGTGGCCTGCGCCGTCGAGGCAGACGTAAGTGCCGCCCGGGATCTTCTCGGCCATCCGCGCCATCATAGGGGCAGGGGCGTTCGTGTCCCGCGAGCCCGCCAGCACGAGCGCCGGCACGGCAAGGCGCGGGAGCGCCGAGCGCAGGTCGAAGCCCATGAGGGCCATCATCATGGCCCGGTAGCTCGCCTCCGGCACCGCCGCCATGCAGGCGCGGGCGAGCGCGAGGCCCTCCGGGTCGGGGGCGTCCCCGACGAGCTCGGCGACAAGCCGGGGCGCGAGGCCGCGCATCGTCTCGCCGCGGTCGAGGGGGCCGAGCCGGGCCGCGATGAAGTCGCGCTGCCAATCCCCGTCAGGGCGCCCGAAGGCGGGGCTCGTCTGGGCGAGCACCACGGCGCGGGCGCCGTCCGGACGTTCGGCCAGGAGTTGCTGCACGACCATGCCGCCGATCGAATGGCCGACGAGCACCGGGCGCCCGGCGCCGACCGCGTCGAGGAAATCGCGGAGCGCCGCGGCAAGCGTCCGGATCGAGACCTCGGGCAGCGGTGCCGAGCCGCCGTAGCCCGGCATGTCCCAGGCGAGCGCGCGCCGGTCCCGTCCAAAATGCCGGAGCTGGCCCGTCCAGCCCCGCGCGGCGCCGCCGATGCCGTGCAGGAACACGATCGCGGGCGCGTCCGCCGGCCCCGCCCTCGCCGAAGGCAGGGCTTCGGCGAAGCCGAACCGCCCGTCCGGCGTGGTCTTGAAGGCGACCTCAGGCAAGCTTCTCGGACCCAGGCTCGGCGTGCTCGGCACGATCCTACCCTATCGCCGGCCCATGAAAATGAATATTCCTGCCCGCATGTCCCCTCCCCTGTCCCTCGACCCTTCCCTGCGCGACCGGATCGCCGCCTCCGTCGAGGCCGGCTTCATCGAGCAGATCGCGTTCACGCAGGAACTCGTCCGGTTCCGCTCGCTTCGGGGCGAGGAGCACGCGATCCAGGACTTCGTGTTCCGGTCCCTGCGCGAGCGCGGCTACGCCATGGACCGCTTCGCGATGGACCGGACCGCGATCGAGCGCCATCCGGGCGGCTCGAAGTTCTCGGCCCGGCACTCGGACGCTCCGATCGTCGTCGGCATCCACCGCCCGGCGCAGGAGACGGGGCGCTCCCTCATCCTGCAGGCCCACGTCGACGTGGTCCCGACCGGCCCCGAGGACATGTGGAGCCGACCGCCCTTCGATCCCGTGATCGACGGCGACTGGATGCACGGGCGCGGCTCAGCCGACATGAAGGCGGGACATGCCGCGAACCTCTTCGCCCTCGATGCGCTCGCCCGCATCGGCCTTCAGCCCGCCGCGACCGTCTACGTGCAGTCGGTCGTCGAGGAGGAATCGACCGGCAACGGCGCCCTCATGACGCACCTGCGCGGCTACCGCGCCGACGCGGTGCTGATCCCTGAGCCCGAGGAGGAGAAGCTCGTGCGGGCGAACGCCGGCGTCCTGTGGTTCCAGGTCGAGGTACGCGGCCATCCGGTGCACGTACGAACGATGGGGACGGGCGCCAACGCCATCGATGCCGCCTACCGGGTCGTAGGCAGCCTGCGCCGGCTCGAGGCGGACTGGAACGCGCGCAAGGCCGGCCACGAGCACTTCGCGGACGATCCGCACCCGATCAACCTCAACATCGGCAAGATCGAGGGCGGCGACTGGGCCTCCTCGGTGCCGGCCTGGTGCCGCCTCGACTGCCGCATCGCGATCTATCCGGGCGTGCACGCCCGCGACGCGGCGCGGGAGATCGAGCAGGCGGTCGCGGCCTTTGCCCGCGAGGACCGCTTCTTCGCCAACAACCCGCCGAAGGTGACCTTCAACGGCTTCTTCGCCGAGGGCTACGTGCTGGAGCCCGGCTCCGACGCCGAGCGCGCGCTCGCCGCGGCGCACGAGGCTGTGACCGGCCGCGCGCTCGAGAGCTTCATGTCGGCGGCCTACCTCGACACCCGGGTCCACGCCCTCTACGACCGGGTGCCGGCCCTGTGCTACGGCCCGATCTCCCAGAACATCCACGGCTTCGACGAGCGCGTCAGCCTCGCCTCCGTGCAGCGCATCACGACCGCGATGGCGCTGTTCGTTGCCGAGTGGTGCGGAGTGGAGCCGATCCGGAAAGCGTCCTAGTGTTAGTCCGAGCCGGACGCCCCGCTGTCGTCCGGACCCGCTGGCCGAAAGGTTTGGGAACGTGGCGGAACGGGCAGACAGCCAAGCGATCCTGAAATCGTCCGTCCTGGCCCGGCATGAGTTCTTCAGCGGGATGCCGGATGCGACGATCGAGCGGCTCTGCAGCCATGCCCGGCTCAGCACCCATCCGCCCGGGAAGCAGATCTTCCAGAAGGGCGACGAAGGGCTGGGCCTCTTCGCCGTCATCTCCGGCCTCGTGGAGATCAGCGTCCCGTCGGAGGAGGGCAAGAAGGTCGTTCTCAACCTGATCGGGGTCAACGAGATCTTCGGGGAGCTTGCCCTTCTGGACGGGGGGCCGCGCACGGCCGACGCCGTCACCCTCAAGGAGACCCAGCTTCTCTCGCTCGACCGGCGCGATTTCATCAACGTCCTCGAGCATGAGCCGGGGCTCGGCATCCGTCTTCTCGCCCTCGTGACGGCGCGGCTGAGGAAGACGAGCGAGCAGGTCGAAGACACGTCCTTCGCCGAGCCTCAGAAACGGCTCGCCAAGGCGCTGCTGCGGCTCCTCGACATGCAGAGCGCCGCCCCGGCCGAGAAGGGCGGCGTCGCGATCACGCAGAAGGAACTCGGCCGCATGATCGGGCTCTCGCGGGAAAGCACGAACAAGTACTTGCGCGAATGGGAAGGCCTGGGATGGGTCGCCCTGCGGAAGGGCGCCGTCATCATCAAGGACCGCGACGCTCTCGGCGACCTCGTCAGCGGCGTTCCGGCGTAGCGATCGAGCGGCCGCCCCCGCCTGCTCACAGGCTCGGGAACGCCAGCTCGCGCCGCCGCGCCGGTTCCCCCCGGCGCGCCGCGGATGCGCGCAAGTGGGCGATCTTGTCGTCCAGAAGGGTGATGAGACGGCAGTCGGGGAGCGCTGCGTGCAGGTTCGCTCGGGTGCGCAGCAGATCCGCGAGACACGTTCCCGAAACGAGCTGGTGCTGTGCGTCGATCAGGACCCGTTCGCGATGCATGATCACCTCCGGCGTTTCGCGATGAGTCGTGACGATAGTGCGCCTCGGGAATCCGCGGTGTGAATCCGTTCACTCTCGAAGCGCCCGCTGCGAAAAATAGCTGGCTTTGCGCACCCCATGACCTTCGCGGCCCGGCCCGGTCGGATTTTTCGCCTTGTGTGAACCGCCTCACAATCCTTGCGGCGGCGGCGCGGTATGGATCGAAATGGATCGAACGACGCTCTTCCGCCGCCGCGACTTGGGGGCATCGGGGCGCCGTCGAGCAAACCGCAAGCCGGCCATCGAGCATGGGCCGCCTTGGGCTTCCGAGCACGCAGCCGAGGAGATCGCCCCGGCTGATCGAAGCGTCTCCCGCGTCCAACCTGATGGAGGGTCGAATGCGTAAGCTTCTGATCTCCGCCGCCGTCGTCACCCTTGCGGCCTTGACGGCCTCCTTCTCTCCGCTGCCCTGGCCGAAGCAGGCCGGACCGGAGCCGTCCCTCGCGTCCGTCTCGACCTGGGATCTCACGCGGGCCGCGAAGGACCTGCCTTTGGCGGAGCCGGCCGATCCGCACTGACCAAGCCCTGCTCGTCGCAGAGCAGCGCCCGCCGACTGGACCGCGCTCCTGCGGTCCACGCCGCAACCGCAACAACGGAGTTGCAAGATGGACTCCTCATCCAAGGCATGCGCGACCTGCGCGACCGCGCTGTGGCTCGTCATCCTGATCGGCCTGTTCACGGGCGCGCCGAGCGCCACGTCGGCCCCGCAGGGCTGGCAGCCGTCGGCCGAGAGCAGGCTGCGCACGCGGACCCTCCAGGCCCGCAGGACGGAACCGGTCCGGACAGAGCTCGTCTCGATGCGATGAGCTCCGGCGGATTAGCGCCGGGAACCGCGTTCCCTCGCGCGATCCGGGAGCTGGCGGCGGATCGGCTTCCGTCCTAACGTTCCGACCGTCGTTCGGGTCGTTCTCGTGAGTTCAATGCCGCGCGCCGACGCAGACAGGCCCATGGCGGCCTCTCCGGGCCGCCGTTCCCGGTCCGGCGCGGCCGCGGCCGGGATGCAGGCCTACTACCGGGAGCGGGCGCCGGAGTACGACCTCCTGTACGCCGTCCCGGCCTACCAGGACGACCTCGCGGCCCTGCGCCGCTGGCTTCTGCCTCATGTCGCCGGAGCGAGCGTCCTCGAGGTCGCGGCCGGCACGGGCTACTGGACCGAGGTCGCGGCGCCGTCCGCGCGCGCGATCACGGCGACCGACCGCAATCCCGAGACGCTCGCCGTCGCGGCGCGGCGGCGGATGGGCTCCAACGTGAGGCTCGTCGAGGCCGACGCCTACGCGCTGCCCGACTTCGGCGCGGCGTTCGAGGTCGGCATGGCCCACCTGTGGTGGTCCCATGTCGAGAAGGAGAGGCGGCAGGCGTTCCTGTCCGGGTTCGCGGCGCGGCTTCGGCCGGGCGCCACCCTCCTGATGCTCGACCAGCGCTTCCGGCGCGGCTGGGGGCCGCCCTGCTGCCGGCGCGACCGCGCGGGCAACCGTTACGAGATGCGCCGGGTGGGCACCGCCGAGTACGAGGTCGTCAAGAACTATCCCGGTCCGAGGCAGCTGCGCGAGAGCCTCGCGGGGACCTGCGACGAGGTCGAGATCCTGCTCCTGGACTACTTCTGGGCCGTCCGCGCCCGCATCCGCGCGCGCCCTTGAACCGCCGTGCTCACCCGAGGGCGTCCTCGGCGCCGCCCCGGGTCATGTTCATGGCGGGAGCGCCGCACAGCTCCTGCGTCCGCCGCTGCAGGACCGGCGTGTCCGTGCACGGCCCGGTGACCAGCCTGACGGCGAGGCCGGCATCGGCGAGCATCCGCGTGGCGCCGAGCGCGCCGAGCGCGTCGGCCGCGGCCAGGACGACGGTCGGCGCCGGACGACGCCGCTTCAGCCGCTCCAGGAACACCGGCACGTTCGCCCCGAGGATGTCGCCGCCGCACTCGACGATGACAGCGTCCGCTTCCCGGGAGAGGCACCAGTCGAGCGCCCGGTCGAAGGTGGCCGCGATGTCCGTCCGGCCCGACGGATAGGTGGTGGGCAGGCCGAAATCGACGCAGTCGTAGGCTTCCAGGGCTCCGAAGTCGCGGTAGGCCGCGAGCTCCCCGAGGGAGGACGTGCCGGTCGCCTTGAGGACCACGACGGCGCGACGGCCCTTCTGCCTCAGGGACCGCAGGATCGTCGTGCCGGCGGTCGTCTTCCCGACCTCGGCCGAGGTGCCGAGGATCGCGAAGACCGGCGCTCCCCGATCCGGCGCGGCCTCCTCGGCGGCCAGCGCGAACTGCCCGATGTTGAGGATGCCGCCGTCGGCCCCCGTCACGACGCCGAGGAAGGCGACCTGCGCGAGGTGGTTCTTATCCAGGGGCGAGCTGCTCACGAGGTCGCCCACGACCCCGCTCGGGGCCAGCACCCAGTAGGGCCGTCCCGGGACCAGTCCGCCGTCCGGGATCTCTCCGACGACCCAACGGGTGGATTCGCGCCAGCCCGGGGTCGCGAGGAACACGTCCCCGGGCGCCACGATCATCGAGCGGCACGAGACCGCCTCGACCACGAACGGAGCGCCGTCGTGCGCCAATCGGAAGGCGCAGACGTCGCCCTCGCGCCCGGACGCGTCGATGTAGGTGGGAGCGCCGACGGGTCCGATGCGGCGAAGGGCCGACGTCAGCTTGAAGCCGACGTCGAGCATCCTCGCCGCGCGCCGACCTGGAGCTCAGCGCCCCTTGCCTGAGGTCTTCCCGGAGGTCTTCGACGAGGACTTGCTGCCGCCGCCGCCGCGGGTCAGCTCGACTTTCGCCGACTTGATGCCCCCCGGGTCGTCGACGCCGAGAGCTTCGGCAATCGCCTTCAGCTTCTTGGGGTCCGACGTGGTTTTGCGGACGATGTCTTTGGCTCCGTCGGGACTGAACATTGGACAAGTCTCCACTAACCGCACGACCGTGACGCACGTGCCGGCCGCACAAGCGTAGCTGAAGTTTATGGCGCGGCAAGCAAGTTCGTGCAGAAAATGCAGCATTCTTGCATGTAAGGCCGCTCCACGGCGCTGGGCATCGACCCGGCGAGGCCGAACGCCATTGCCCGCTGATGGGCTCCTGTGGTTTCGTGTGCGGGCACGAGCGCCGGCCGGCGCGGCATCTTCGAAAGGTCTCGGATGATCTGCCCGCGCTGTGGCGCGAACGTCGAGGACGGGAAGCGGTTCTGCGGCGACTGCGGAACGGGCCTGCCGTGGCGGTGCCGGTCGTGCGGCGCCGAGAACCCTGCCGCAAAGAAATTCTGCGGCGACTGCGGCGCTCCGCATGTGTCCGCCGGCGATCGGGCGACGAGCGCGGGCTTTGCTCCCGCGGCCGCGCCTGCGCCCGCGGAGGCGCCCCATCGTGCGGCCGCGACGGGTCCCGAGCGCCGGCAGCTCACCATCGTCTTCGCCGATCTCGTCGGGTCGACCGCGCTTGGCGCCCGTCTCGACCCGGAGGATCTCCGCAGCGTCATCGCAAGCTACTACGACGCCGTGAACGGCGTCGTCGCGACGCACCAGGGCTTCGTCGGCCGGTACCTGGGCGACGGGGTGCTCGTCTACTTCGGCTACCCCCGGGCCGAAGAGGACGACGCCGAGCGCGCCGTCCGCGCCGGCCTGAGGATCGTCGACGTCGTCTCCCGCCTCGAGACGATGGCGGGGCCCTCGGGGACCCTGCGGGCGCGGGTCGGGATCGCGACCGGCATCGTCGTTGTGGGCGACCTCATCGGCTCGGGCGCGTCCCTCGAGGCGTCCGTGGTCGGCGACACGCCGAACCTCGCCGCCCGCCTGCAGACGCTCGCGCAGCCCGGGATGGTGGTCGTCTCGGACGACACGAAGCGGCTCGTCGGGCGGCTGTTCGAGTACAGCGACCTCGGCGAGGTCGGCCTCAAGGGCCTGCCGGTGCCTGTGCGGGCCTGGGCCGTGCTCGGCGAAAGCGTCATCGACAGCCGCTTCGAGGCGCTTCGGTCGGGGGAGGCGGCCCTCGTCGGGCGGAGCGAGGAGACCGACCTCCTGCTGCGCCGGTGGGAGCAGGCGAGGAGGGGCGAGGGGCGGGTCGTGCTGCTCGCCGGCGAGCCCGGCATGGGCAAGTCGCGCCTCGTGACCGCCTTCGAGAGCGACGTGCGCTCGGTCGCGCACGCCTGCCTGCGGTTCGTGTGCTCGCCGCAGCACCAGGACGCGCCGCTCCAGCCGATCATCCGCCACATGGAGCGCAGGGCCGATTTCCAGCGCGGCGACCACCCCGAGGTCAAGCGCGAGAAGCTGAGGGGAGCCCTCGCGGCGGGCACGACCGATCTCGACCTCGCGGTGTTCGCGGAGCTGCTCTCGCTGCCGTCCAAATCCGACGACGTGACCAGGAGCCTCACTCCGCAGCGCAGGAGGGAGGTCACGCTCGCCGCGATCCTGCGCCAGTTCTCGATGCTGTCGCGGAAGGGGCCGCTGCTCGCCGTTTTCGAGGACATCCACTGGGCCGATCCGACCACCCTCGACCTGCTCGATCAGCTCGCCGCCGCCGCCGAGCAGCTCCCCGAGCTCCTGATCGTCACGACCCGGCGGGAGCAGCCGCCCTGGGTCTCCCGCCCGCATGTCAGCGTGCAGTTGCTGAACGGCCTTGGCCGAAGGGAAGCGACGGCTCTCGTCAGATCATTGGCCGTCAATCGGATCCTCCGCGATGACATCATCGAGCGGATCATTGCCAAGGCCGACGGAGTACCGCTATTTATCGAGGAATTGACGCAAGCGATTCTGGATACGAGTTTCGACGCTCTTTCGCCCGAGATGGTCCCACCCTCCCTCAACGCCTCCCTGATGGCTCGGCTCGACCGGCTCGGCCCCGGCAAGGAGACGGCGCAGGTCGGCGCCGTGATCGGGCGGGACTTCTCGTTCGAGCTAGTCGAGACCCTCTCGGACCTGCCGCGGAGCCAGGTCGAGGAAGGCCTCGGCGCGCTGGTCAGGACAGGGCTCGCCTCGGTCCACGGGGAGCCGCCCCACGCCACGTACACCTTCAAGCACGCCCTCGTGCAGGATGCCGCCTACGGCTCGCTGCTCCGGGAGCGCCGCCGGTCGATCCATCTGCGCCTCGCCGAGATCCTGGAGAAGGACCCGACCGGTCCCGTCCTGACGCAGCCCGACCTCCTCGCGTGGCACTTCGCCCAGGCGGGCGCGGCCGACCGGGCGATCGACTACTACCTGAAGGCGGCGGAGCGGGGCGCCGGCCGCTCCGCCCTCGCCGAGATCGTCAGCCACTTGCGCAAAGGGCTGGAGCAGCTCGGCACCCTTCCGGACTCCTCCCAGAAGAAGCGCCGCGAGCTGTCGCTGCAGGTGGCGCTCGCCGGGGCGCTGATCGACCACAAGGGCTCGGGGAGCGCCGAGGTTCGCGTCGCGGCCGAACGCGCCAGGGAGCTTTGCCTCGCCCTCGGAGAGCCGAAGCAGCTGATCCAGGTCTACGACAGCTTGGTCAACCACCACTTCACCCTCTCGGAGCCCGAGAAGGTCCTGGGATACGCGACCGAGCTGCTCGAGCTCGGCGAGAGCACCAGGGACCCTCAGGCCGTCCTGATCGCGCGCCGGTCCGCGGGCCTGGCGCACCTCCTGCTCGGACGGTTCGAAGCCGCCCGCGAGAAGATGGAGCTCCTGCTGTCGACCTACGAGGCGGAGCGGGACGGCCGCCAGTCCGCGCTCACGATCCGCGACGTGAAGGTATCGACGTGCACGGCCCTGGGAATCTGCCTCACGGTGCTCGGCCGTGCCGGAGCCGGCGCAGCGAAGACGCAAGAGGGGCTTCGGCACGCCGAGAGCCTGAAGCACCCGGTCAGCCTCGTCCTCGGGCTGCGGCGGGCCTGCGTCAGGGCCATGATCGAGGACGACGTCGAGGACGCCGCCCGGCACTCCTCCCGGCTGCTCGCCGTCAATGCGGAGTTCGAGACGTTCCTGGGCCGGCTGGAAGGCGCGATCTATCACGGCTGGGCCGCGCTGCGCACGCGTCCGGATCCCGCCCTCATGGAAGCCATGCAGGCGAGCCTCGACGAGCTCGACGGCGCGCATCATCGCGTCATGCTGCCGTTCTTCATGGCCCGTGTCGCGGAGGTGAAGGCCGCGCACGGCGACGAGGGCGGCGCGCATCAGCTCCTGAACCGCGCGACCGAGCTCATGGGGCTCACGGGCGAGAGGTGGTACGAGCCCGAGCTCCTGCGGATCACGGCGGGATTCGCAGGTTCCGAGGACGAGCAGCTCGCGCTGCTCCAGTCGGCCGTCCTCCTCGCGCAGGAGCAGGGCGCCAAGCTGTGGGAGCTTCGGGCGGCGACCAGCCTCGCCCGCATCCTGGCCGAGCGCGGCGACACGGCCCGCGCACGCCAGGCGCTCGAGGCGATCTGCGGCTCGTTCCCGGAGGAGGCCGAGCTTTCGGACCTCAAGAGCGGGCGGGAACTCCTCGCAACCCTGGTCTGACGCCGCGCCGGCGTGCGCTTCGTCCGGCGGGCGAGCGCCGGACGGTCTATCCGGCCGATGACGCGTCAGCAGCTCCTCAGCGGAAGGCTCGGTGCCTCACTTCTTCGCCGGCACGATGTCGTGCGCGAGGGTGTCCTCGTCCGAGCGGGGCTTCGGGATGTCGACCTTGTCCTTCTGGAGCGCCCAGGCGGACGAGATGGCGACCAAGGGCAGCGACACGCGCTCCTTCATGAACAGGGCGCCGGCCTCCTCGAGGAGCATGCGGCGCTTGCCCTCGTCGAGCTCGATGGCGGCGTCCTGGAGGAGCTTGTCGAGCTCGGCGTTCTTGTAGCCGCGCCAGTTGAAGGCGCCCATCTTGCGGGCTGGGTCGTTCGAGTGCCCGAGCGACGACAGGGTGTAGTGCGCCTCGCCCGTGATCGTGCCCCAGCCGGACATCACCATGGAATAGTCGCCCCGGGTGCGGGCCGGGAACAGCACCGCCGCCGGCTGCCCGTTCGCCGCGACGTCGAGGCCGATGCGGGCCATCATCTGGGCGAGCGAGGTGCCGACGGCGCGGTCGCCGGGCAGGCGGTCGTTGGTGAAGTTGAGGGTGACCTTGAAGCCGTTCGGGTAGCCGGCCTCGGCGAGGAGCTGGCGCGCCCGC
>DASVPW010000215.1:0-34105 GCA_036389455.1 Beijerinckiaceae bacterium
CAGCCCGAACAGGCATAGTACGCCAGCGATGATCCGGCCCATTGACTCGGCTCCAACCAAGCGTTCCCCACGATGCTCATTCCCCGACGACCGGTCAACCGGCAGTCGCGGCGGCCGGACCGCCGCGGAACGACCCGCGGCCACGGCCTTGCCTAAACCGCAGCGCCGGGGAAACTCGGGCGACGGCCGACGGGCACGCCGGGAAAGGGAAGCGCATGAGAAGCTATCGGATGGTCGACTTCGGCGCGCCGCTCGAGGCGGTCGAGGCCCGCACGCCCGAGCCGGAAGGGACGCAGGTCCTGCTCCGCGTCAGGGCGGCCGGGGTCTGCCACAGCGACCTGCACATCTGGGAAGGCGGTTACGACCTCGGCTTCGGCCGCCGGATGTCGCTGAAGGACCGCGGCATCCAGGTGCCCCTGACCCTTGGCCACGAGACGGTCGGCGAGGTCGTCGCGGCCGGGCCCGAGGCCCGCGGGGTGCGCCCGGGCGACGTCCGCCTCGTCTATCCTTGGATCGGATGCCGGAGCTGCCCGATCTGCCTGCGCGGCGACGAGAACCTCTGCGCCAAGCCGCGGTTTCTCGGGGTCTATTGCGACGGCGGCTACGCGGACCACATCACCGTGCCCGACGCCAAGTACCTCATCGACCTCGACGGCCTCGATCCGGTGGCTGCTGCTCCTTTAGCCTGCTCCGGGATCACGACCTACGGCGCCTTGCGGAAGCTGTCGGATGTGTTCCCGGCGGAGCCGATCCTGATCATCGGCGCCGGCGGCCTCGGGCTCATGTGCCTGTCGATCCTGAAGGCGCTCGGCGGCAAGGGCGCCGTCGTGGTCGACATCGACGAGAGGAAGCGCCGCGCCGCCCTCGACTGCGGCGCGCTCGCCGCCGTGGACGGCCGCGATCCGCAGGCGCTCGCAGAGATCATGCGCGCGGCCGGAGGGCCGGTGCGCGGCGTGATCGACCTCGTTGGCAGCCCGGAGACCGCCGCGCTCGGCTTCGACGTCCTGCCCAAGGGCGGCAAGCTCGTGATCGTCGGCCTGTTCGGCGGCGGCGCGCCCTGGGCGCTGCCCCTCATCCCGATCAAGGCGGCGACGATCCAGGGCAGCTACGTCGGCAACCTCGAGGAGCTGCGGGAGCTCGTGGAGCTCGCGCGCACCGGCGCGGTTCCGGCGATTCCCATCACCCCGCGCCCGCTCGAGGAGGCGAGCGCCGCCCTCGACGACCTGCGCGAGGGCAGACTCGTCGGCCGCGCCGTGCTCACGCCGTGAGGCGCACACGAAGGCACTGTTCAACCTGCTCCGTCCTGGCGCATGATCGGCGAAGGTGCCAGCCGCCGATGAGGCGTCGGCATCGCAATAACGGCGACGCGCGAAAGCGCGGGCTTTGAGGGAGGACGCCAGATGAGATTCGCACGAAGGACGGTCATGGGGCTTCTCGCGGCGGCGGCCATGGCGGCCGCCTCCCCCGCACTGGCGCAGGACAAGCCCGCCGAGCTGAAGATCGCGATCACGACCTTCCTGTCCGGTCCGGCCTCGGTGTTCGGCGTGCCGGGCAAGAACGCCGCCGAGATGATCGCCGAGGACATCAACAAGAAGGGCGGCATCCTCGGCGTGCCCGTCAAGCTCAGCTTCATCGACGAGGGCGCGGGCGGCGAGGCGCTGGTCTCGAACTACCGCCGCGTTGTGCAGGACGAGAAGGTCGACGTGACGCTGGCCTCGATCTCGTCGGGGAGCTGCAATCAGCTCGTGCCGCTCGCCGAGGACCTCAAGGTCATGAACCTCATGTGGGACTGCGGCGCCTCCTCGATCCTCGAGGCCAAGAAATACCGCTACAACTTCCGCACCCAGGCGAACGCCACCCAGGAGATGATGGCGGTCCTGATCTACCTTCTCAAGAAGAAGCCCGACTTCAAGACCATCGCGGTCGTGAACCAGGACTACGCCTGGGGCCGCGAGAGCTGGGAGATCTTCTCGACCGCCTTGAAGCAGCTCAAGCCAGACGTGCAGGTCGTCGGCGAGTTCTTCCCGAAGTTCGGCGCCCCCGACTACTCGACGGAGGTCTCGCGGCTCCTGGCGCTACGCCCCGACGTGGTGCTGACGACGTCGTGGGGCGGCGACCTCGACACCTTCGTGCGCCAGGCGGGACAGCGCGGGCTGCTTCGTCAGTCGACATTCGTGCTGGGCATCGGCGAGACCTCGCTGCAGCGGCTCGGCCGCGACGTGCCCGAGGGCCTGATCGTCGGCGCCCGCGGCGACCACTGGTTCCTGCACCCGGAGATGAAGGGCAAGCCCGAGTTCAAGGCCTTCAACGAGGCTTTCAAGGCGAAGACCGGCGCTTGGCCGATCTACCCGGTCTACCACATGGCGCAGGCCTTCGCGGCCCTGCAGGCGGCCTACGACAAGGCCGGCAAGGCCGCCGGCGGCAAGTGGCCGACCCGCGAGCAGGTGATCGACGCCATGCAGGGCCTCACCTTCCAGGCCTGGGGCCGGCCGGTCACGCTGCGGGCCGAGGACAACCAGGGCATCGAGGCGCAGCTCGTCGGCACGACGAAGAAGGCCGAGGGCTACGACTTCATGGTGCTCGACGACATGATGATCTTCGACGGAGCCAAGATCATCAATCCGCCCGGCCAGAAGACCGGCGACTGGCTGAAGACCCTCACGCCCGAGTTCATCAAGGCAGACTTCCCGGTCTTCAAGCACGGCGGGTAAGCGCTCAACCTCGTCAGGCATATCTCGAAGCGGGCGGCGTCCGCGCCGCCCGCCCTCCCCGCCCGCAGTCGTCCCCATGAACTTCAGCATCGTCGTCCTCGCGGCCCTTGACGGGATCTCCTACGCCGCGCTCGTGTTCCTCGTCTCCGTGGGCCTGAGCCTGATCTTCGGCGTGATGCGGATCGTCAACGTCGCGCACGGCAGCCTCTACGCCTACGGCGCCTATGCGGCCGCGACCATCGGGATCGCCGTCGCGCCGATCTCGCCGTGGCTCACCTACCCCGGTCTCCTCGTCGCCGCGGTCGGCATCGGGTCGGTAATGGGCGGGCTCCTCGAGCGCTTCCTGCTGCGCCTCGTCTACGGGCAGGACGAGGCGCTCCAGCTCCTGATCACCTTCGCGGTGTTCATGATCCTCGACAACCTCCAGCGGGTGATCTGGGGCGTGCAGCCGATCTTCGCCGCCGCGCCGCTGCAGCTCCTGCCGAACATCTCGGTCCTCGGCGTCGGCTACACCTCCTACCAGACCCTCCTCCTTCCCGGCGTCGCGGCCGCGACGCTCGTGGCCTTACGCTATTTCCTCCGGCACACGCTGGGCGGCGCCGTCATCCTCGCCGTCACGGAAGACCGCGAGGCCGCGACCGCCATCGGCATCGACCCGAACCGCGTGTTCCTGCGGACCTTCATTCTCGGGGCGATCCTCGCGGCGCTCGGCGGCGCGCTCGCCTCTCCGACGACCTCGCTCCTGCCGGGCATCGGCACGGAGATGATCGTGCTCTCCTTCGCGGTCGCGGCGACCGCCGGCCTCGGCCAGATCGAGGGGGCGGCGGTCGCGGCGCTGATGATCGGGCTCGCCCGCGCCTTCGCGATCTACACCTACCCCGAGTTCGAGGTGCTGGTGCCTTATGCCATCATGGTGCTGGTGCTGCTGGTCAGGCCGCAAGGGCTCTTCGGCGCCGCGCGCCTGCGGAGGATCTGATCGTGCGGCGGCAGCCCGTCCTCCTCGGCGCGGTCCTTGTCGGCTTAGCGGCGGTCGCCCTCCTGCCTCTCGCCTCGCCGAGCATCGTGACGCTCCTCTCCCTCATCCTGGCGAAGGGCATCGTCGTCCTCGGGATCGTGGTGCTGCTCCAGGCCGGGCAGGTGTCCTTCGGCCACGCCATGTTCTTCGCCGCCGGCGCCTACGCGGTCGCCTTCTTCGGCCGCTATGCCGGTCCCGGCGACATGCTGCTCTATCTCGCCTTCGGAGCGGCGGCCGGCGGCGCGCTCGGGCTCCTCGTCGGGCTCTTCGTCGTGCGCTACCGGGAGATCTTCTTCGGGATGCTCAACCTCGCCTTCTCGATGGTGCTGTGGTCGCTCCTCGAGAAGATGTTCCATCTGACGAACGGCGCCGACGGCATCCGGGTCGCGCGGCCGACGCTCGCCGGCCTCAGTTTCACGCCGGACCGCTTCTCCTCGGTCCTGCTCTACCTCACCTTCGCGATCGCGGTCGCAGCGCTGTTCGGGGTCCAGCGCTACCTCGAGAGCCCGCTCGGGAGCATGCTGCGGGCGATCAAGAGCAACGAGACCCGGCTCGAGTACCTCGGCGTCTCGGCGCGCCGCGTCCTCCTCGTCGGCTACGTCCTCTCGGCCGTGCTCGCCGGGCTCGGCGGCAGCCTCGTCGCCGTCATCCAGCAGATCGCGACGCCGGAGTTCGCCTACTGGACGAAGTCGGGCGAGTTCGTGTTCATCGCGATCCTCGGCGGCACCGGCCACGCGGTGGGCGCCTTCGCCGGCGCCGCCGCCTTCGAGTTCGTCCGCTTCTACGCCTCGGCCCAGCTCGCCGACGCCTGGCAGATGATCCTCGGGGGTGTCCTCATCGCGATCATCCTCCTCGCGCCGGCGGGTCTCATCGGCCTCCTGCGGCGCCGCCGCCCCGGATCGCGGGCTGCATGACCGGCAAGAGAGTCATTCTCGGCGCGCGCGGCCTTGTGATCCGCTTCGGCGGCGTGGTGGCGGCCGACGGCGTCGACCTCGACGTACTCGACGGCGAGCACCTCGCCATCATCGGCCCGAACGGCGCCGGCAAGACCACCTTCCTCAACATCGCGACCGGCTACTTGAGGCCGCAGGCCGGCCGGGTCGCGTTCCTCGGGCAGGACATCACGGCCCATGCGCCGCGCGCGATCGCGCGGCTCGGGATCGCCCGCGCCTTCCAGATCCCCCAGCTCTTCCTCGACCACACGGTGATCGAGAGCCTCCTGATCGCCGCCGCCTCGCGCAACGGGCGGCTTGCCACCCTGCGCCGCCTCCACGACCTGCCCGAGCGGGACGAGATGATGCGCCTCCTCGACCTCGTCGGCGCTCGCGCCACCGCGGAGCAGAAGGCGGTCGTCCTCCCTGAGGGGCAGCGCAAGCTCGTCGACATCGTCATGGCGCTTGCGCTCAAGCCGAAGCTCGTGCTCATGGACGAGCCCACCTCCGGCGTGGCCTCGTCCGAAAAATTCGCCGTCATGGACGTGCTCGTCCAGGCCTTGAACGCCGAGCGGGTCACCTCCGTCTTCGTCGAGCACGACATGGAGGTGGTCGAGCGCTACGCCGACCGCGTCGCGGTCTGGAGCAGCGGCAGGATCCAGACCCTCGGCGCGCCCCGCGACGTGCTCGCGGATCCGGCCGTGATCGCCCAAGTCATCGGCATCTAACCATGATCGGCATCTGATGCTCAGGCTCGAACAGGTCCGCGTGTCGATCGCCGGGGTCGCGGTCCTGCGCGACGTGAGCTTTTCGGTCGAGGCGGGCTCGACCGTCGCGCTCGTTGGCCGCAACGGCGCCGGCAAGACCACGACCGTGCGCACCGTCATGGGCTTCACCGCCGCGACGGGGCGCGTCCTCTTCGCGGGGCGCGATCTTTCCGGCACGCCGCCGCACGAGCGGCCCCGGCTCGGCATCGGCTACGCGCCCGAGGACCGCCGCCTGTTCTCCGCCTTCTCGGTCGAGGAGAACCTCCTGTTGCCGGCCCGGGTCGGCAGACTCGGCCCGGCCGAGACGAAGCGCCGCCTCGAGCGCGCCTACGAGGTCCTGCCCGAGATGACGGAGCTGCGCGCCCGCCCCGCCGGCTCGGTCTCCGGCGGGCAGGGCAAGATGGTGGCGCTTGCCCGCGCGCTGATCCTCGGCACGAAGCTCGTGCTCCTCGACGAGCCCTTCCAGGGGCTCGCGCCGGTGCTGGCAGGGCGCTACGCGGATGCGCTGCGGCGCCTGAGGTCCCAGGACCGCGACATCGCGCTCCTCATCACCGAGTCGAATCCGAAGCTCCTCGCGGCCATCTCGGACCGCACGCTGGTGATCGAACGCGGCGAGGTCGCAGCGTCCGACGCGCCCGCCCGAAGCCTGCCCGGCGCAGCGGCCGACCTTGCACGGTCCTAGGCGGTCTCAGTTTTCGATTGGACCAATTTCCGTCATCGTGTAAGCTGGACCAAGTTTAGTTTTTTGATGATCCGCTTCCTGCGGACTGCGCGTCGCCCACTCGGTTTTGCGGGGCGTGATCCCTATCCACGCTCCGGCTCGGTCAAGGACCCTCTTCTGTCCCGGAGAGCGCCATGCCTGTTCATCCCACCTATCCCGGCGTCTACGTCGAAGAAATTCCGAGCGGACTGCACACCATCACGTCGGTCGCGACGTCGGTCGCGGCCTTCCTCGGAACCTTCCGGAAGGGTCTCCTGAACGAGGCCGTGCAGCTCCTGAGCATGGCCGACTTCGAGCGCGAGTACGGCGGCGTCGAGCGCGACAGCGAGGCCTCCTACGCGATCCAGCAGTTCTTCATCAACGGCGGCACGGAAGCCTGGGTGGTGCGCGTCGGCGACGACGGCGCGGACGGCGCGCCGCACGCGCCGATCCAGGCGTCGTCGGGACAGCTCAACGACGGCGGCGGGACGGCGCTCGTCAACGTGACGGCCGGCCGGCGCATCCGCGGACAGTCGGCGCTCAACCCGGGCCGCTGGGGCGATTCCGTACGCGTCGAGGTGGAGCACAACGGCACGGCGGACAACTCGACCTTCAACCTCGTCGTCAGCGAGGTCGCGGCGGGCGAGGACCGGCGGGTGCTGCAGACCGAGCGCTTCAACAATCTCACCCTGGAGCCGAACACCCAGAACAACGCCCTCGACGTCGTCAACCAGGGCTCCCGCCTCGTCCAGCTCGAGGGGATTGGGTCGCCCGCCTCGCCGGCGCCCCGCCCTGCCCCCACCGGCACGGTCAGCGGCGACCTGCCGACGGCCCCCCCGTCGAGCGTCGGGACCGTCTCGGTCCTGCTCTCGGTCGGCGACCCGCCGGTCCCGCTGGGCCAGGCCCGGCTGGTCTTTCCCAGCTCGTTCCCGGCGCTCACATCGTTCGCGCAGTGGGCGCAGGTGCTGCAGGCGGCGATCCGCAACGCGCAGCACGATCCGGACGACCCCGGCCCGAACCCGGAGTTCCCGACCGACCTGCGCCCGTACCTCACCGGCGCGACGGTCGAGCTCATCGGCGAGGGGACCGCGGCGAGCCCGAGGCGGTTCGTCATCCGGGCCGGGCGGGGCGCCCGCGCCTACGACTCCTCGGCGCGCCTGACCTTCTTCGGCGGCGGCCTCGACAGCGCGAGTTCGGTCACCGGCTCCGGCGCCGACATTAAGGCGGACGCGCCTGCGGAGGTGACGAGCGACCTGTCGGCGCTGTCCCCGATCGACGGGACCTTCGAGATCAACAACGCCACGGTCACCATTGTGGCTACGAACACCGCGGCCGATGTGCGCGGCGCCATCGATGCCCTGCCCGATGTCGACGCAAAGCTCGATGCCAACAACAAACTCGCCATCACGAGCAAAGACGCCGCGACCTCGATCAAGATCGCCAATCCTTCCCCGTCAGGGGTGCTCGGCCCGCTCGGGCTCTCGGTCGGCACGACCGATCCAGTCAACCTCCTGACGCAAGGGGCCGTCAACAACGGCGACACGCTCACGATCCAGGTCGGCAGCGGGCCCGTGCACACCGTCGACTTCGGGACGCCCGGCCATGTCTCGACCCTCGCCGGGCTCAAAGCCGCGCTCGCGGCCTTCGCGCCGGATGTGGTGGCCTCGGTCGACGCGAGCGGCAACCTCTCGGCCGTCGCCGGGAACGGCACCGATCCCGTCACGCTCGGCGGCACGGCGACGGTGCTCGCGGCCTTGGGCATCCAGCCCCCGGCGGCGACGCACGCCGTTGCGTCGCCGCAGCAGTACGCGCTCGGCGGCGGCGACGACGGCACCGTCGTGGTCGGCGGCTCCTACGTCGTGCCGACGCGGGCGTTCCAGGGCAACGCACTGCTCAAGACCGGCCTCTACGCCCTCGACGACGTCGACCTGTTCAACATCCTGTGCATCCCGGACGCGCCGCGGCTCGGGGACGCGAGCGCGCGCACGCTCTACGCGGAGGCCGAGGCCTACGTCGAGAGCCGCCGGGCGATGCTGATCGTCGACATTCCCGAGTCGGTGCGCCTCATCGACCAGATGCAGACCTGGCTCGGGGAGAACGAGGGGCTGCGCCACCCGAACGCGGCGGTCTACTTCCCGCGCACCCTGGTCCCCGACCCGCGCAACCAGAACCGGCAGCGCTCGCTCGCCGCGAGCGGCACCATCGCCGGCCTGTGGGCGCGTACCGACACGCAGCGCGGCGTCTGGAAGGCGCCGGCCGGCACCGACGCGCGGCTGCGCAACGTCGACAGCCTCGCCTACGTCATGACCGACCTCGAGAACGGGACGCTCAACCCGCTCGGCGTCAACTGCCTGCGCAGCTTCCCGGTCTACAGCAACATCTGCTGGGGCGCGCGCACCCTCGAGGGCGCCGACCTCATCGCCTCCGACTGGAAGTACGTGCCGGTGCGGCGCACCACGCTGTTCCTCGAGGAGAGCCTCTACCGCGGCACCAAGTGGGTGGTGTTCGAGCCGAACGACGAGCCGCTGTGGGCGCAGATCCGCCTCAACGTCGGCGCCTTCATGCAGGACATGTTCCGCAAGGGCGCGTTCCAGGGCACGACGCCGCGGGAGGCCTACTTCGTCAAGTGCGACGGCGAGACGACGACGCAGCAGGACATCGACAACGGAATCGTCAACATCGAGGTCGGCTTCGCGCCGCTCAAGCCCGCGGAGTTCGTGATCATCAAGATCCAGCAGATCGTGCGCGCCCAGCCGGCGTAGAGGTGAGGTGCTTCCATGGCCCAGTTCACGACCAACCCGCGCCGCTTCGATCCCTACAAGAACTTCAAGTTCCGGGTGAAATGGGACGGCCGCTACGTCGCCGGGGTGAGCAAGGTCTCGGCCCTCAAGCGCACCACCGAGGTGGTGGAGCACCGCGAGGGCGGCGACCCCTCGACCAGCCGCAAGTCGCCGGGGCGCACCAAGTACGAGGCGATCACCATCGAGCGCGGGGTCACCCACGACCTCGAGTTCGAGCAGTGGGCGAACAAGGTGTGGAACTTCGGCGCCGGCGCCGGCTCCGAGGTGTCGCTCGCCGACTTCCGCAAGGACATCATCATCGACGCCTTCAACGAGGCGGGACAGAAGGTCATCTCCTACCACGTCTACCGGTGCTGGGTGTCCGAATACCAGGCCCTGCCCGACCTCGACGCCAACGCCAACGCGGTCGCGATCCAGCACCTCAAGCTCGAGAACGAGGGCTGGGAGCGGGACGTCGCGGTGCAGGAGCCGGCGGAGCCGAGCTTCACCAACCCGCCGGGGTGATCCGGGTCGTCCGCGCCCGTCCGGATGAGCAGCCATGCGTACCGAGACCGTCGTTCCGCTGGTCAACGGGGTGGAGCATGGCGGCCATCGGCAGGGCCGGGCAGCGTTGCGTCCGCTCACCGGAGCCGAAGAGCTGCTGCTCGAGGCTGGTCATGCCGCACTGCCCGCGCATCGGGCCACGGCGCTGCTTGCGGCGACGATATCCTCGATCGGAGAGATCGACCCGGTGTCGAGCGATACGGCGCGCAGCCTGACGGTCGGCGATCGCGAGCGGCTCCTGCTCGCGCTCCATGCGATCTCGTTCGGAGCGCGGGTCGACGTCGTGGCGCAATGCACGCATGCCCCATGCGGCGAGCGCATCGAGCTTCCGCTCGACCTGATGGAGCTCGCGGCGATGCCGGCGCCCGGCCCCGGCGCGGCCGAGCATGAATTGACGGTCGCGGCGGCGCGCGGTCCGCTGCATGTCCGGTTCCGCCTGCCGAACGGCGCCGACCAGGAGGCGGCGGCGCGGCTCGCAAGCGATCTCGGGCGCGCCGCGGATCGCCTGCTCGCCCGGTGCATCCTGTCGGTGACCGACGGACAGGGCCGCGCCGTGCCGCCCGAAAGCGTGATCGGCGACTTGCGCGAACCGCTCGCCGATGCGTTCCGCCAGCTCGATCTGGCGGCCGAGATGACCACGACGTTCGAATGTCCCGCCTGCGGACACCGGACCACGGCGGGCCTCGACGCCTTCACGCTGCTTGGCGCCGAGCTTGCACGCTCCGGGTCGATCCTCGTGGACGTGAGCCGGCTGGCGCGGGCCTATCACTGGAACGAGGCCGATATCCTGGCGCTGCCGGTGGCGAGGCGGCGCCGCTACCTCGCGTTGCTCGCCGAATCGGGAGCGCGCGCATGAGCGGGTTCCTGGAAGGCCTGGTGCGGCGCGGCGCCGGGCTCGGCGCCGCGCCCGGCATGCAGACCGCCGCGCTGCGGCCGCTCTCGCGCTTCGAGCGGCATCCGTTCGAAGCCGCCGGGGCCGAACCGGCCGCCCCAGCCGAACCCGACGGTCTCGCGCCGGTCCCGTGGCGGGACCCGGACCGCGACCCCGGCCCGGCCCGCGGCCGCGCCGGGATGGCGCATCCGCCGGACGAGGATGAGCGGCCCTCGCCGGAGCCGGTCCCGACGCGCGGACCGCGGCCGGCGGCCGATGTCGGGCCGATCGGGCCGCGGCAGGCGGGCGCGCACGAGCAGACGCCGCCCATCGAATCCGGTTCGAGCGCCACGCACCACGGCGTAGCGGCGGATGCGCGGGCGACGACGCAGCCGCCCGCTGCCGGTCCCTGGGACGGACCTCCGCTTCCGTCGGTCCCCTTGCCGGAAAGCCATTCGCCGCAGGCTGCGATCCAGGGCCGTCACCTGGACGCGCTTGCCCCGGCCGAGCGCGCGGACGCCGGACCCGCGACCGCGCCGTTGGAGAGCCATCCGCCGCAGGCCCCGATCCGGGGCCGCCACGGGGATGAGCCGACTAAGCGCCCCGACGGCGAGCCAGCGGCCCCGTCGCCGCGGAGCCATCCGCCGCGGGCCGCGATCCGGGGCCGCCATGGGGATGCGCCGGCCGAGCCCGCGGACGGCGAGCCCGCGACCTCGTCGCCGCAACGGGACCCCATCTGGCCGGAGGGCCATGACGGGCCGGCGACGCCGCAGCTGACGATCTCCGTCGGCCGGATCGAGATCGACTTCGGGCCCCGCCCGGCCGCGCCGCCCGCGCCGGCGGGGCCGCAACGCACCCGGGGGTTCGAGGCCTACGCCCGCGCCCGCCGCGGACACCTGCGTTAGGCGCCGCGATGGCAGACCATACCGCCATAGCCGCCGTCAGCCGGACGCTGCGCACGCTCCTGCGCGACCGCATGACCGTCACTCCGGTGACGGTCACCTTCGTCCCACCCGACGTCGCGCCCGACGGGGTCGAGGGCGCGCGGGTGAACGTCTACCTGACGCAGGTGATCGAGAACGCCGAGCTCAAGAACCAGGAGATCCCCGGACGGGGCCATCCGGCCGCCTATGGCAGGCCGCCTCTGTCGCTCAACCTGCGCTACCTCGTCACCACCTACACGGCGCTCGAGACCCAGCAGGACGCCGACATCAACGCCCAGACGACGCTCGGGGACGTCATGCGGGTGCTGCACGATTTCGGCAACCGCCTCGACACGCTGTCGATCGTCAACAGCGCCGCCGGCACCGTCGGCGACGCCGTTCTCGATGAAGCCCTGCGCGACGAATACGAGCGCATCAAGCTCGTGCTGCACCCTGCATCGATCGACGATCTCACCAAGGTGTGGTCGGCAATCCCGGAGGCGAACTTCCGGCGCTCCGTCATCTACGAGGCCACGGTGGTGCAGATCGAGACGCCGGAACGCCGCGCGCGGCCGCGGCCGGTGGAGCAGCGGCGCATCATCGCGACGACGCGGCGTCGTCCGGTCATCCGCGCCGCCTACGTCACGCCCTCGGACACGGTCCAGCCGGGCGAATTGCGCGTCCGCATCGGCGACGAGATCACGATCGAGACCGAGCACGCCCGGGCCGACCGGCTCTACGTCCGGCTCGGGACCCTCGATCCCATCCGGGTGCCGCCGACCCCCGACGGCTTCATCCGCATCGTGCTGCCCGACGACACCTATGCGGCCGATCTCGACGGGCCGGCGCATCCGATCCCGCCTAGCCGGCAGCTCCAGCCGGGGCCGCTGGAGCTGCAGGTCATCGCCGAGCACGCGGTCGAAGGGGTCGAGGGCGGGCTCGGCCACGGGGACGCCATCGCGGCGACGCGCCGCTATGCCTCCAACGTGGCCTTGCTCCAGCTGGTGCCGCTGATCTCCAAGATCACGACGCCGAGCGGGACGCAGTCCACGGTCCTGCATCTCGAAGGCGTGCGGCTGTGGCATCCCAAGGCGCGCACCGCCGAGGTGACCATCGGCGACGCGCCCGTGACGATCCGCGACCCCGGGCTTGGCGATCTCTGGATACTGCCGAGTCCGACCGTCGTCGAGGTCCCGGTCGCCGATGCGGCGCCGTTTCTCTCCGTTCTGGTCCCCGCCGACCCGCCCTATCCGGTGGCGGTCGAGATCGACGGGGCGCGCAGCCGCGACGCGATCGGCTTCCATCTGGATCCCGGGCCATGAACCCGCCCGCTTCCCAGCGCCTCGCGACGGAGAATGAGACCGCGCCGGCGCCGTGGGACGAGCGCAATCACGCCGTCGTCGAGCTCGGACTTGCGTGGCTGCGCGCCGCGCTCGGAGACCATGTCGAGGCGCTGCGCGCGTCAGGGCCCTCGGGCGGCCCCGGCGGACCTCGGCTCGACGAGCTTGCGGCGGATTGGCTTCTGCGCGCCGGCGTCACCGAGGCGCGCAAGTCCCCGAGCGAGGGCACGCGCGCCGCGCGCGCGGCCTACGAGACCGCGCGCGCCGCCATGCGCCAGAGCGGCGAGCCCGCGCAGATCGACCGTCTCGCCTTCATCTTCGGGCTGACGCCGTTCGACGAGGACTGCCTGCTGCTCGCGCTCGCCCCGCGTCTCGATGCGGCGTTCGCGGCGCTCTACGGCTATGCCCATGATCGCATGCAGGTCGCGACGGCGACGTCGCACCTGGCCCTCGCGCTATTGGCGCAGGACCGTGCGGCCGCGCGGCAGGCCCGGCTGCGTCTTTCGCCGGAAGCGCCGCTGCGGCGCTTCGCGCTCATTGCCGTCGACGACGCGGGCGCGTCGGCGCTCGCGCCCATCGAAGTCGACGAGCGCATGGCGCGCTTCATCATGGGTGAGAGCTATCTCGATCCCCGCGCGCGGCCCGCGTTGTCCCCGGTCGCCGCCGGGATCTGCCCCGACAGGCATCGCCCGGCGGCGGAGGAACTGGCCGGGCGGCTCGCCGCGGCGGACCGCCCGGCGGCGGTCATCGTCGGGCCGCGCCAGAGCGGCCGGCGCGCCGTCGCCCAGACGGTCGCGGCGCGTTTCGGGCTCGGCCTCGTGGAGCTCAACGTGCGGGCGCTGCCCGAGCAGCGCGACGCGCAGCGTGCGCATCTCGCGCTCCTGGCGCGCGAGGCCGCGCTTGGGGCGTTCGGGCTCGTGATCGACGTGTCGCCGCCGCTCCGGGCCGCAGGCGAGCAGGTCGAGCGCATGAAACGCGAAGTCGCCGAGGAGCTGCTGCGCGGTTTCGACGGTTGCGTGTTCGTCATCGCGGAAGAGCGCCTGGACTTCGCCGCACGTGCGCCGCACGTGCGCCTTGCGCCGTTGCAGGCGAGCGACCGCCTATCGCTGTGGCGCCACGCGCTGGGGCCCGCCGACCGGGACTTGCGGGCCGATCCCGAGCCCGTGGCGGAGCATTTCCGCCTTGGTCCCTCCGAGATCACGGCGATTGCCGCGACGGTTCCGGGCACGGATGCCGGCCAGCTGTGGGCCGCCTGTCGCGAGGCCGCCGCGCGCGGGCTCGACGACCTTGCGGAGCGCATCGAGCCGCGCTTCGACTGGGGCGACATCGTCCTGCCCGAGCCCCTGCTGCACGATCTCCGCGCGATCGTGGCGCAGGCCCGCTTCCAGGCGCAGGTCTACGGCAAGGGCGGCTTCGGCAAGAAGCTCGTGCGCGGGCAGGGCGTCACGACGTTGTTCGCCGGCCCGAGCGGCGTCGGCAAGACGATGGCGGCCGAGGTCATCGCGCGCGAGCTCGCGCTCGATCTGTGCCGCATCGATCTGTCGGGCGTCATCTCGAAATACATCGGGGAGACCGAGCGCAACCTCAGGCGCGTGTTCGACGCGGCGGAAGCCGGCGGCGCCGTGCTGTTCTTCGACGAGGCGGACGCGCTGTTCGGCAAGCGCAGCGAGGTGAAGGACAGCCACGACCGCTACGCCAACATCGAGGTGAGCTACCTCCTCCAGCGCATGGAGGCCTACCGCGGCCTGGCGATCCTCGCGACCAACCTCAAGAGCCATCTCGACGCGGCGTTCCTGCGCCGGCTGCGTTACGTCATCGACATTCCGTTCCCCGACGCGCGCAGCCGGCGCGCGATCTGGGAGAGGGCCTTCCCGCCCGAGACCGCCGTGCAGGGCCTCGACTTCGACATGCTGGCGCGGCTGGAGATCGCCGGCGGCAACATCATGGTGGTCGCCGTCAACGCGGCCTTCCTGGCCGCCGCGGAGGGCACGCCGGTCAGCATGGCGCACATCGCGCGCGCCGCGCGCGCCGAGTTCCGCAAGCTCGACCGGGAATACCGCCTGCCCTGGGTGGAAGGACGCTGAGCCATGGTGGAGACAAGACCACCCGCCACCGTCACGCTCGGCTCGCTGCGCACGCGTGGCGACGGCACGCGCGCGGCCGCGGCCGATGCCGTTCAGGCGGTCGCGCGCGGCCTCGAAGCGGGGGCGAGGCAGCTCGGTGCGGCGCAGCGGGACGGATATGTCAATCTTCTAAGCTTGCGGGTGCGCCTTCCTCCGGGCGCAAGCCCACAGGAGATTTCGCGCGCGCTCGAGCTGGCGGTCGCGCGCGTGCTGAAGGGCAAACCATGAGCCGCGCGGCGGCGCATGCACATTGCCCAGCCGCGAGTCCGTGCTCGGATGCCAAGACGGCCGGGCGGGCGAGCCCAACTGGACGCGTGCTCGGGCGGAGCAATCAGATCCAGGCGAAGCTCCGTGTTGGGCCGGCGAATGATCCGCTCGAGCGCGAAGCCGATCGTGTGGCGGATGCCGTTGTCGCGGGCGATTCGGTCGCATCGCTCGGCAATGCGCCTGTCATGCCGCAACGCAAATGCGAGGAGTGTGAAGCTGAGGAGAAAAGCACGGTTCGGCGCAAGGCCGAAGGCGTCTCGGCCGAGCTGCCGCATGACGGGGCCGAAGCCGCGGCGGCCGCTGTCGCGAGCGGCGGCGCGCCGCTTTCGCCCGACGTCCTGTCCTATTTCGAGCCGCGCTTCGGGCGGGACTTGTCGGATGTGCGCGTTCACGCGGACAGCGGCGCCGCGCAAGCCGCGAGCCGGATCGATGCGCGCGCCTACACGCTCGGCCGCGACATCGCGTTCGCGTCCGGCGAATACATGCCCGTGACTCGTGAGGGCAGGCGCCTCATCGCCCATGAGCTTGCGCATGTGGTGCAACAGGATGCAGCGCTCGGAACCGTCCAGCGTCATATCATGCGTCAGCCGGCGCCTGCCGCGGCGACCGCCACGACAAGTCCGGCGCCCGTCTCGACGGCGACGTCGTCCGTCGATTACGGCGATGCCAAGTGGCAGGCCGATCTGAAGACGTTCAATGACGCGGTGAAGCCCGCGGCCGGCTCCCCGGATCCGAAGAAGATCAGCGCGGCGATCGGTGCGCTGGTCGTCGATGTCGGCCCGAGCCTGACAATTCCGGCCGGTCTTCCGACGGGGCCCAACGTCGAGCCGTGGATCAACCCGGCATCGGCTGATCCGAACTGGACGGCGTACACCTACGAACACCTCGTGTTCGCATACCCGAACGATGCCTGGAAATGGATCGGCATCAACCGGATGGCGATCCAGCAGACGCCCGGATACACGCGCACCGTGCTGGATCATGAATTGCAGCACGCCTCCGAGATGCACGTCGCGGCGTTCGATTATCAGTTGATCAACGGCCCGCCCCCGGCCATGGCGAGCGGTGCCGACAAGCCTGGGTACAAACCGGACCCGAGCGACCCTTATGGAAAATACATCCTGGACTTCAATCAATATTATCACAGCGGCACGACGGACATGCGTCATATCGAGATCTACGCGCAATCCGCGGCGCCGAATTTCAACCGCTTCGCACCGCAAGAGAAGCTCGCATGGCTCGGCCAGATGATCAGCACCGTGCTGCCGGACACCCCGAGGGACGAGGCGCTCCCCGGCGAGGACTTGGTCGAGCAGGTCTACACGAACATGCTGCCGACCGAGTCGGACATCCGGACCAAATTCGGGGACATTCTGCTCAGCCAGGCGCTGCGCTTCCTGGACGATAAAGACTTCGGTCGCACCATGACGCTTCTCGATCACTTCACTCCGGTGTGGGAGCTCAGGCCGGCCGCGTTCCAAAAGATCTGGAGCTCGCTGGTTCTGGGCAAACAAGGGCAGAAGGAGCCATGAGGCTTTTGCGCGCGGTCAGACAATCGCAGGCTGGGGCGCACCCGGCTGAGGCGACCGCGCGCGCCGCAAGGGCCCTAATGCCGGTCGGCGCCAGCAACCAGATTCTGCAGGCGAAGCTGCGCATCGGCGCGGTCGACGACCCGCTCGAGCACGAAGCCGATCGCGTCGCCGACGCCGTCGTCTCTAATGCGGCGGTGCCGCCGGTCGGCGCCGCGGCGGCGGCGATCCAGCCAAAATGCGCCGACTGCGAAGCGGAAGAGAAGACGATCCGGCGCGAGGCGGTTAGGGAGGAGGACGAGGACGACAAGACGATCCGGGCCAAGGCCGGCCCGGGCGGACCGCAAGGCGACGCGGCGCTCGCAGCCTCGGCGGTCGCGGGCGGCGGGGTCCCGCTGCCGGCCGACGCGCGCGCCTATTTCGAGCCGCGCTTCGGGCGCGATCTCTCGGCCGTGCGCATCCATGCCGATGCCGGCGCGCAGTCTGCCGCCGCGGCGATCGACGCCCGCGCCTTCACCCTCGGCCGCGACATCGCCTTCGCGCCGGGCGAATACGATCTTTCGACGAAAGACGGCCGGCGGCTGATCGCGCACGAGCTGGCGCACGTCGCACAACAGAGCGGTCCGGAAACGGTCCGGCGAAAGGTCCGGGTTCAGAACGAGGTGTCGCTGACCTCCTATTTCACGGCCTCCGGCATCGCCGGGATCACGGAATCGGACCACGTCTACAGCCGTGCAAAGGGCGGCGAGACGAGCAATGTGCAATCGGTTCTCATCCCGATGCTGAGCTCGCCGCGCGAGTTCAATATCGACGGAGCGGACACCGAAACCGCCGTGAAGAACCTGAAGGACCACGTCGCCGCCCGGCTAGGGGTCGTCACGTTCGCATCGCAGAAGAAATACTCGTTCGCCGCGCTGTCCGGCTGGAGCATGAATCCGCAGTATTACGATTGGGACACGAGCAAGGGCACGTGGAAGATGAAGCCGGGGGTCGATACCCAGGCGGCGCGCGACGATTTGAACGTCCATCCCGAGATGTATGCGATCGGCTGCGCGGCGGCGACCTCGCTGACGATGAGAGGGGGCAGCAAGAGCTCCATCCTCGTCGACATGCCGAGCACGGACGAGTCCGATTGGGTGCCGGGCGAGGCGGGATACATCGAGAACACCAAGTATGCCAAAGGCGGCCGCGGCATTGGGTACATGGGCGAGAACATCATCTTCACCGGCGAGGGCAAGTTCTGGGGGCACTTCACGGGCTCGGCGTACCACACGCTTGCCGAGTGGAAGAAAATGGTCGAGGGCTGGGATGGCGGCGCCAAGGTCGACTCCAAGCGCGAGCTGCCTCCGACCGGCTTGGCGACGCTGACGGAGCCGTGAGGATCGCCCGCGAAGGCCTCCTCTCCGCGGCCGCGAAACCCCGCCGCAGGAGCGGCGCGAGACGGGAGGCGACGCTCGTCCGCCCGACCTGCAATCACGATTTTTCGCTTACCCAACGGTAGCGCCCCGTGCTAGCCTAAGTTGATCTTTAACGCTGTTGAGCGGGGACCGAGACATGCCCTCCAGCTCTCCGCGCTCCCCACGAGTCCTGAAAGGCGGCATCGTCGCCTATCAGCTTCCCGACCTGTTCCCGACCATCATCGTATTCCAGTACAACCCGGACGAGGTCTCGCGCTCGATCCAGGGGCGCTCGGAGCCCGGCGGCGGGCGCGGCGACGCGAACCGCGTCAACGGCCCGCCGCAGGAGACGCTCACCTTCTCGGTCGAGGTCGACGCCGCCGATCAGCTCGAACGCCCGGGCGAGAATTCCATCACGGTGGGCAACGGATTGCACCCGGTCATCGCCTCGCTCGAGCGGCTGCTCTATCCCTCCTATCCCGTGGTCATCGCCAATGAAGCGCTCGCGCTGGCCGGCAGCGCCTTCATTCTCGGCGAGCAGGCGCCGCTCGCGCTTCTGATCTGGGGGCCGCGCCGGGTGCTGCCGGTGCAGGTGCAGAGCCTCACGATCAAGGAGGAGGCATTCGACCAGCAGCTCAACCCGATCCGCGCCAAGGCGGATCTGTCGGTGAAGGTGATGACTTACCGCGACCTCGACGTCGCCAATCCCGGTTACTGGGTCTATCTCGCCTCATTCACCCAAAAGGAGGTGATGGCCGCGCTCAATACGTTCGGAGAGAAGACGGGCATTCAAGGCGTATTGCCGTTTTGAGGACGTGCCATGTTTTTTCGCGGAAGCCGCTACGAGCATGTGCCGGAGGCCGAGTTCGCCGGCCGCGACGGCCGCACCATCCGCTACAAGCGCATGCGGTTCATTCCTGAGGCGCGCGGCGCGCTTGCCACGATCGTGCGCGAGGGCGACCGGCCGGATCTCGTGGCCTACACCGCGTTGGGCGACCCCGAGCAGTTCTGGCGGCTATGCGACGTCAATCGCATCCAGCGCCCGGCCGACCTCACGCGCGAGCCCGGCAGGCGGATTCAGGTCCCGGGTCCGGAGGGCGGGTAGTCCATGGGCTTCATACCGGCCTATTTCGTGGTCCAGATCGCCTTCGCGCCGCTGCCGGCGCCGTTTATGCATGCCCTGCGCGAGATCGAGGTCGAGACCGCGGTCGGGCAGGCGTCGATCTTCCGTCTGCATTTCGATCTCAGCCGCAATTTCATGGGCGACTTCGACGCGCTGGCGATCGACATCTTCCGCCCGCTGGTCCCGATCACGATCCGCATATCAGCCGGCCTCGGGATTCCGCAGGCCCTGGTCAACGGCTTCATCCAGGACGCGCAGGTCGGCGCGAGCAACCAGCCGGGTCGATCGACACTGGAAGTGGTCGGCATGGATGCGCTCGGCACGATCATGGCGCATATCGAGCAGCCCTTCCCGTGGCCGAACCTGCCCGACGCCGTCGTCGCCGCCGGCATCTTCGCCAAATACGGGATGATCCCCGTCACCGTCCCGACGCCGCCGACGCGCACGATGCTCGACACGACGACGACCCAGCGCGGGCATGACGCGGCTTTCCTGCGGCAGCTCGCCGAACGCAACAGCTATCAGCTCTACATCCAGCCCGATCCGGTGATAGGTCTCGACACCGGGCACTTCCATCCGCCGTTCCTGCCGCCCATGCCGCCGCAGGGGGTGCTGTCGATCGATTTCGGGAAGCAGAGCAACCTCAACAGCTTCAGCGTGTCGAACAACATGCTGCGACCGACCTCGGTGGTCGCCGCCTCGACCGAGCCGAGGACGCGCGCACCGGTTCCGGCCGTCGCGCCGGTGTCGACCGACCCGCCGATGGGATTGGAGCCCACGCTCAACCGGATCATCCCGCCGCCGATCGAGCGACGCTACGGCACCGATGCGGCAAACCCCGCCGAGGTGCAGTCGCAGGCGCTCGCACGCGCCACGGAATCGAGCCGCGCCATCCGCGCGACAGGGGAGGTCGACGGGCTGAAATACGCCCGTCCGCTTCTCGTCGGCATGCCGGTCCTCGTGCGCGGCGCCGGCCGCCAGCACAGCGGCCTCTATTACGTGGAATCAGTGACGCACCGCATCTCGCGCGACAGCTACACCCAGAGCTTCTCGGCGTGGCGCAACGCGGTCGGCCTGACCGGCGCGGAAGTGTTCATCGACCCGCTTGCGGCCGTGGCATGAGGAGGCGCGACGATGGACATGATGGCCAACGAATCGTCCTCAGGCGCACGCGAGCGCGTCTATGGCAAGTACCGCGGCATCGTGCTCAACAATGTCGACCCGCTCAACCTCGGCCGCATCATGGCGAGCGTGCCGGAGGTGCTGGGCGAAGTGCCCACCGGCTGGGCGACACCCTGCGCGCCCTATGCCGGCACCGGATCGGGGTTCTTCTCGATCCCGCCGATCGCGGCGGGCGTGTGGATCGAGTTCGAGGCCGGCGACGTGTCGCGGCCGATCTGGAGCGGCTGCTACTGGGGCGCGGCGGAGGCCCCGGCCGCGCCGCCATTGCCGCCGGGAACGCCTAGTCTCCCGACAACCAAGATCTGGCGCACCGAGCTCGGCCTCACGACCGTGCTCGACGACGTGAAGCAGACCATCACGGTGACGGACGGTCTCGGCCTGAACCAGGTCGAGGTCAGCGCCGTCACCGGCACCGTCACCGTGAAAGGGCTCGCGCGCGTCGTGCTCGACAGCATGCTGGTGCAGGAGGGAAGCCAGGCGGCGGCCCATCCGGCGGTGCTCGGGGACCAGCTCCTGCTCTATCTCCAGCAGCTCGTGATGCTGTTCAACACCCACGTGCACCCGGGCGAGCTCGCCGGCGGCGTCTTTCCGGTGACGCCGATGATTCCGGTGGCGCAGATGCCCCCGCCGAGTCCCAGTCTCCTGTCCATGAAGGTGATGCTCGAGTGAGGAAAGCGCGCCATGACAGCCATCAAGCCGGGTGATTTCGTTCCGGCCACGCACGACGACTATTCCGATTTCATCGACTCGATGGCTGACCGGATGGACCACGAGCTGGATCGCCTGATGCGGCTCGACGATCCGATCGGCGGCGAGATCGGCCTGTCGTTCGACAACACCGACAAGGACGTGCGCGCCCGGCGCCGGCTGTTCGTCGCGATCGCCCGCGGCGTCGTCCTGCACCTGCGGGACCGACACGATGCAATCGCGGTCAACGTCCCGGACGCGGGAGGCATCGTCCATCCGACGTTCGACGTCGCCGCAACGTCCCAATCGCAGAGCAAGCCGTGACCGCCGCCGCGACGCCGCTCGACTTTCCCTTCGCGATCGACGCGCGCGGGCGCACCGCGACGACCGACGCGGACGATCATCTGCGCGACCTCATCCGGCTCGTGCTGTTCACCGCCCCCGGCGAGCGCGTCAACCGTCCCGAGTTCGGCTGCGGCATCAAGCAGCTGGTTTTCGCGCCTGCTTCCGACGTGCTTGCGGCCGCGACCGAGCAGCTGGTGCACGGCGCCCTGGTCCGCTGGCTCGATCCGCTGATCTCGGTCGAGCAGGTGCACGTCGCGGCAAACGACGCGACGCTCGAGATTACCGTCGTCTATGCCAAGCGCGACACCGGCGAGCGGCGCGAAGAGGTATTTCGGAATCCGATTCCGGCCTGAGGCAATCCATGACCGTCTCAAGGAACGGGCTCATATGGTGCAAGGAAGACCAGCGCTCGGACGTGCTGCGTGCAGCCGCGCATCCGCTGAACGGCATCGATTTCGTCGAATACCGGCGCGATCCTGCGGCGCCGGCCGGCCGCCGCAACGTCCTCGACGTGACGTTCTTCAAGGCGCTGCCCAATCCGCTTCCCTTCGACAGGAAGAGCTGCGGCGTGATCGGCGGCGTGCGCGTTGTCGGAATCAAGGTGCTCGACGTCGAGCCCGATCCCGGGGACGCCGCACGCGTGCGCGTGTTCGTCGACCGGGAAGGCGACTTTTCGGTTTACTTCCTGCGGATCGCGCAGGCGGGCATCGACGACGAGCGCTCGGAAGCGCGCTTCAGCTTCAAGGCCGGATGCCCGACCGAGTTCGATTGCCGCCCGCAGGGGGAATGCCCGCCGGGCGCCCTCTCAGAGCCGGCGCTCGACTACCTGGCCAAGGACTATCAGAGCTTCCGGCGCCTAATGGTCGATCTGATTTCCGAACGTAATCCGCTGTGGCAGGAGCGCCTCCCGGCCGACCTCGGCATGACCCTCGTCGAGCTCCTCGCCTACGCGGGAGACTATCTCAGCTATTTCCAGGACGCCGGTCCGGGAACCGAGAGCTATCTCGACACCTGTCTGCACCGCGTCTCCGCGGCCCGGCATGCGCGCCTCATCGACTACCGCATGCACAACGGCCGCAACGCCTTCACCTACGTGCACTTCCGCGCCGCTTCCGGCACCAACGGGGTCGTTCCGGCCGGCTGCAAGCTGACGACCCGGATCGGCGCCGCTCTCATCGGCGCGTCCGCAGCGCCGGACACCACGATCCCGCACGGCGCCGACTTCGACGCCGATCCGGCGCTCGCCGACGCGGCCGTATTCGAGACCACCGCGCTGACGCGCGTGCGCGACGAGCACAACGAGCTGCGCATCCATACGTGGAACGACGTGCAGTGCTGCCTCGCGAAGGGCACGCGCGAAGCCTTCCTGTATCGCACCGCCACGGGTGGGAAGGTCGCGGCACCGACACTGGAGCCCGGCGACTACCTCCTGCTGGAGGAGATCAAGAGTCCGGTCACGGCGCTCGAGGCGGATCGCGATCCGGCGCGCCGCCACGTGGTCAGGATTACCCTTGCCGAAACGGCGGAGGACGCCGCCTTCACCGACACCCTGACGGGTGATGCGCCGACGGCCCGCATCAATCCCGCCGACCCGGCGCTCCCGCTGCAGCGCGTGGCGTGGCGGCAGGAGGATGCGCTGCCGTTCACGCTGTGCGTTTCCGCGCGCACGGTCGACGACCGGCTGGTCGACCCCGTCTCCGTCGCGCGCGGGAACGTCGCGCCGGCGGATCACGGCCGCACCGTCGAGCGCGGCTTCGCCAGGCACGAGATCGCCTTGCCGGACGCCGGCGCCGGCCGGTGGCCGCTGCCGTCCCTCGCCTTGCCGTCGGCGCCGCTGACGCATCAGCCCATGCCGGAGGATGCCGCATACGACGATGAGGGCCGGCTGATCGTCGGCAGACACGACCTCGATCGCGATGTGCGCGAAGCGATGCCTGCGGTGGTGCTGAAGCTCTCGTTTACGAACGGCGCATCCGAGATCTGGAGCCCCGTTCCCCACCTGCTCGACAGCACGGCCTACGACCAGCATTTCGTGGCCGAGATCGACAATGCGGGCGAGGCGAGGCTCCGCTTCGGCGACGACCAGTACGGCCGCCGCCCGAGCGGCGCCGACGGCGCCATGGCGCGCTTTCGGATCGGCAATGGCCGGGCCGGGAACATCGGAGCCGGCGCTCTCGTGCATGTCGTGGAGCCCGACCCGGGCGATCCGCTCGATCCGGCCAATCCGGGCGTCGCGCTCAGCCTCGCCGACGTCGAGCGCGTGTACCAGCCGCTCCCGGCGCGGCTCGGCGCGGACGCGGAATCGATCGAGGAGGTGCGCCAGCTCGCCCCGGAGGCGTTCCGCGCGCTGCAATTCCGCGCGGTCACCGAAGCGGACTGGGACGAGGTGGCCCTGCGCCATCCGGCGGTCGCCGCCGCGAAGTCGTCGTCCCATTGGACGGGGAGCTGGCACACGGTGTTCGTCGCGGTCCACCCGCGCGATGCCGGCAACCTCAAGCGCCTGCCGGGCGGCGGGATGGAGTTGCGGCCCGCCTTCGCGCGAGCGGTCAAGGCGCACCTCACGCGCTTCAAGCTCGCGGGCTACGACCTCTCGGTGCGCGCCGCGATTTACGTGCCTTTGGAGATCGAGATCCGGCTGTGCGTCGCGCGCGGGCATTTCCGCGGCGACGTCATTGCGGCGGTGGCGCGCGTGCTGTCGGACAGCGAATACGCGGATGGGACGCACGGCTTTTTCCATCCGCTGACGCTTGGCTTCGGCAGCCCCGTCTACCTGTCGCGCCTTTACGAGGCGATCGAAGCCGTCGAGGGGTTGGAATCGGCGACGGTGCTCGTCTTCAAGCGCTATTGGGAGGTGAAGGGCGACGAGCTCAAGCGCGGCGTCATCGCGATGGGACCGTTCGAGATCCCGATGCTCGACAACGATCCGAGCCTGCCGGAGAACGGCGTGCTGAGGCTCTCGGCGGTCGGAGGGCTGTGACATGGCCGAAGCCCTGCCGCATCCCGCCTTCTGCGCCTGCTGCTCGGCGCCGTCCCCGCGCACGCCGGCGCAGATCGCGAACCGGCCGGGCCTCTCGCGCATCGCGTTCCGTATCGGGACCTTCGCGACGTTCCGCGAGGCGATGCTCGAGGCGATCGCGGCCGAGCCGGCGCTCGCGACGCTGACCACGCGCGAGAGCGACGACTACGCGATCACGGTGCTGGAGCTGTTCGCCGCCGTCGGGGACGTTCTCTCGTTCTACAACGAGCGCATCGCCAACGAGCTGTTCCTGCGCACCGCGAACGAGCGCGACTCCTTGCTGCGCCTCGTCCGCCTGATCGGCTACCAGCTCCGGCCCGGCCTCGCCGCCACCGGGTTGCTCGCCTTCAGCCTCGACGCCGGAGCGGAAACGCGCATCCGGCGCGGCCTGAAGGTGATGAGCGTCCCGGGCCAGGACGAGCGGCCGCAGATTTTCGAGACCCTGGAGCAGATCACGGCGCACGGCGACCTCAACAGGCTCGCCGTGTTCGCCCCGCCGGTCCCGTTCAATGCCTTCGCCCAGGGGCAGGCGAGCGCGCCGCTGGCGGCCTGCCCGGAGCCGCTGACGCAGGGTGATTCCATCATCTTCTACGGCACCGGTACGATCGAGGAGAAGAAGGTCGACAAGCGCGAGCTGCTTGCCGGCGGCGAGCGATTGTCCTTCAGCCCGCCGGTGCAGGCCGCCGGATGGACGCCGGCGACCGCGTCCGCCGAGAAGGTTGAGCGCCGGCTGCGCTTCTTCGGCCACAACCTCTCGAACGTCTATCAGCACTTCGAGGCCAATCCGGCCATCGCGCCGGACAAGCGCTGGACGACGAAGACCGACCCCACGACTTTCGAGGCGGGCCTCCAGGCCTACCCGCTCGATGCCCGTTACGACGATCTGCGGCCCGGCGCACGGCTCTTGATCGATGCGGGCCCTTCCGCGGCTCCGCGGTTCCGCCTTCGGACGGTGGCCGCGACGCACGAGGAGCACGCATTCTTCGGCGGTGTCTCGGCAACCGTCACGCACGTGAAGTTCAACGCGGATCTCGGAGAGGTTGCCGACCGGCGCCAGGCGCGCATCTATCAGCTCGCCCAGCGCGACATCGGCTTCCGCTCGTTCGACTATCCGGCGTCGCTGACGGGCGGCCGGGTCGCCGTCCGCTTCGGGCCGGGACAGACCGACAAGTCCCTCGGCGGGCTCGCCCAACTCGCCAAAGGCCGACGCATCCTGCTGGAGTCGGGCGCGGCCAAGCATGTCGCGACGGTCACCGCGGCAGCACCCTATGCGAGCACGCCGGGCACGGCCGCGTCCTTGTTTGCAGGCGCGATGGCTGCGGTCGCGGACCATCTTGTGGTCGATTTCATGCCGCCGTTGCCGCAGGCCTTCGGCGATACGCTCCTCAGGGGCAACGTCGCCCAGGCAAGCCACGGCGAGACCCAGCCCGACGAGACGCTGGGCAACGGCGACGCCGCGAAGACGTTCCAGAAATTCCGGCTCGCCCGCGCACCGTTGACGTATCTGCCGACCTCGACATCGCTCGCCGGCGAGGCCGAGCTGCAGGTGCGGGTGAACGGCGAGCTGTGGAAGGAGGTGCCGAGCCTCTATGGCCGCCGCGCCACCGAACGCGTCTACACCGCGCGCCGCACCGATTCCGGCGACACGGTCCTGACGTTCGGCGATGGCCGGACCGGCGCACGGATCCCGACCGGCGCCATGAACGTGGTGGCGCGCTACCGCAGGGGCATCGGGCTGGAGGGCCGCGTCAAGGCGGATCAGCTCTCGACGCCTCTCGAGCGTCCGGTCGGCCTGCGCGCCGTGACCAATCCGTTCGCGGCCGACGGCGCTGCCGAGCCCGAAACGCGCGACGACGCGCGCGGCGCGGCGCCGACGACGGTGCGGACCTTCGGGCGCATCGTCTCGTTGCGCGATTTCGAATGGCTCGCGACGTCCTCCGGACTGGTCAGCCGCGCTTACGTGACCTGGATCTGGCACGAGCTGCAGCGGGCCGTGCACCTCACCGTCGCGGCGGCGGGCGGCGCGTCCTTGTCGCCGACCGCGCTCGCGACCCTCTATCGCGCGCTGACCTCGGCACGGGATCCCAATCGCCGGCTGTTCCTCGCCAACCTCGTGCGCGTGCCGATCGTCGTCAAGGCGCGCATCCTGCCCGATCCTGCGTTCGAGCCCGACAAGGTGCTGGAGAATGCGCGCGCGGCCTTGCAGGCGTTGTTTGCGTTCGAGACGGTGCCGCTCGGCGCCGCGGTCCATGCGAGCCATGTTTTCGCGGCGGCGCAATCCGCCGCCGGCGTGCGCGCGGTCGCCCTCGATACCTTCCACCTCAAGGGCTTCGCCGCGCTCATCGCCGTCGAGCGCGACATCCGCGACGTGACCTCCGATCCGATCCAGCAGCATATCCGGATCTTTCCGGCGCGCCCGAAGCCGGACGACGCGGCGAAAATCGACCATTACGTCAAGGCGGCTTTCGACGGCGTCAAGCTGCCGTCCGTGCTTCCCGCCGAGCAGGCGTTCATCGCGCAGCCGGCGACCGATCTCGACCTGACCCTCGTCGAGGCGCTGTGATGGCCTACTCGAACGCCGCAGCCGACAAGCTCTACGGCCTCCTGCCCTCGCATATCCGCGAGAAGGACGCGGCTGAAGGCGAGCCGCTGCGCGGGCTGCTGCGCATCATCGAGAAGCAGGCCGACGCCGTCGAAGGCGACATCCGCCAGCTCCAGGAAGACGCGTTCATCGAGACCTGCGAGCCGTGGGTTATTCCCTACATCGGCGATCTCGTCGGCACGACACCGCTTTTCGACGACAGCCGGGCGCGCGACGGCGATACGGCCGCCGATCTTTTCCCCGATCTCGACACGCCGAACCTGCGCCCGCCGCTTGTGCTGCGCGGCCGCGCCGACGTCGCGAAGACCATCTATTACCGCCGCCGCAAGGGCACGCTGCCAATGCTCGAGGAGCTTGCGCGCGACGTCACCGGCTGGGCGGCGCACGCGGTCGAGTTCTTCGAGCTGCTCGGCTGGACGCAATGGATCCGCAATCACGTGCGCATGCACGCGCGGCGGACCCCGGACATCCGTTCGGTCGAGCGCATGGACCGGCTCAATCGCGCCTTCGACGAGATCCAGCATACGGTCGACGTGCGGCCGATCGCGCAGGACGAAGGCTGGCACAACATCCGCAACATCGGCTTCTTCCTGTGGCGGCTCGGTGCCTATCGCATGGAGGCGGTCGAGGCGCGCCATCTCGGCGGCTTTCGTTACTATTTCAGCCCGCTCGGCAACTCCGCACCCCTGTTCAGCCGGCAGCGGCGCGAGGGCGACGAGGCCGGGCTTGCCACCGAGCTGCACGTGCCGCAGCCGATCCGGCCGGCGCGCTTCTACGAGGATCTGAAGACCTACGGGGAGCTGCCGGCGCCGAAGCCGGACTTCACCGACTTCTATGGGTTGTTCGACGCGATCCCGGGGTTCAACGTCGCGCCGGCGCCGAGCCTGGTGGTGTTCGTCGACGGCAACCCCGTGCCGGCCGCGGACGTGCGCTGCCGCAACCTGTCGACCTTCTCGCAGCCGGACGATGCCGAGATCGCCGTCGATGTCGCGCGCGGGCGCCTCGCGATCGGGCCCGACCTGATCCCCGCGTCCGGCGATCCCGCGAAAGTCGAAGTCTATTATCACTACGGCTTCCCCGCCGATCTGGGCGGCGGTCCCTACGCGCGGCGCGCCTGGCTCGCCCGCGACGGCGTCGTGTTCGCGGTCGACGGCAGCGGCAACCCCGGCACGTTCGATACGGTCACGGCGGCCCTCGCCGCATGGATCGCGGCCGACCGGCCGACGGCGGTCATCCGCATCGGCGACAACCGCACCTATCGCGAGGCGCTCGCCATCGACCTGCAACCCGCGAAGGGCAATTCCCTCACGATCGAGGCGGCGGACCGCTGCCGGCCGCATCTGCGCCTCGACAGCCCGCTCGTCATCACCGGCGACCGCTCGGATTTCACGCTGACGCTCGGCGGGTGCCTGATCGAGGGGAGTGTCGATCTCCAGGGCTCGCTGCACAGGCTGCGCCTCCTGCATACCACGCTGGTGCCGGGCGTCTCGATCGCCGAGCCCGGTCCGCCCCCCAATCTGCCGAGCGTCACGGCCTCGGGCGGCGACGCCAATCCGATCCTGCGGGTCGAGATCGCTTCCTCGATCGTCGGGCCGCTGCGCATCCCGGAGCACGCCGAAGGGCTGTTCGTGATCGACAGCATCGTCGACGGCACAGGGACCGCCGCGATCGCGGGCGTCGGCGCCCCGATGGCGCGCGGCCCCGCGCTGCGCCTGGAGCGCACCACGGTGCGCGGCGCGACCCGCGTGCGCCAGATCGACCTCGCCACGGAAGCGATCTTCGACGGCCTCGTGACCGCCGATCGGATCCAGGTCGGCTGCGTGCGCTTTTCCTATGTGGACCCGAAGTCGCGCACGCCGCGCCGCTACCGATGCCAGCCCGACCTCGCCGGCCGGCGGGAGATCGAGGCGGTCGAAGCCGCCTCCGGTCCGCTGTCCGAGACGGATCGCAACGCCGTCCGCGCCCGGGTGGCGAGGCGCGTGCGACCCGAATACACCGCCGAGGCGTACGGCCAGCCGGCCTATCTGCAGCTTTCCCTGCGGGGCCCGGCCGAAATCGCGACCGGCGCGGAAGACGGATCGGAGATGGGCGCCTATTGCCATCTCAAGCAGCCGCAGCGCGAGGCCAACCTCAGGCTGCGGCTGGAAGAGTACCTGCCCTTCGGGCTCGACTACGGCTTCATTTACTCGACCTAGAGCTTGCCAAGCGGGAGGGGTGTCGTGAGTGGCGACTACACCAGGTTCACCTTCAAGCCGCGCAACCGCTTTTCCGGCGTGCTCCAGCAGCAGGGCCGCGTCCAGCTCGACTCCGACTGGAACGAAGCCATCGACATCATCAGGCATCGCGTCGAGATCCAGGCGCTGGACACGTTCGGCCCCGTGGGCGTGCCGTTCCTGACCGCCAAGGACGCGTTCAAGGTGAGCGTCGCCCCTGGCCCCGATCTCGCGATCGCGCCCGGCCGGCTCTACGTCGACGGCCTCCTGGTCGAGTGCTTCGCCGAAGACAAGGCGAGCTATCTGAGCCAGCCGTTCTTCCCGCTTCCCGCGTCCGCCAAGGCCCCGAGCGGAAGCGTCGTCGTCTACCTCGACGTCTGGGAACGCGAGGTGACTTACGTCGAGGAGCCATCCCTTCTCGACGTCGCGCTCGGCGGCGCCGACACCGCCACGCGCACCCAGACGGTCTGGCAGCTTCGCGCCGAGAAGCGCGAGCCCGCCGCCTGCGGCGTGACGGTCGGAGAGCCCGCGTCCGCCGGTTTCCTGAGCACCGACGCCGTCACGCCGCCGCCTCCCGACGATCCGTGCCTGCTGCCGCCGATCAGCGGCTATCGCGGCATCGAGAACCGGCTCTATCGCGTCGAGGTGCACAAGGGCGGAAAGCTGGGCGCGGCCCTGTTCAAATGGTCGCGCGACAACGGCTCGATCGTCTCCCCGGTCACCGACATCGCGGTCGGCGGCGGCAAGACCACGCTTACGGTCAAGCTGATCGGCCGCGACCAGTTCCTGCGCTTCAACAAGAACAATTGGATCACGATCACCGACGACCACCGCGAGCTGCACGGCGAAGCCGGCGAGATGGCTTTCATCGAGGACATCGACGAGGCCAACAGCACGATCGTGCTCGATCGGCAGATCCCGACCGGCACGGCACGCGCGTTCGGGGCGACGCCGGGCGAGATCGTCGCCCGCCACACGCGCGTTCAGCGCTGGGACCAGGACAAGCAGGTCAATACGCTCGATCCTGACGGCCTGATGACGACCGGCGCCGGGCCGATCGCGATCGAGGACGGCATCACGGTCAGCTTCGGGACGAAGTCGGGCGGCGATTTCCGGATCGGCGACTATTGGGTGTTCTGGGCGCGCACCGCGACGGCCGAGGTCGAGAAGCTCGTCAAGGCGCCGCCGCGCGGCATCCGGCATCACTATGTGCAGCTCGCCGCGATCACCGGGCTCGGCGCGGCCGAGCCGAAGGTGGAGGACTGCCGGCCCAAGCCTCCCCACGACTGCTGCTGCTGCTGCCTCGTCACGGTCGGCAAGAGCGAGGACCGCGCCACCGACTTCGAGACGCTCGCCGAAGCGGTCGCCAAGCTGCCGATGATCGCGCCGGACGAGAAGGTTCCGGTGATCATATGCCTGCAGCCGGGCCGGCACGAGGTGCCCGAGACGGTGACGGTCTCGCGCCCGCGCACGACCATTCGCGGCTGCGGCTTCGGCTCGCGCATCGTCGGCGGCAAGGTGACCGCCGTGAAGCTGGCCGGCACCGAGCAGGCGCTCGAGCACCTCGCCGCCGAGAGCGACACGAGCGGGCCGACGATCGAGGTCACCGGCGAGAAGGTGCGCATCGAACGCTGCCGCATCGGGAACGCGGCCAAGGGCCCGGCGCTCGCCTCGCACGAGGCGAACATGCTCACGGTCCGCGACTGCGAGATCCTGGGCCAGGGCGGCCTCGCGCTCGGCGGCACGCGACTCGACGCCGCGGACAATCTCATCTCCGGAGGGCCCGTCCTCGTGCTCGACCGGAGCGCGCTCGTGCGGATCCGCGGCAACCACATCGTCGGGAGCGTCGGCCACGGGATCGTCCTCGGCGAGACGACGCTCGTCTACTTCGTCGAGATCGAGCGCAACCTGATCGAGCGGGCGCAGGGGATCGGCATCGCCTCGCTCGACCGGGGCGGCACCGCTTCGGGCGGCCCGATCGTCACCGCCCCGGCCAGTCCGGCCGGCATCGCCACGAACGGCGGGCAGGTCCCCAGGACGGCGGTGCTGGAGCTCGTCATCGACGGCAACCGGATCCAGCAATGCGACGGCGGCGCCTACAAATGGAGCGCCGCGCGGCCGCCGGCCGGCGGCATCGTGCTGGCCCGCGCCGGCAGCGCGCGTATCGTCGACAATCAGATCCTGAACAACGGGCTCGCCGCCAAGGCGCCGGTGTGCGGCCTGTGGATCGGGGCGAGCCGCGGCCTCATCGTCCACAGGAACCGGATCGAGGGCAACCGGCCGGCCCCCGGCGCCGAGCTCCTGGGGCTGGCGCAAGGCGGCATCCGGATCGAGGAGGCGCGCGTGAACATCGCGCCTGCGGGCCAGGGCGAGCCGGCCGCGGTCGACATCACGCCTGCGGGCGCGGGCGAGCCGGCCGCGGTCGACATCACGCCCGCGGCCGAGATCTCGGAGAACATCGTCGACCCGCCGTTCGGCCATGCCCTCTATCTCGTCGGCGAAGGCGCGATGACCATCCGCGACAACCGGCTGAGGAGCCGCGGGCTGTTGAGCCGCGAGATCAAGACGTCGGGAAGGAGCGGTTTCGACCAATGGGGCCGGGAGTGCTCGTCGGTTTTCGTCCTCAATCTCGGCTTCGCCACGATGTTCAGCCTGACGGCCCAGGCATGGGGCTTCGGCCTTGCGACCGCGCAACCCGCCGTCCTTGTGACCGCGCAACCCGCGCAACCCGCGCAACCCGCCGTCGGCTTCATCGGGATCGGCAGGCGGCAGACCAGCCTGTCGGGCGGGCAGGTCCGGTTCACCGGCAATCAGGTCCGGCTCGACCTGCGCGACCCCGGCGCGGCTTTGGTCCCCGTGAACATCGGCATCTTCACGGCGGACGACAGCCTGATCGCCCACAACCAGACCGAGGGGCTCGTCAACATGGCGGGGCCGACGGTGTTCGACGTGATCTTCATCGACCTGTTCGCGATCGCCCTCACGACCCGGCAGCTGGGCAACGGCCTGTTCACGCCGCCGCTCCTGACCTTGATCTCGCTCATGTCGTTCGCCACGTACAATCACTGCCTCGACAATCAGGCCGCCAGCTGCGTGCTGCCGTTCGGAGGGCAGGTCGCGAGCCAGAACAACCTGGTGATCGCCCCAAGTGTCTTCTGCCGCGGCTGAGCATCGCACGCGGCGCAACCCGGGAGGACCCCATGGCTGAAGCGCCCCCGAGCAAGGAGGCTCGACAGGTTCCCTGCCCGGCGCCTTCCGACAGGCGCGAGCTGCCGAAGGATGCGGGCAAATGGGCGCGCGAGTTCATCGGCGGACTGGAGGACCTGAGACGGGGAAGCCTCGTCCAGCATCGGCAAGGCCTCGCCGCCGAGATGGAGCAGCTGCAGGATGAGCGCCGGGCCATGGCCGGGCGGGACGGCGTCCCGCCGGAAGTGCTCGCGCTGCTCGACGGCGCGATCGCGGCCGCCGGCCGCGATGCGGAGATCGTCGATTCGACGCTGCGCGCCACGGAGGCCGCGCCCCGCGCCGAGAGCGGGGGCTACGCGCTCGCCGGCGTGCTGGCGACGGCCGACGGCCGAGGGCCTGCCGATGGCGCGGCTTCGCTCGTCGTCGCGGCGAAGGGGGCGACGCCGGCCAAGGTGGCGACGGCCCGCATCGGGCCGGACGGATCGCTCTACCTGACGCTGTCCGCGAAGACCGCAAAGCAGTATGCCGGGCAGTCCGCCGCGGTCGAGATCACGCTTGCCGGAAAGCCGTTCCCGGTCGACGCCAGGGTGACGGTCACCCCGGGACAGACCGATACGGTGCGGCTGCCGGTGCTGCCGGACGAATCCCGGCCCTGTGACCCGCAACCGCCGCCTGCGCGGCCTGCCCCGGCCAAAGAGGCGCCACCGAAGGATCCGTCGCCGAGCCCCGAGCGCGGCAGCTCGTCCGGGTGAAAACACGAGCCCGCGGTCGGCGGGCGCCTGTGCCGGATCGGTCGTCCAGAATCTCGGGCGTGCTGCCCTGATCGGGATCGCGACGGGGCGGGCGCTCTCTCGCGCCTCACATCCGCTTCGCCCCGATGAACCTCATCTTGGGCTGGCTCGACACGTCGACCGGGATGTCGAAGTCGCGGCTCATGGCGTAGGTGATCGTCTGGTTGTGGAGGGGGACGTAGACGACCTCCTCCTTGAGGCGCCGCCACAAGGAGGCGATCGTGGCGTTGCGCCGCGTCTGGTCGACCTCCTGGCGCAGCGTATGGATCTGGTCGTCGACGGCGCGGTCCGAGAAGCGGGTGCCGTTCCAGCCGCCGAGCGCGCCGGTGTTGGTGTGGTACAGGAGGCTGAAGATGTACTCGGAATCGAAGGTCGTGACGCCCCAGCCGAGAAGGTAGAAGTCGAGCTCGGCGCGCCGCACCTGCCCGAAGTGCTGCGCCGCGGGCTGCGTCACCGGGCGCACCCGCATGCCGATCGGGCCCAGCATCGCGGCGATCGCGTGGCACAGGCCCTCGTCGTTGACGTAGCGGTCGTTGGTGCAGGTCAGCGCCACGTCGAAGCCGCCCTCGTAGCCGGCCTCGCGCATGAGGGCGCGGGCGCGGGCGAGGTCGACGGGCGGCCAGCGGTCGAGCTCGGCCGAGTAGCCGTTCGAGAACGGCGGCACGATGACCCCGGCCGGCACCGACTGGCCGCGCATGACCTCGCGCTGGAGTCGTTCGCGGTCGACCGTCATCTCGATCGCAGCCCGCACCCGCCGATCCGCGAATGGGTTCTTCTGCTTCAGGCTCGACGATTTCAGGTCCTGCGCCCCGACATTCATGCCGAGGAACATCGAGCGGTTCTCCGGGCTGGTGTTGACCCTGAGCGCTCGGTTCTCCTGCAGGCGCTGCACATCCCCGACCGGCACGTCCTGCACGAAATCGACCTCGCCGGTGACGAGCGCCGTGATCCGGGCGGCGTTGTCGGCGATCGGCAGATAGACGATCTCATCGATGTCGATCGGGCCTTCGCCCTTGCCCCAGTAGCCGTCGTAGAGCCGCA
>DASVPW010000216.1:0-2579 GCA_036389455.1 Beijerinckiaceae bacterium
ATCTGCCCGGCCCAGGCCATCACCATCGAGGCGGGGCCGCGCCGCAACGACGGCACGCGCCGCACCACCCGCTACGACATCGACATGGTGAAGTGCATCTACTGCGGCTTCTGCCAGGAGGCCTGCCCGGTCGACGCCATCGTCGAGACCCCGAACTACGAGTTCGCCGTCGAGACCCGCGAGGAGCTGCTCTACGACAAGGAGAAGCTCCTCGACAACGGCGCCCGCTGGGAGCGCGAGCTCGCCCGCAACATCGCAATGGACGCGCCGTATCGGTAGGGCGAATGGCGAGTGGCGAATAGGTACCTTCCATTCGCCACTCGCCATCCGCCATTCGCCGAACTATAGACGGGCCGCCCTGGGTTGACCCCGAGCGGCCTCGGAGCAAGGACCAACAGCCGCTTGAGCGCGGCGCGAGCAAAGCATGACGGTCACGGCCGCCTTCTTCTACCTCTTCTCCGCCGTCGTGATCGCCTCGGCCTTCATGGTGATCGCGTCGCGCAACCCCGTGCACTCGGTGCTGTTCCTGATCCTCGCCTTCGTCAACGCGGCGGGGCTGTTCCTGCTCATGGGGGCCGAGTTCCTGGCCATGATCCTGGTCGTGGTCTATGTCGGCGCGGTCGCGGTGTTGTTCCTGTTCGTCGTCATGATGCTCGACGTGGACTTCGCGGAGCTGCGCGAGGGTTTCCTGCAGTACCTGCCCATCGGCGCCCTGATCGGGGTGGTTTTCCTCATAGAGCTCGTGCTCGTGGTCGGCACCTGGGTCGTCGACCCGGGCCTCGTGCGGCCGGCCTCGGCGATCCCGCCGGCCGACCAGGTCGCGAACACCGCCGTGCTCGGCCGCGTGCTCTACACCCAGTGGTTCTTCGCCTTCCAGGCCGCGGGCCTCATCCTCCTCGTCGCCATGATCGGCGCCATCGTCCTGACCCTGCGCGAGCGCCTCGGCGTCAAGCGCCAGGACATCTCGCGACAGGTCGCCCGCACGCAGGAGACCGCCGTCGAGGTGAGGAAGGTGCCGTTCCGCGAAGGCCTGAAGGACGTGGCCTGATGATCGGCCTCAACGACTACCTGACGGTCGCCGCGATCCTGTTCACGCTCGGCGTGTTCGGCATCTTTTTGAACCGCAAGAACGTCATCGTCATCCTGATGTCGGTCGAGCTGATCCTGCTCGCCGTCAACATCAACTTCGTCGCCTTCTCGAGCCACTTGAACGACGTCGTCGGCCAGGTCTTCGCGCTCCTCGTCCTGACGGTCGCGGCGGCCGAGGCCGCCATCGGGCTCGCCATCCTCGTCGTCTTCTACCGCAACCGGGGCTCGATCGCGGTCGAGGACGTGAACATGATGAAGGGCTGACAGCGGCCATGTACCAGGCCATCGTCTTCCTCCCCCTCGTCGGCTTCCTGATCGCCGGGCTGTTCGGGCGCCTGATCGGGCCGCGCCCGAGCGAGGTCGTCACCACCTCGCTGCTGTTCCTATCCTGCGCCCTGTCCTGGATCGCCTTCTTCGACGTCGGCCTGCACGGGGCCTCGACCCGCATCCAGCTCGGGCAGTGGTTCGCCTCCGGCGATCTCGTGGTCGACTGGGCCCTGCGCGTCGACACCCTCACCGCCGTGATGCTGGTCGTCGTCACGACGGTCTCGGCGCTCGTGCACCTTTACTCGGTCGGCTACATGCACGAGGACCCGCACCGGCCGCGGTTCTTCGCCTATCTGTCCCTCTTCACCTTCGCCATGCTGATGCTGGTGACGGCCGACAACCTCGTCCAGATGTTCTTCGGCTGGGAGGGCGTCGGCCTTGCGAGCTATCTCCTGATCGGCTTCTGGTACGAGAAGGACTCGGTCCGGGCCGCCGCCATCAAGGCCTTCATCGTCAACCGGGTCGGCGACTTCGGCTTCGCCCTCGGCATCTTCCTCGTCTTCGTGCTGTTCAACTCCGTCGCCTTCGACGGGATCTTCCCCCGCGTCGGCGACCTCGCGAACCAGACCTTCCGTTTCCTCGGCTACGAGTGGCACGCGCTGACGCTCGCCTGCCTGCTTCTCTTCATGGGCGCCATGGGCAAGTCGGCGCAGTTCCTGCTGCACACCTGGCTGCCGGACGCCATGGAGGGGCCAACCCCGGTCTCGGCGCTGATCCACGCCGCCACCATGGTGACGGCCGGCGTCTTCATGGTGGCGCGGCTCTCGCCCCTGTTCGAGGCGGCCCCGCACGCCCAGACCGTGGTGATCGCCGTCGGCGCGACGACGGCCTTCTTCGCCGCGACCGTCGGGCTCGTGCAGAACGACATCAAGCGTGTCGTCGCCTACTCGACCTGCTCGCAGCTCGGCTACATGTTCGTGGGCTTAGGCGTCGGCGCCTATTCGGCCGGCATCTTCCACCTCTTCACCCATGCCTTCTTCAAGGCGCTGCTGTTCCTCGGCGCCGGCTCGGTGATCCACGCCATGCACCACGAGCAGGACATCCGGAACATGGGCGGGCTTCGCCGCCACATCCCGTTCACGGCGGCGATGTTCGCGATCGGCACCCTCGCGCTCACCGGCTTCCCCTTCACGGCGGGCTACTTCTCAAAGGACGCCATCATC
>DASVPW010000217.1:0-66365 GCA_036389455.1 Beijerinckiaceae bacterium
GTCGAGGCCGCCGCCGTCGTAGAAGTCGAACTGCTGGTTCTGGTGGATCACCGCCTCGGGGTTGAGCGCCGCGCCGAAGTCGAGCCCGCCCTGCGGCATGCCGCCGATGATGCCGGGCTCGGCGGTGAGCGTCAGGTACTTCAGCACCCGCTCCTCGGCCGCGACCGCGGCGACGCCCTCCGGCATGCCGATGCCGAGGTTGACGACGCCCCCCGGCGGCAGCGCGAAGGCGCAGCGGCGGGCGACGATCTTGCGCTCGTCGAGGGGCAGCGGCTCGATGCGGTCGAGGGGCACCTTCTGGCGGCCCGAGTAGGCGTGGTTGTAGGGCGTGCCGTAGGTCTGGAGGTGGTTCTCCGGGCTCGCCACCACGACGCAGTCGACGAGGACGCCCGGGACCACCACCTCGCGCGGCGAGAGCGAATCCGCCGCGGCGATGCGCTCGACCTGAGCGATCACCAGTCCTCCCGAGTTCTTCGCCGCCATGGCGGCGGCGAGGTTGTCGAGCATCAGCGCCTCGCGCTCCATGGTGACGTTGCCGGCGGGGTCGGCCGTGGTGCCGCGCACGAGGGCGATCTGGATCGGGAACGTCCTGTAGAGGAGCCACTCCTTGCCGCGCAGCTCGACGAGCTCGACGAGGTCCTCGGTCGTTCGGCTGTTCAGCTTGCCGCCGCCCAGGCGCGGGTCAACAAAGGTGCGAAGGCCGACCTTCGAGAGGGTGCCGGGCAGCCCCGCCGCGATGTCGCGGTAGAGGTGCGAGACGCAGCCGAGCGGCAGGTTGTAGGCCTCGATCTTTCCTTCGAGCGCCAGCTCCCCGAGCTTCGGCACGAGGGACCAGTGGCCGCCGACGACGCGGCGGATCAGCCGCGCATCGGCGAGGCGGTTGAGGCCGCGCTCCTTGCCGTCGCCCGGCGCCGCCGCGAACATCAGGGTGAGGCCGATGGGCGTTTGCGTGTCGCGGAAGCGCTGGCTGAGCGCGATCAGGAGCTCGTCCGGAGTGCCGATGCCGACGAAGCCCGAGACCGCGACCGTGTCGCCGTCGCGGACGAGCGCGACGGCCTCCTTAGCCGAGACGATCTTGTTCCTCGCCATCTCCCCGTCAGCCGCGGTCGCGCTCGGCGAGCCATTGCGCGATGCCGGAGCCGAGGAGCCCCTGCGACTTGCCGCCGACGAAGACGCCGACGTGGCCGCCGGGGAGCGGGAGCTCCGTGTAGTCGTCGGTGCCGATCTTGCCCTTGAGCGCCTGCGAGGTCGCGGGCGGGATGATGTGGTCGTCCTTGGCGAAGACGTTGAGCACCGGCGCCGTGATGTTCTTCAAGTCCACCGTGCGGCCGCCGAGCACGAACTCGCTCTTCACGAGCTTGTTGTCCTGGTAGAGGTCCTTGAGCCACTGCTTCGCGGCCTCGCCGGGGTGGTGCGGGCGGTCGGCGATCCACTTCTCCATGCGCAGAAAGTTCAAGAACTTCTTCTTGTCGTCCATGACTTCGAGCATGTCGAGGTTGTACTTCATCAGGGTCCGCATCGGGGTCATCATCGAGAACACCGAGCCCATGAACTCGCCGGGCAGCGTGCCGTGCGCCTCGATCAGGCGATCGATGTCCTCGGGCGCGAGGCTGCGGGTCCACAGGTTGATGAAGCCGTGGCCGAGGCGCGCCTGCTGCGTGTCGGCGTGGAAGTCGATCGGCGTGATGGTGAGCACCATGCTCTTCACGGTCTGCGGGTAGAGCGCGGCGTAGCAGGTCGTGAACACGCCGCCCTCGCAGATGCCGAGGAGGCTGACCTTGCCGCCGCCGTGCCGGCGCGAGATCTCGCTCACGGCGCCGGCGAGGTAGTCGTCGATGTAGTCGTCCATGGTGACCCAGCGGTCGGCGCGGGTCGGGTTGCCCCAGTCGACCACGTAGAGGTCAACGCCGAGGCCGAGGAGGTTGCGCACGAGCGAGCGGTCCTCCTGCAGGTCCGCCATGGTGTAGCGCCCGACGAGCCCGTAGACGATGAGGACGGGGGTTCGCACCTTCTGCTCGGCCATTGGCCGGTAGCGGTAGAGCGTGACCTTGTCCTCGCGCCAGACCTCGTCCTTCGGGGTCGTGGCGATCGCCACGTCCTCGTCCCTGACCTCGCCGAAGAGCCGCGCGCCCTCGGCGATCTTCTTGCTCAAGGTCGCGACCTCGCGCAGCGCTTCCGCGGGATTGATCTGGACCGGGCCCGGGGCGGCTTGGGTCATGGGGTCGCCTCCTTGCGTTTCTTCGACGCGCGCTTGGCGGGGGCGGGCGGCGGCGGCGCCTCGCGGCGCTCGCGCTTCAAGGCGCGCAGCTCCCGGCGCAGCTCGGTCACGACCTTGTGGACGTCGTCGAGCTCGGCCCTCGTCGGATAGCCGTACATCTCGCTGTAGAACTCGGCGAGCTCGCGTTGCGCGAGGCGAAGGTCCGTCGAGCTCTTGAGCACCTCGCGCTGGCTCTGGAGGAAGGCGTCCGAGCGTTGCGTCTCCAGAAGCGTCGTGTTGGCGGTCTCGACCCAGAGCGCCAGCATCTCGCGCCAGCTTTCGAGCTTCTCGCCCGCCCCGGCGCGTCCGTTGAGGTCCTTGGCGAAGCGGCCCGCCGCCTCGACCCAGGCCTCGAGCACGATCCGGTTGTGCTCGAGCGAGCGCCGCCGCAGCGCCACCCAGGCGTTGAACACGGACAGGAACTTGCGCTCGACATTCCACAGGTCCGAGAGCCTCGGCCCCTCGGCCATCTTCTGCAGCGTCTCGTCGAGCTCGCTCGCGCCTGAGAACCACGCCTTCGGGTCGAAGATCTTCTGCAGCATCGCGGCGACGATCGGGTCCTGCGCCTCCGCGCCCTGCACGGTCTTGGCGACCGACGCGGACAGCTCCGTCGCGGACGACCACAAGTCGCCGAAGGCGCGGCGCGCCGCCTCGAAGCCCGCCGTGTCGGCGGCGGCCGCTTGCGCCGCTGCCCCGCCCTCGGCCGCGCCCCGCATCTTCTCGGCCATGTCGCGGAAGAGGCCCTGCTGCGATTGCAGGAAGGCGTTGCCGCTCTTGCCCCACAGCTCGGCGAGCGAACGCATGCTCTCGAAGGGGTCCATCTCGGCCATGCTCTACACCGTCACGACCTGGCGCACGACCTTGCCCTGGGCGAGGAGGTCGAAGCCCTCGTTGATCTCGTCGAGCCGCAGGTGCTTGCTCATGAGCCGGTCGACCGGCAGCTTGCCGCGCCGGTAGAGGTCGACATAGCGGGGAAGGTCGCGCACCGGCACGCAGGTGCCGATGTAGCTGCCCTTGAGGGTCCGCTCCTCGGCCACGAGGTTGACGGGCGGGAGCGCGAAGGTGTGGCTCGGGTTCGGCAGGCCCGCCGTGACCGTCGTGCCGCCGCGCCGGGTGATCTTGTACGCAAGCTCCAGCGCCCTGACCGAGCCCGCCATCTCGAAGGCGTAGTCGACGCCGCCCTTCAGCGCCTCCCTGATCTCGTCCACGGCGTTCGGCGAGCCGGCATTGAAGGTGTCGGTCGCGCCGAGCTGGCGGGCGAGCCCGAGCTTCTCGTCCGAGAGGTCGACGGCCACGACCCGGCTCGCGCCGGACGCCACCGCGCCGAGGATCGAGCTCAGGCCCACGCCGCCGAGGCCGACGACCGCGACGGTCGTGCCGGCCGGCACCTTCGCGGTGTTGATGACCGCGCCGACGCCGGTCAGCACGGCGCAGCCGAACAGCGCCGCCTCGTCGAGGGGCAGTTCCGGATCGACCTTCACGCAGGAGCGCCGCGAGATCACGGCGTAGTCGGCGAAGCCCGAGACGCCGAGGTGATGGTTGATGTCCTGCCCGTTGCGATGGAGGCGCTTTCCCCCGGAGAGCAGCGTGCCGGCGCCGTTCGCGACGGCGCCGGGCTCGCAGAGCGCGGGCCGCCCCTCCGAGCACGGCAGGCAGTGGCCGCAGCTCGGCACGAAGACCATGACGACGTGGTCGCCCTTTTTCAGGTCGTCGACGCCGGCGCCCAGCGCCTCGACGACCCCCGCCGCCTCATGCCCGAGCGCCATCGGCATCGGCCGCGGCCGGTTGCCCTCGATCACCGAGAGATCCGAGTGGCACAGGCCCGCGGCCGCGATTCTGACGAGGATCTCGCCGGGCCCCGGCGGGTCGAGCTCGACCTCCTCGATCGCGAGGGGCTTCGACTGCGCGTAGGGTGCGGGCGCCCCCATCTCGTTCAGCACGGCGGCTCTGATCTTCATGGGGACTCCTTTGCTTCGGCGTGCGCCTGCTTATCGCGTCCCGCCGAACCTGGTAGGGGAGCGCGGACTTTACGCCAAGCCGAGGTCCTTCAGCAGCGCCGAGATGCGGGTCTGCTCCTCCTTGAGGAAGGCGGCGAACGCGGCGGAGGGCATGTAGAGGTCGACCCACTCGCGGCTCTCGAGAATCTTCTTCCAGGCCTCGGTCTTGACCATCTTGGCAAATGCGTCCTCGAGGGCCTGCTTGTCCTCGGCCGCGATGCCGGGCGGGGCCATGAGGCCGCGCCAGTTGACGAGGGTCGCGTCGACGCCCTGCTCGCGGAAAGTCGGGATGTCGACGCCCGGCAGGCGCTCGGGCGAGGAGATGCCGATGGCGCGAAGGCGCCCGGTCTTGAGCTGGCCCGCGACCTCGTTGAGGCCGCCGGTCGCGACCGTGACCTTGCCGCTGATGACGAGCGGCAGCATCTCGCCGCCGGTGCCCACGGGCACGTAGTTCATCTTCTTCACGTCCCCGCCCGCCGCCTTGACGACGAGGCCGCTTAAGAGATGGTCGGGCGAGCCCGGGGCGAAGCCGCCCCAGCTCACCGAGCCCGGGTTCTCCTTGAATTTCTGGACGAGGTCGTTGACGGTTTTTATCGGCGAGTTCGCAGCGACGAACAGGGGCTGGTACTCGCCTTGGAGGCGGGCGAGGGGCGTCACCTGGTCGAGGGTCACGGGCGCCTTGTTGATGAAGGTCGCGCCGACGAGGCCGAGGCCGGCAACGAGGAGCGCGTCGCGCTCCTTCGCGTTCGAGAAGCCGGCGAGCCCGACCGTGCCGCCGGCGCCGGGGACGTTCAGGACCTGCACGCTCGCCGCGAGCTTCTCACCCGTGAGCACCTCCTGCGTCGCCCGCGCGAGCTGGTCGTAGCCGCCGCCGGGGCCGGCCGGCGCCGTGATCTTCAGGCTCTTGAGCTGGGCGAGAGCCGCCGGCGGCAGGGCCGCGGCGGCGACGGTCGCGAGGAGGGCTTGGTTGAAGCTGCGGCGCGTGATCCCCGTCATCGTCGTCTCCTCGTTCGTCATCGTCGGGTCTTGCCCCGCGTCATCGTCGGGTTTTTACCGCGTCATCGTTGGATCATAATCGGGCCGTCCGGGCTGCCCGAGCCCGACTCACGCCGGCTCGACCTCCGGCACCTTGTTGCCGAGCTCCTCGACGAGGACGCGGGTGTTCTCCGAGTAGTCGATCGGCACCACGACGAGGTGCACGCCGCCGCGCCTGAACGCGAGCTCGAGGGCCGGCACGAGATCCTCGGTCGCGGTCACCCGGGTGCCCTTGGCGCCGTAGCTCTCGGCGTACTTGACGAAGTCGGGGTTGCCGAAGGTCAGGCCCCAGTCGGGGAAGCTGTCCACCGCCTGCTTCCAGCGGATCATGCCGTAGGCCGAGTCCTCCAGGATCAGCACCACGAGGTCGAGCCCGAGGCGGACCGCGGTCTCCATCTCCTGCGAGTTCATCATGAAGCCGCCGTCGCCGCACACCGCGAGCACGCGCCGGTCGGGATACAAGAGCTTCGCCATCATGGCCGAGGGCAGCCCCGCCCCCATGGTGGCGAGCGCGTTGTCGAGGAGGAGCGTGTTCGCGACGTAGGTGCGGTAGTTGCGGGCGAACCAGATCTTGTACATGCCGTTGTCGAGGCCGACGATGCCGTCCGAGGGCATCACCTGGCGCACGTCGTGGACGATGCGCTGCGGCGTCGGCGGGAATCTTTCTTCGGTTGCCCGGTCGATGAGGCGGGAGAGAATCTTCTCGCGCAAGGGGAGAAGTGCCTGCGCGTTCGGGACTTTTCCTTCCACCATGCCGGCGAGGAGCTCGAGGCTCGGGCCGACGTCGCCGACGACCTCGGCGTGGGGGAAGAACACCTCCTCGACGTTCGCCGGCGTGTAGCCGACGTGGATCACCTTCGGCCCCTTCGGGCCCATGATGAAGGGCGGCTTCTCGATGGTGTCGTGGCCGACCGCGATGATGAGGTCGGCCTTGTCGATCGCCTCGTGGACGTAGTCGCGCTCGGACAGCGCCGTCGTGCCGATGTAGAGCTTCGAGCCGCCCGCGACCGTGCCCTTGCCCATCTGGGTCGTGAAGAACGGGATGCCGGTGCGCAGGACGAAGCCGCCGATCCCGGCGGTCGAGCGCGGCCGGCTCGCGGCGGCGCCGAGCATGATGAGCGGGCGCTTCGCCGTCATGATGATCTGCGCGGCCCGCTCGAGCGCCGCCGGATGCGCCACGGGGATATCGACCGGGTGCGGCGGCACGAGCGGCACCTTGCCCGCGACCTCCTCGGCGGCCACGTCCTCGGGAAGCTCGAGGTGCACCGGCCCCGGGCGCTCCTCCATGGCGATGCGGAACGCCTCGCGCACGATGGTCGGGATCGAGGCCGCGCTCACGATCTGCCGCGTCATCTTGGTGAGCGGGCGCATCGAGGCGATCACGTCGACGATCTGGAAGCGCGCCTGCCTCGCCGTCATGATCGCCTTCTGGCCGGTGATCATGATCATCGGCATGGCGCCGAGGTGCGCGTAGGCCGCGCCCGTGGAGAAGTTGAGGGCGCCGGGGCCGAGGGTCGAGATGCACACGCCGGGGCGCCCGGTGAGGCGCCCGTGCGTCGCCGCCATGAAGGCCGCGGCCTGCTCGTGCCGGGTCAGCACCAGCTCGATCTTCGAGCCGCGCAGCGACTCGACCACGTCGAGGTTCTCCTCGCCCGGAACCCCGAAGATCCGGTCCACCCCCTCGCTCTCGAGCGCCGCGACCAGAAGATCCGAACCCTTGGACATGTGGCAATCCTCCACCCGGACCATTATCGCCCGGCGGCGCTCCCGGTTCCGCCGACCGGAATGCGCTGCCCGAGGGCGCGAAGGCACGCACTGTATAGATGGCGGATTCCGCCGCGTCATCGCCTGAGGCGGCCGCCCGCGATTGACGAGCCCCGCAGTCCGGAATCTCTTCGCCAAAGTCAACTCATCCGGACGGTTGCCTGGAGTCAGGGAAGCGATGAATGGGATCGAAGGCGGCGGGCGGCGGCGCGTATACCTCATGCGGCATGCCGAGGTGAGCTATTTCGCGGCGGACGGCACCGCGGTCGACCCCCGTTCCGTGACCCTGACGGAGCGCGGACGGGCCCAGGCCGCCGCCATGGCGGAGGCGCTCGCCGAAGTGCCCTTCGACCGCGCCGTGTGCTCCGGGATGCCGCGCTCGCGGGATACCGCCGCCGCGGTGCTGGCCGCGCGTGCCATCGACATTGAGGACGAGCCCGACTTCCGCGAGATCAGGGCCGGGCGCCTGCGCGAGGTCCCGCCCGAGCGGCGCCGCGCCGACCTCGTCTACGCGCTCGAGTCCGCCGCCCTCGAAGGCGCCCGCTTCGCCGGCGGGGAATCATTCATGGACTTCGAGGCCCGCGTGCTCGCGGCCTTCACGCGGCTCCTGTCGGACCCGACGTGGCGCCGCCTGCTCCTCGTCGCCCACGATGCCGTCAACCGCGTGCTTCTCGCCTGGGCGGCGCAAGCGGGCCTCGCCGCGCTCGCCGCCTTCGAGCAGGACATGGGCTGCCTCAACCTCATCGACCTCGACATGGCCGACGGCATGGTCGAGCGGCGCATCATCCGGCTCGTGAACTACACCCCCTACGACCCCGTGAAGGCGAAGCTGTTCCTGACCAGCATGGAGCAGGTCTTCGGCACCTACGCCGCAACCTCCCCGTCGCCGGGTTGATCAGGCCCGCGGCATGCCATGGGACACGGCTATCGGGGACCATACGCCGGCGCGTGACCAATGGATCACAGCTCTCGCTCCGCTCCGACCGGGATGACGCGGATTGGAGGGTCGCGGGAGCGTCTTACGCCGCGGCGCGGAAGCCGTCGCCGACGCGGCTTTGGAACTTCAGCCCGCGGACGCGGGCCGCCGCATGCGCCGCGGGGGCGGCCGGCAGCGGCATCCAATGCGTGACGCCGTCGGCCTCGTTATGGAGCGAGACCGGGCACTGCATGCGCGGGAACCACTGGCCGAACTCGCTCGACCATGCGGCGATGAGCGCGCCCCAGCGGGTCGAGAACACCAGGATGTCCTCATCGGGCGGCGCGCCGTCGATCGGGCGCCATTGGGCATCGGTCATTTAGGCTCGCCTCCCGGGCGCGAATGGATTGTGTGCCGGCGGCGCGTGAGGGCGGGATGGGGATGCGCGCCGCCGGCGGCGCTTCCTTGGCGAAGCGTTGACGAAGGAATACCCGCATCCTGTTTCGCGACGATGTCGCCGGATGTTTCCGCCCGGTTTCGACCGGAAGACGCCCGTGTGCGTGCCCGCCAAGGCCAAGGTGAAACCCCGGCCTTCGCGGCGACGTTAGGGCGGCAGCGGCGGCTCCCCCCTTTCGACCGGAGCCGCGACCGCTCTTTCGAAAGAACACGGAGCATTCCCATGGATCGTCGTCACGTCCTGGCGGGCCTCGCCGGATTGCCCTTCGCGGGCGCCGCCTTCGCCCAGACCGCGCAGCCGCAGTCGCCGGCCGCCCAGACCGGCGGCGCCGCCGGCGGGGTCTACGGCACGGCCGGGGTCACGAACGCAAGCCCGGGCGGCGGCCAGGCGCTCGGCCAGGCCGAGCAGCAGTGGATCCGCGACACCATGATGATCGGCGCCGTCGCGCTGCAGACGAGCGAGATCGCGCTGCAGAAGGCGCAGGACGAGGACGTGAAGCAGTTCGCCCAGTTCGAGGCGGACGAGCAGCGGACCATCGCCGAGGTGCTGCGCTCGATGCTCGAGCCCGCCGGCACGGCCTCGGCCGCGAACCCGCCGCAGCCCGACCAGCAGCACGCCGCCATGATCCAGAAGCTCCAGCAGGCGAAGGCCGGCGACGCCTTCGATAAGGAGTACATCCAGGGGCAGCTCCAGGGCCACCAGGAGCTCTTGCAGATCCAGGAGCGCTTCCTGCAGGAGCGGCCGCAGAACCGCGAGGCCATGAACGCCGCGAAGCTCGCCCGCGGCCACATCAAGGAGCACCTCGCGCTCCTCAAGGACATCCAGGAAGGCCTCTGATTCCCTTGTGATCGCCGTGGCTTAAGCGAATGGCCGGGTCCGCCGGCCATTCCTGTTCACGGAACCATGGCCCTTTTGCCGGCTCGCGCGTTGTCCTGGGGAGATCAGGCCACGGAGGCAGCCATGGAACAGGACACCGACAAGAAGCAGCAGGGCGGCGGCTTCCATCAGGACGCCAGGAAGAAGGACGAGAGGCTGCCCGAGAACTCGAAGAAGAACCTCGACAAGAAGCTCGATCACGCCCTCGAGGAGACCTTCCCGACGAGCGACCCCATCTCGGTGAAGATCACGAAATAGCTCTCGCCGTCATTGTCTGAGGAGCTCGGGGCCGCGGAGGGCGTCTTCCGGGGCGCGGGACGGCTGGATTCGACATCTCTGTCGCCCCGGCAATGTCGGGCGTTTTTCCCGGCAGTGTCGAGCGTTTTGTCCGGCAATGTTGCCGACGATGTTGGGCTTTGCCGACAATGTCGAATGGAGCCGCGGATGCGGCCGGGTCGGGCCCGCCGGGCATCCGGCCGACGGCGTGAAGGCGCCTACTGCATCTCCAAAAGCCGCCGCGCGATGACCTGCGCCTGGATCTCGGCCGCGCCCTCGAAGATCGACAGGATGCGGGCGTCGCAGAGGATTCGGCTGACCGGGTATTCGAGGGCGAAGCCGTTGCCGCCGTGGATCTGGAGGGCGTTGTCGGCGGCCGCCCAGGCGACGCGGGCCGCCAAGAGCTTCGCCATGCCGGCCTCAAGGTCGCAGCGCTTGCCTTCGTCCTTTTGGCGCCCGGCGTAGTACGTGAGCTGGCGGGCAAGGGCGACCTCGACCGCCATCATGGCGAGCTTGTCGGACACGCGCGGGAAGTCCACCAGCGGCTTGCCGAACTGGATGCGCTCCTCGGCGTAGCGCAGCCCCAAGTCGAGGGCCGACTGCGCGACGCCGATGGCCCGCGCCGCGGTCTGGATGCGGGCCGATTCGAAGGTCTGCATGAGCTGGCGGAAGCCCTGGCCCTCCTCGCCGCCGAGGAGGTTTGCGGCCGGAACCTCGAAGCCGTCGAAGGCGAGCTCGAACTCCTTCATGCCGCGGTAGCCGAGCACCTCGATCTCGCCGCCGGTCAGCCCCGCGACCGGGAATGGATCCGCGTCGGTGCCGCGCGGCTTCTCGGCAAGCAGAATGGACAGTCCCTTGTGGCCGGGCTCGTCCGGGTCGGTGCGCACGAGCAGTGTCATGAGGTCGGCCCGGACCGGGTGGGTGATCCAGGTCTTGTTGCCGAAGACCCGATAGCTGTCGCCCTCGCGCACGGCGCGGGTGCGGAGCGACGCGAGGTCGGAGCCGACGTTCGGCTCGGTGAAGACGGCCGTCGGCAGGATTTCTCCGCTCGCGATCCGCGGCAGGAACGTCCGTTTCTGCTCCTCGGTGCCGCCGCCGAGAATCAGCTCGGCCGCGATCTCCGAGCGGGTTCCGAGCGAGCCGACGCCGATGTAGGCGCGGGACAGCTCCTCCGAGACGACGCACATGGAGACCTTGGACAGGCCCATGCCGCCGTAGTCCTCCGGGATCGTGAGCCCGAAGACGCCGAGCTCAGCCATGTGCTCGATCACGGACAAGGGGATGTAGGCGTTGGCGAGATGCCATCGGTGCGCGTGCGGCGCGACCTCGGCCTCGCCGAAGCGGCGCATCTCCTGGCGGATCGCCTCGAGGGTGTCGTCGAGGCCGGCGTCGCCGACGGTCGGCGCACCCTGCATGGCGCGGATCAGCGCGACGAGACGGGCGCGGCGCTCGGGCGTGTTGCCGTCCTCGATCAGGGTCTCGACGGCCTCGGTGCGAAAGCGTGCGAGGTCTCGCGCCCCGAGCCCCAGCGCATGCGGGCGCACCATCTCGCCCTGGCTCATGGGGATGCCCCCGAAGATCTGGTCGAGGTACTCGCCGATGCCGATGCGGACGAGAAGCTCCTCGGTCTCGCCGAGGCGGCCCTCGCCCGAGAGGCGCTCCGCATAAGCCGCCAACTCGCGGATCGCCTCGACGTAGGTCGCAAGCCACGCGAGCCCGTGCGCCGCGTGCTGCTCGGCCTCGAGCCGCTCGGCCGAGACGCGGCCCTCGGCCGCCACCTTCGCCCGCACCCGCCGTCGCGCCTCGGCGACGAGGGCTGCGGCGTCCTTCGCGGCGGCTTGGGCGAGCGAGACCAGGTCGGGCTGGCCAGGTGCGGGCGAGCCTTGCGCGGGGACGGCGGTCATTCGAAGCTCCAGCTTGTGCAGCGCAGCATAAACGCCCGGACGGCGGATGTGATCCCCCTCCGATCTAGCCCCTGCTCGCGACCGCGACGCCGGCCGCCGCGACCAGCATGCCGAGGATCTGCACCGGCGAAAGCTGCTCTCCAAAAAGAAAATAGGCCATGAGCGCCGAGACCGGCGGCACGAGGTAGAGGAGCGCCGCGACGCCCGCGACCGCGCCGCGGCGGATCAGGAGGAGGAGAAGGCCGATCGCCCCGATCGACAGCACCACCACGGACCAGGACAGGCCGACGAACAGCTCCGGCACGGGATCGAGCCGTCCGTTCTCCAGGAGGAGCGCGACGGGAAGCGTCGCCAGCGCGGCGCCGAGGAACTGGGCGACCGTGTTGGTGCGCAGGTCGACCGCCGCGGCGGTGCGTTTCTGCCAGATGGTGCCGAGCGTGATCGAGACCGTGCCGAGGAAGTTGACGAGGAGCGCCGCAGGCGGGAAGCCGCCGGCGCCGCCGAGCTTCGGGACGATCACGAGGGCCGTGCCGGCAAAGCCGACCGCGATGCCGAGCCACCGCCGCGCCGAGACCCGCTCGCGCAGGAGCGGCCCGACCAAGAGGCCGGTGACGAGCGGCTGCAGGCCGGCGATCAGGGCCGAGATGCCGGCCGGCAGGCCCTGCTTGATCGCCCAGAACACCGCCCCGAGGTAGCCGCCGTGGATCAGCACGCCGGCGACCATCCCGTCCCGCCATTGCGGCCCCGTGCGCGGCCATGGCGCCCGCACGGCCAGTGCGATTGCGGCGAGGAGGCTGCCGGCGAGGACGTAGCGCAGGACCAGGAAGGTCAGCGGGTCGGTGTGCGGGATGACGAGCCTTGCCGCGATGAAGCCCGTCGCCCATAGGACCACGAACAGCGGCGGCGCGAGGCGCACAAGAAGCGGGGATGCCGGCATGGGCCGCAGGAACCACGCCGCGCCGCGCGGGGCAACCGGCGTGCTATGATGGCCGCGGCGCCTCGGCGACGGGCCTGAGGCGCCGAAGGGAGGATACCGTGCTCCGCATCGTTCCGATCCCGCTCCTTGCAGGCCTGCTCGCGGCTGCCATCACGGTCCTCGCTCCTGCCCCGATGCCGGGACTCTCCGGCGTCGCCGAAGCCGCGACGAACCTCAACTCCAGCCGCTCCAATCGAGCCGTGAACCTCAACTCCAGCAAATCGAACCGGGCCGCGAAACCGAAGAAGGCGAAGCGGTAGCAAGTCGTCTCTCCCGCAAGCGGGAGAGACGGGCGTCCGCTTGCCAGCGCGCGGTCCTTGCGCCATCTCAGGCCGCGTGCCCCGGCTCAAGACCTCCTACGCGGTCGCCAGGATCGCGTTCGGCCGTTTCCTCCTGCACGACGGGTGGGCGATCGCGAGCCACATCGCGCTCTCGATCCTGATGTCCCTGTTCCCGTTCCTGATCCTCGTGACGTCGCTCGCGAGCTTCTTCGGCACCGGCAATCTCGCCGACGAGGCGGCCGACATCATCCTCGAGGCCTGGCCCTCCGAGGTCGGCGAGCCGATCGCGAACGAGGTCCACCGGGTGCTCACCGAGCAGCGCCGCGACATCCTCACCATCGGCGCCTTCCTGGCCCTCTACTTCGCCTCGAGCGGGGTCGAGAGCCTGCGCGTCGGCCTCAACCGCGCCTACGGGCTGCGCGAGACCCGGCCGTGGTGGCTGACGCGGCTCGAGTCGATCGGCTTCGTGATCGGCGGCGCCTTCGTGATGCTCGGCTTCGCGGTGCTCGTGGTGTTCGGGCCGCTGATCTGGCGCGGCGCCGTCTACTGGCTGCCGCGGCTCGAGCCGCTCGGCTGGATCGTCGACTTCCTGCGCTTCGGCATCGCGAGCGTGCTGATCATCTGCGGGCTCATCGTCGCCCACAAGCTGATCCCGGTCGGACGGCGGCCCTGGCGCCATATCCTCCCCGGCGCAGGCGTGACCCTCGTCCTGTGGATCGCCGGCGGCGTGATCTTCGGGCGCTACCTCGAGTACTACCCCGGCGCCTACGCCTCCATGTACGGCGGCCTCGCCACCGCCATGCTGACCCTCGTCTTTCTCTACATCCTGGCCGCCATCTTCCTGTTCGGCGGCGAGCTCAACGGCACCGTCATCGCGGCGAAGAGGCGGCGGCTGCACAAACTGCGCGTCCAGGACGAGCACTTCGGCGAGGTCAGGAAGGCGCCGCTGTGACCGCCTCTCCCGTCTGCGGGGAGGCCGAGTCGGCGAAGCCGACCGGGTGAGGGTGGCCGCCGCGCTCAGCGGCGCGCGGTGCGCAGGCCTTCCGGTCCGCCGTCGACCTTGATCTCGCCCGTGACCTTCAGGGTCTTGCCGTCGAAGGCGAGGACCGAGAGCGACTTCTCGACCATGTTCTGGGCAAGCAGAGTCTTGCCGTCGCGGCTCCAGGCGATGCCCTGGTTCCACTTGCCGATCCGCGCCTCGGCGACCTTGGCGAGCTCGGTGCCGTTCACGGCGAAGACGACCGCGAGCCCCTGCGGGTTGTAGAAGGGATGGTCCGGCGCGCGGTTCGAGCCGTCCTGCGCGGTCACGGCCACGAAGGCGCCGTCGTCCGAGAAGGCGACGCCCTCGACGATCTGGCCGACGTCGATCGTGCGCACGATCCGCGGCGCCTTCCCGCGCATGTCGATGACGTTGATGGTGTCGACGTCGCCGGCGCCGCCGCCCTGGTTGCCGACGACCGCGACGTCGCCCTTCGGGCTGATCTCGATCGGATAGGGCCGGAAGCCGCCGGTCATGAGGCGCTTCGTGTCCTGGACGTTCGTGCCGTCGACGGAGAGGACGGAGATGCGGTGGTCGCCGTCGCGGGTGACGAGCGCCGTCTTGCCGTCCGGCGAGAACGCGACGCCCGACGGGCCCGAGGTCTTGGCGTTGAAGTCGACCTTGCCGGCGGCCGTCACCGTCTTGCCCGAGATGGTCAGGACCGAGACGGTGCCCTCGCCGCGGTTCGCGACGAGCGCGAGGTTGCCGGCGCGGTTGATGGCGATGCCGGCGGGCGCCGCGCCGAGCTCGAGGGTCGCGACCACGGCCGGCGGATTGGCCTTGAGGTCGATGACCGAGAGCCGGTTGTCGTTGACGAGCTTCTTCGGGTCGGCGGGATCGAGCTTCTGGTTCGAGGACACGAGGGCGATCGATTCGTCGGGCGTCACCGCCACGTTCTGCGGCGGCCCGACCACGCTCGAGGGCGCCTTGACCTCGCCGACGACCTTCGGCGGCGAGGCGGAAAGGTCGATGATCGTCACCGTGTCGTCGGCCGGATTCGGCGGTACCGTGTTGACCCCGTTCGCCAGCACCGCCTTGTTGTCGTTCGACGAGACCGCAAGCTGCGCGGCGGCAGGCAGCGAGACGAGCGGCAGCGCGGCGAGGAATACAATGCCGGCGGCGCGCGGAATGCGAGCGTTCATAATAACCCTCCCAGAGCTTCCCGGCGCGTGAGCCGCGTTGGGTTGCCGCACGGGTACAGCATCGGGCATTCGGCTGAGCATGTCGATACGCACGCTGTGTTTGCACGCTCCAGCCACTCTCGCCATACGAATTGCTACCCGGCCAGGGCCAATTCACAATTCGTCTTCAAGATAGCGCGCTGCGACATGGCCAAAGCCACTGAGTCGACCCGTTGCATCCGGCGTACGCCACGAGAGAACTTCAGCCTGCTTGTTGGATAGCGTGATCTCGTTTGCGGTGATGTCCGCTTCTAGCAACGCAATCAAAACCGATCGCTCATTAACAAGCGACGGATCGCCAAGTCTAAGATGCGAAATCATATTCTCTGCCGCGACATCACCTGCCATCGCCGGCGAGATCGACCCGCTCCCGCCATACTTGAAGTGGTACTCACAATCTGAATCTGATGGCATAATGTAATCGGTGCAATGGAACCAAGCCTTTTTTGCATCTCCGCAAGTGCTCGGCAGATTTTTCGGAGAACCAGGACGGCCTGGAGGGCCGCAACTCGCAAATAAATTCGTGTAATCAAGCGCTCTCTCCGGGAAATCGGTCTGCGGCCAAAAATGATCGATGTGACTGTCGCCGCGACCGTGGAGCTTCTGCCCACAATACGAGCATACGTAGCCCTGTTCTCGAAGGAGCGCGAGATGGAGCGAGTCCTTCACGTCTCCTGGCATATTTTGGTAGGCAGGGGTCCAGTTTTCGTTGGCTAATGCTATCCACTCCGACAAACGATCTGGCGTAGGCTGCTTAGCGCTGAACTTCACGTACTCTGCCTCCGCTCCCGTCGGGCAAGTCTCGCTTCAGCAATTGCGAGCTCGGGCGGGCTTCCTTCCAACTCGGTGTCAAGCGCGCGAATCCGCTCGCGCGCCTCTTCTAAGCGGCCCCTTCCGAGGGCATCGTCGATTTTTTCTAATAGCTCTTTGCTCCTGGATCTCCGCTCTTCAGCCCCTAAAACGCTCAACAGCAAGTAGTTACTATCTCGTCCATACGATGCTGCAGGGACGGCAAGCTCGATTGTGTTCCCACGGGCTTCGAGAATGCGGATTTGATGGGCGTGAACTTCTCCAAGAACCTGAGGAGAATGAGTTGACACTATGAATTGACAGTTTGGAAAGGTCTCTAGTAGCCATGCGATAATCTTCCTTTGCCATCCAGGATGAAGATGGAGTTCCACCTCGTCTACTAAAACAATTCCAGGAGCACGTAGCGGCGTTTCAGAATCGAGATTTGCCATTGCCAAACGTCTGGCGAGATCCCCAGCAAGTGCAAAGAACGTTCGCTCGCCAGCTGAAAGCTGCGAAACATGCAGCTCCAACCCATCCTTTTCGACACGAAGGCCGCGAGGCTTTTCTATGCTGTAGTAAGGGTTTCGCAAACCCGTAGCACTGGTTATCGCCAACCGTACTGCCTCGAGCTGGCGATCAACGTAATCACGATCTCGTCTCTGGCGCCGAAGTTCCTCACCCTCGCGTTCTTCGAACCAATACGTTAGCCTGCGAAAATCTATCGCGCCGGGCCTTAGGCTATTTTTGAAAGCGTATTCAGCATCATGTTCTATCTTAGTTCGCTTGCGTTGAGGTATATCTAAAATAGCTCGGCGCTGGTCATAATAAACGGCGATAGTCTCACCACTTAGATAATCACGACCATTTCCATAGCCCGATGCGATACGTCGGACGTAATCGTTTAAGGTGTCAAAGTCACTTGAATTTGGGTGAACAATTCTTCGACTGGCGCGCTGCTTAACAAGCGACCAACTAATTTGATTGCCATCAGCAATCTGAGTCGTGATCTTAAGTGAAGTCTCTGTAGTTCCTATACGTACATCTTCTTCATTTAATCGTTGTGCACTGCTAGGGGACGCAACAAGTCGAGCAATATATTGAGATAATAAAAAGAAAGTCGCATCGAGGGCGGATGTCTTTCCTGAGCCGTTCACGCCCACCAACACGGTCAGTTGCGGGTCGAAGTTGATCGTTGAGTTCTCGAACCCGCGAAATCCTTTAAGTATGAGTTGCGATACCTTCATTCGGGCCATCGTGGATCAGCGTTCTCAGCCGCCGACATTGTCCAAAATAGTAAGGGTGCCGCGTGTTCGCGTCTACCCCCAAGGAGGAGGCGTCCCGCCGTGGTCGGGTGAGAGCCATACATCGTTCGCTTCGGTATCACCGGCCCGCCTCGATCACATCGTCGAACGTCCTCAAGCCCGAGCGCGGCGCGTTGACGAGCACCGCCATGTTGCCCGGGGCGTGCTGGTTCTTCCACATCTTGGTGTGGGCCTGGGGGATCTTGTCCCAGGGGAAGACCTCGGACATGCAGGGGTCGATGCGGCGGTCGAGGACGAACTGGTTCGCGGCCGCGGCCTGCTTGAGATGCGCGAAGTGCGAGCCCTGGATGCGCTTCTGCCGCATCCAGACGTAGCGGGCGTCGAAGGTGATGTTGAAGCCGGTGGTGCCGGCGCAGAACACCACCATGCCGCCGCGCTTCACGACGAGGGTCGAGACCGGGAAGGTCTGCTCGCCCGGATGCTCGAAGACGATGTCGACGTCCTTCTTGCCCGTGATGTCCCAGATCGCCTTGCCGAATTTCCGCGCTTCCTTCGACCACTCCGCATACTCGGGCGAGTTGACCTTCGGGAGCTGGCCCCAGCAGGAAAAGTCCTTGCGGTTGATCGCACCCCGGGCGCCGAGCTGCATGACGTAGTCGCGCTTCGACTCGTCCGAGATGATGCCGATGGCGTTGGCGCCCGACGCCGCGCAGAGCTGCACGCCGAACACCCCGAGGCCGCCGGAGGCGCCCCACACCAGCACGTTGTCGCCGGGCCGCAGACGATGGCCCTGGTGGCCGAACAGCATGCGGTAGGCGGTCGCGAGGGTGAGCGTGTAGCAGGCGGACTCCTCCCAGGTGAGGTGCTTGGGGCGCGGCATGAGCTGGCGCGACTGCACCCGGCAGAACTGGGCGAAGGAGCCGTCCGGCGTCTCGTAGCCCCAGATGCGCTGGGACGGCGAGAACATCGGGTCGCCGCCGTTGCACTCCTCGTCGTCGCCGTCGTCCTGGTTGCAGTGGACCACGACCTCGTCGCCGACCTTCCAGCGCTTCACCTTGGCGCCGACCGCCCAGACGATCCCGGAGGCGTCGGAGCCGGCGACGTGGTAGGGGCTCTTGTGCCCGTCGAGCGTCGAGACGGGCTGGCCGAGGGCCGCCCAGACGCCGTTGTAGTTGACGCCCGCCGCCATCACGAGGACGAGGACCTCGTCGTCGTGGATCTCCCAGGTCGGCACGACCTCAACCTGCATCGCCTCCTCGGGCGGCCCGTGCCGCTCCTTGCGGATCGCCCAGGCGTACATCTGCTCGGGCACGTGTCCGAGGGGCGGGATCTCGCCCATCTCGTAGAGGCTTTTGGGCTTGTCGGACTTGCGCAGCGCCTGGACCGCCATGGAGGTGCCCTCGCTTTCGTCGTTCAGGAGTGAGATTACCGGCCTTGTTGCTGCGCCGCAACATAGCCTTGTGGAGGATGCCCGGACGGCAACGCTCGCACCCCCGCGAGGGTTTCTCCTCCGAACTGCGGAAGGCGCCTCGGCTTCACCGGAACGAAGGGATAGGATAGTGCATTGCACAGCAAAGCTTGGGCGTGAGGACCATGGGCGACGGCATGAGCGGCGCTGAGCGCGACAAGCCCTGGATTTTCCGCACCTACGCCGGGCACTCGACGGCGGCGGAGTCGAACGCGCTCTACCGCTCGAACCTGTCGCGCGGCCAGACCGGCCTCTCCGTCGCCTTCGACCTGCCGACGCAGACCGGCTACGACCCGGACCACGAGCTCAGCAAGGGCGAGGTCGGCAAGGTCGGCGTCCCGATCTCCCACGTCGGTGACATGCGGGCGCTGTTCGACGGCATCCCGCTCGCCGACATGAACACCTCGATGACCATCAACGCCACGGCGCCGTGGCTCCTCGCCCTCTACATCGCCGTCGCGGACGAGCAGGGCGCCTCGCGGGCGGCGCTGCAGGGCACGACCCAGAACGACATCGTCAAGGAGTATCTCTCGCGCGGCACCTACGTCTTCCCGCCGGCGCCCTCCATGCGGCTCACCAAGGACGTGATCCTGTTCACGACGAAGGAGATGCCGAAGTGGAACCCCATGAACGTCTGCTCCTACCACCTGCAGGAGGCGGGGGCGACGCCCGTGCAGGAGCTGTCCTTCGCGCTCACGACCGCCTGCGCCGTCCTCGACACCGTGCGGGCAGTGGGCGAGGTCGACGAGGAGGCTTTCGCGGAGGCGGCCGGGCGGATCTCGTTCTTCGTCAACGCCGGCCTGCGCTTCGTCACCGAAATCTGCAAGATGCGCGCCTTCGCGGCGCTCTGGGACGAGATCCTCCTGACGCGCTACGGCGTGACCGACCCGAAGAAGCGCCTGTTCCGCTACGGCGTGCAGGTGAACTCCCTCGGGCTCACCGAGCCGCAGCCCGAGAACAACGTCCACCGCATCATGCTGGAGATGCTCGCGGTGACGCTGTCGAAGCGCGCCCGTGCCCGCGCCGTGCAGCTCCCGGCCTGGAACGAGGCGCTCGGCCTGCCGCGCCCGTGGGACCAGCAGTGGTCGCTCCGCATGCAGCAGATCCTCGCCTACGAGACCGATCTTCTCGAATACGGCGACATCTTCGACGGCTCGCACGTCATCGAGGCCAAGGTCGAGGAGTTGAAGGCGGCGGCGCGGGAGGAGCTTGCCCGCATCGACGCCATGGGCGGGGCGATCGCCGCGGTCGAGAGCGGGGCGTTGAAGCGCGCCCTCGTCGAGTCGAACGCCCGGCGCCTTGCCGCCATCGAGGCGGGCGAGCAGGTCGTCGTCGGCGTCAACCGCTTCCAGGAGGGCGAGCCGTCGCCGCTCACGGCCGGCGAGAGCGCTTTCCTCAGCGTCCCCGAGACCGTCGAGATGGAGGCGGTGCGCCGCATCCGCGCCTGGCGCGACGCCCGCGACGGCGCCGCCGCCGAGGCGGCGTTGGCGGAGCTGGAGAGCGCCGCGCGGGAGGACCGCACCATCATGCCGGCCTCCATTGCCTGCGCCAAGGCGGGCGTCACCACGGGCGAGTGGGGCGAGCGCCTGCGCCGCGTCTTCGGCGAATACCGCGCCCCGACCGGCGTCACCCCCGAGACCGCAACGGCGGGCGCGACCCAGGACATCCGCCTCATGGTGGCGGAGCTGGGCGAAAGGCTCGGCGAGACGCCACGCCTCGTCGTCGGCAAGCCCGGCCTCGACGGCCATTCGAACGGCGCCGAGCAGATCGCGCTGCGGGCCCGCGACGTCGGCATGGACGTCACCTACGACGGCATCCGCCAGACCCCGGCCGAGATCGTCCAGAAGGCCCGCGAGACCAAGGCCCACGTGATCGGCCTCTCGATCCTCTCCGGCTCGCACGTGCCGCTCGTGCGCGAGGTCAAGGCGCGCCTTCGCCTCGAAGGCCTCGACCATGTCCCGGTCGTCGTCGGCGGCATCATCTCGGCCGAGGACGACAACGTGCTCCGCAACATGGGCGTCGCCGCCGTCTACACGCCGAAGGATTTTTCGCTCAACGCCATCATAGGCGACGTCGTGCAGGTCGTGCGCAAGTCGCTGGAGCGGCAGACGGTTGCGGCGTGATGGTGCCTCAGTGGAACGTTCACGGTTTATATCCGATCAGAATCCTTTTACGCCGTACGAGGACGTGCGATAGTACAGTTATGAAATCGGAGATATGCGCGTGGCTGACGAAACCCCGAGTCCAGAACGTGAGGGCCCGGCTGGTGCCAGCGACACCGGGCTGAAGGCGTTCGCAACTCAGTTCGCGCCTGGTCAGGTCGTTGTCGAAAAAGACGTTCTCGGTGTTGCACGAACTGCGCTCACGATTGCGTACGGCTCCTTTTTGGCCCTTGTCGCAGCGGTAATTTTGCCGCCTATCCTATCGGCAGTTACCGGACATACAGTAATGATCGGCGTAGCGCGCGGGGATGCAAGTCCAATCGAAGTTTTCGTAAGTTCATATGTGATTCATTTTCTTCTGTCTTTGATCGCCATTATAGCCTTGATCGCCGGATATCGAATGGTCGCTGCGTCGGGGGCGAAGTCAGACGTTGTCATTCCGACGCAAGATTATCCGCTCCTGGGACCTCTCGTCGCCGAAGCGAAGTCAGAATCGGTCGATTTGTATGTAAGGCTAAGCAGCCTCCGCGGCTCTACTGGCTTCTTCACTCGACTTGGTCTGACCGGACTTCCTCTTGCCACAATAGCTCTAACGCTTATCTTCTCAATAATGGCCATGATTCAGTCACAGCAGGGCCAATTCTTGGATTTAGCGAAGTTAACACTGGGTGCATTCATCGGTTCCTTTGTTCAGCGCCAAGTCGAACGCCGATCGGACCAACCTCGTGGGACAAAAACGGGATCGCCCGAATAGATCATTGTGGAACCTGTACCGCCCTTAGCGCCTCGTCGAGATCGGCGTAGAGGTCGTCCACATCTCGATCCCCGTCGACAACCGCAGCAGGTCCGCGGGGCACGGCGTGCCCGGACCCTCGACGGAGGCGCGGTGCTCGATGAGGCTCTCGACGCCGCCGAGCGAGGTCGCGCGCTTGCAGAAGGCCACCCGCGCGGCGGTCGCAATGGCGGCGTCCTCGCCGCCCGTGACCTGGATCGACAGCATGGAGCCGAAGCCGCCCTCCATCTGGCGCGCCGCGACGTCGTGGCCGGGGTGCTGCGGCAGGCCCGGGTAGAGGACACGGGCAACGTTCGGGTGCGCCGACAGGCGGTCGGTCCCGCACCTGCGCGCTGGCGTTTTGCGCCGCTACCCGCAGGTGCGGGGTGCGCATCCCGCGCATGAGGAGGCAGGCCTCGAAAGGCCAGGGGGATCTCCCCTGGCCGCAAGCGGCGGGGAAAGCGCCTCTTGCGCCGGGACGCGGACCCGTCCGAAACTGGCTTCGTGCTTCGCCAGGCGCCCGCCCACGCGGCCGCCGCACGTCAACGACCTAGGGAGGAACAAGATGCTTCATCGCGCGCGCTTGAGCGCCCTCGCCGTCACGGGGCTGCTCATGCTCTCCGGGACCGCCCTTGCCCAGCAGCCCGCCCCTACGGCGCCGCCGGCCGCCGCGCCCGCGGCCCCGCCGGCTCCGGGCTCGGCCCTGTACGGACGGCCCGAGACCCCGGGCGCCATGAGGCTCGCCCCGGTCGCGCCGCCGCCGATCCCGACGCCCGCCGACAAGCTCCCGGTCGCAAAGCTCAAGGCGCCGCCCGGCTTCAAGGTCGAGGTGTTCGCCGCAGGCGTCGGCAACGCCCGCTCGATCCGCATCGGCGACAAGGGCACGGTCTTCGTCGGCTCGCGCCTTCTCGACAAGGTCTATGCTATTCGCGACAAGGACGGGAAACGCGAGGTCAAGGTCATCGCCTCCGGGCTGCACCGCCCGAACGGACTGGCCTTCCACAAGGGAACGCTCTACGTCGCCGAGCTCTCGAAGGTGTCGAAGCTCGAGAACATCGAGGACCACCTCGACGATCCGCCGAAGCCCACGCTCGTCAACGACCAGTTCCCGAAGGACGAGCCGCACGGCTGGAAGTTCATCGCCATCGGACCCGACGACAAGCTCTACGTGCCGGTCGGCGCGCCGGGCAACATCAACGATCCGGACCAGAACCACCACGCCCACATCCGCCGCATGAACCTCGACGGCAGCGGCATGGAGGTGCTCGTTCGCGGCGTTCGCAACACGGTCGGCTTCGATTGGCACCCCGTCACGAAGGAGCTCTGGTTTACCGACAACGGGCGCGACTGGGTCTCCGAGGACATTCCGGAGGACGAGCTCAACCGCGTCACCGCCTCTGGCAAGAAGCACTTCGGCTACCCGTACTGCCATCAGGGCAACTTCCGGGATCCGGAATTCGGATGGGGCCATTCCTGCGACGAGTACGAGCCGCCGGCGGCGCTGCTCGGCGCCCACACCGCGGCGCTCGGCATGCGCTTCTACACCGGCGACATGTTCCCGGCCGAGTACAAGAACGCGATCTTCATCGCGCGGCACGGCTCCTGGAACCGCAGCCAGAAGCTCGGCGGCGACGTGGTGGTGGCGAAGCTCAATCCGGATGGCTCGGTGAAGTCGATCGAGCCCTTCCTCACCGGCTTCCTGGAAAACAACAACTATGTGGCTCGCCCCGTGGACGTGCAGATGATGAAGGACGGCTCGCTCCTCGTCTCGGACGACTTCAACGGCGCCGTCTACCGCGTGAGCCATGGCGGCTAGGCCGCGGCTGTTCCTTGCCCTGGCGCTCCTGTGCGGAGCGCCAGGGCCGGCGCTCCCGGAAACCCTCGCCGAGCGGCTCCAGCCGTGCCTCGCGTGCCACGGGGAGAAGGGCACCTCGCAGACTCCCGAGGTGCCGTCGCTGGGCGGCCAGCCCGCCTCCTTCGTGCTGATCCAGCTCTACGTCTTCCGCGAGAAGCAGCGCATCGCGGAGCCGATGAACACGCTCACGGAAGGCATGACCGACGACGACCTCAGGGACTTCTCGGAGGAGATCGCGAAGCTCCCGCCTCCCGCCCCGCCGCCCGAGGGGGCGGAGCCGGCCCGGCTAGAGAGTGGGCGAGCGGCTGCGGCGCGCCACCGCTGCGGCTTCTGCCACAACCCGGACCTGTCCGGGCACGACCAGATCCCGCGCATCGGCGCCCAGCGCGAGGACTACCTCGTCAAGGCGCTCAGCCAGTACAAGACCGGCGAGCGCCACGGCTACGACCCCGCCATGGTCGAGGTCGCGCAGCCGATGAGCGAGGCCGAGATCGCCGATGTCGCGCACTACCTCGCGCACTGGCGCCCATGAGGTCGGGAGCCTGCCTTTCCTTCGGGAGAGGTGACGCGACGACCTCCGGCAGCCGCCTCAAGCGGCGGCGCCGAAGCCTCGCAGCGAGGCGGCCAAGGCAGGCGTGTCGGCGCAGACCCGGTCGGCGCCGGCCTCCCACAGGCGCGCCGCATGGTCCGGCCCGCAGTGGCCGCCGCCCGCAAACCCCACCGCCGTCATGCCGGCCGCGCGGGCCGCGAGGACGCCCGGCACGCTGTCCTCGACCACGAGGCAGGCCGCCGGCGCTGTCCCCATTTGCTCCGCCGCGAAGAGGAACAGGTCGGGCGCAGGCTTGCCCCGCGCCACCATCCTGGCGCTGAACACGTTCGGCGCGAATTTTTCCCATAGGCCCGTGACGGTCAGGGCGAGCCGCAGCCGCTCCGGCCCGCTGCTCGAGGCGACGCAGCGCCTCACGCCCACCGCCGTGACCGCGTCCACGACCGCCGCCATGCCCTCGACCGGGCGAAGCTCCCGGCGGAAAACCTCTTCCAGCGCCGCCGCGCAGCGCGATCCGTGATCCGGCGGCAGCGCCCGGCCGATCTCCCGTTCGACGGAGCGGCGCATGTCGGCGTCGGACATCCCGGCATAGCGGCGGGCGACCTCCTCGCCGGTGATCGGATGACCGAGAGCCGTCAGCGCCTGCGCCTCGACCCCGCAGGCGAGCGCCTCGCTGTCGACCAGCACTCCATCGCAGTCGAAGACGACGAGGCGGATTCTCGGGGCTCCGGGCAATTCCATTCAGCGCGGCCGCTGGTTCACGGTGACGACGCGCCAGCCGTGGCCGACGCCCGGCCCGTCGAAGCGCTCGAGCCGCGTCAGCGACAGGTTGTCGACCGCGAACGCCAGCGCCGCCTCGGGGGCGAGGTCGAGGGCCTCGGCGAGCGCGGCCCGTATGGTGCCGCCGTGCGTCACCGCGATGATGTCGCGCCCGGCATGCTCTTCAGTGAGCCGCCGGATCGCGCGGGCGACCCGCTCCATGACGTGAACGAAGCTCTCGCCTCCGGGGGGCGCCTCGTGGGCCGGCGCAAGCCAGAAGCGGTGGTAGGCGTCGGCCTGGAGCGCCGCGAGGTCGGTGTACTTCATGCCGTGCCATTCGCCGAAGCTCTGCTCGGCGAGGTCGCGCTCGACGACGACGCCGGGACCGGGCACGGGGTCCGGCCCCGCGAGCCCCGCCTTGACGATCGCGGCGGCGGTCATGTGGGTGCGGGTCAGGTGGCTCGTGACCCAGACCGCGTCCTTCGGCAGGAGGCCGGCGAGGCCTGAGAAGGCCGCCTCGTCGTCGCAGTCGCAGACCGGGTCGGTCTGGCCGTAGACGCAGCCGTTGTTGACCGTCACCGGCGCATGCCGCACCCACCACCACCGCGTCGTGCGGTTCGCCTCTTTTCCCATCCGTGGACCTCGCCGGCTTTGTGTGGTGTTACGCTCTATCGAGAAGTTGCCCGCCGCCGCAACCCCGGGGGTCCGCCATGCCCGTCCGCCCGTCCTGGTCCGCCCTTGTCCGCCCGCTCGCCCTCGCCCTCGCGCTCTTCGCCGGAAGCGCCGCCGCCGCCGAGCGCGTGCAGCTCGTCGTCTATTCGACGCTGGAGCCCGACTTCACGGCCGAGCTGAAGAAGGCCTTCGAGGCCGACAATCCGGACGTCGAGACCGTCTGGCAGCGCGACTCGACCGGCGTGATCACGGCCCGCCTCCTTGCCGAGCGGGGGCAGCGCGGCGACGCGGTCTGGGGCCTCGCCGCGACCTCCATGATGCGCCTGAAGAAGGAGGGGCTGCTCAAGGTGCACGCGCCGCCGAATCTCCCGGAGATCAGGCCGAACTTCCGCGATCCCGCCGATCCGCCGTCCTGGATCGGCATGCAGGCCTGGGCGGCCGCAGTCTGCTTCAACACCGCGGAGGCCGAGAGGTTCGGGCTGCCGAAGCCCGCCTCCTGGCGCGACCTCCTCGACCCGCGCTTTCGCGGCCGCATCACCATGCCGGATCCGGGCTCCTCAGGCACCGGGTACTTCCACGTCTCGGCCTGGATCCAGCTCTTCGAGGAGGAGGAGGCGTGGCGGTTCATGGACCGTCTGCACGAGAATATCGCGACCTACGCCCACTCCGGCACGAAGCCCTGCCGCGACGCTGCGACGGGCGAGTTCCCGGTCGGCATCTCCTACGAGCTCGCCGGCGCGCAGGTAAAGCAGAAGGGCGCGCCCGTGGACGTCCTGCTGATGAAGGAAGGCGGCGGCTGGGATATGGACGCGGCCGGGATCCTTTCCGGCACGCAGAAGCCGGACGCCGCCCGCCGTCTCCTCGACTTCGCATCGAGCCGCAAGGCGAACGAGGTCTACGCCCGTTTCATCCAGCAGGTCGCGATCGAGGGCGTCGCGAAGCCGATTCCCTTCTACCCCGAAGGAGTCGCGGCCTCGATGATCCGGAACGATCTCGTCTGGGCCTCGGAGAACCGCGACCGCATCGTCGCGGAATGGCAGCGGCGCTACGGGCGGAAGTGACCGTCGGCCCGGCACGGAGCCGCGGCGCGCAGGCGCGCCGCGGCGGTGCGGGGCATCAGTGGAAGCGGCCGCGGAACCGCTCGGGCCCGCCGAGCGCAAGCGAGGCGATCTCGCTGCGGTGGAGGCCGATGTCGTGGAGCGTGCGGTCGTCGAGCGCCCGGAGCTGGGCGATCGTGCGGCGCTCCGCCATCATCCTGCGGAAGCCGGCGAACGCCTTTGCGGCGCTGCGCGCCACGATACCGGCGACGATGTGGGCCGTCCCCGCGGCGCCGGAGCGCCGGGCGAACGGCATGACGAGTTCGGCCATGTCGGTTCTCCGCTTTTCGGCCGCCGGAACGGCAGCTCATGACCGGCTTCTAGCGGCGCGCCGGGCGGCAAGCTTTCAGACGGGCTGACCTTGAGATCGCCTGGAGATTCCGGCGCGCGATGTTTCGGTCCCGAAACAGGGGCGACGCCACATGGAAATGCCGGACGGCTATGGAGCCGATAGGGAGGCGGCATTTCATCCGCGCGCCTCGGGATCCGAAACTCCGATCCCGCTCTCGACCCGAAAGGCTCGGACCATGCCGAAAAAATCCGATCCGCGGCCCCGCGTCGTCGTCGTGGGCGCGGGCTTCGCGGGGCTCGCCGTCGCCAAGGCCCTCGCCGACGCCCCCGTCGACGTGACGGTGATCGACCGGCACAACTACCACCTCTTCCAGCCGCTCCTGTACCAGGTCGCGACCGCCGCCCTGTCGCCGGCCGACATCGCGGCGCCGATCCGCGCCGTTCTGCGTGCCCAGGCGAACACCAGGGTGATGCTCGCCAAGGTGACGGGCGTGGACTTGGGGAGCCGCGAGGTCCTCATCGGCGCCCGCCGGGTGCCGTATGACTATCTCGTGCTCGCGACCGGCGCGCGCCACGCCTATTTCGGCAACGACGGCTGGGAGGCGCACGCACCCGGGCTCAAGACCATCGAGAATGCAACGGACCTGCGGCGCCGCATCCTCCTCGCCTTCGAGAAGGCCGAGACCGAGGCCGACGCGGACGAGCGGCGCCGGCTCCTCACCTTCGCGGTCGTCGGCGGCGGTCCGACGGGCGTCGAGATGGCGGGTGCGATCGCGGAGCTTGCCAAGAAAGCGCTTGCCGCCGACTTCCGCACCATCGACCCGCGGCTCGCCCGCGTGATCCTCCTGGAGGCCGGTCCTCGCCTCCTCCCGGCGTTCGACCCGCGCCTGTCGGAGACGGCGCGGCGCTCCCTCGAAGCTCTCGGCGTCGAGGTGCGGCTCGGCGCCATGGTGACGGACTGCGATGCGTCGGGCGTGACGGCCGGATCCGACACGATCGAGACCCGCACGATCGTGTGGGGCGCGGGCGTGCGCGCCTCCCGGGCTGGCAAATGGCTGAACGCCGAGACCGATCGGGCCGGGCGGGTGAAGGTCTCTCCCGACCTCTCGGTGCCGGGGCACCCGGAGGTGTTCGTAATCGGCGACACGGCTCATTGCGAAGGACCGGCCGGGCCGCTCCCGGGCGTCGCGCCGGTCGCCAAGCAGCAGGGCGCCTACGTGGCGGCCCTGATCCGCGCCCGGCTCGCCGGGCGCGTGCGCGCGCCGTTCCGCTACCGCGACTTCGGCTCGCTCGCGACGATCGGGCGCAGGAGCGCGGTCGTGCAGATCGGCCCGCTGCGGCTGTCGGGCTACGCGGCGTGGTGGCTGTGGGGCCTCGCCCACATCTGGTTCCTGATCGGCTTCCGCAACCGCGTCGCGGTCGCCGTGAACTGGCTCTGGAACTATCTCACCTTCCAGCGCGGCACGCGGCTGATCACCGGCGAGATGGAGGTACCCGTGACGACCGAGCCTGCGTTACGCAAAGCGGCTTAGTTGGCGCAGTCTCGGACGCTGCAGGCAACCGGGACCCATCGCGCAGGGGTTCAACTCCCCGCTTTGCTCCGGTCGAAGATGCCGCGGAGGGAAACGCTACTTCCCCGCTCCCGCCGGCTCCTCCGCCCGTGCCTTCTCGGCCTCGACCGCCATGGCGGCGCGGCCGAGCCAGCGGGCCCGCATGGCCTCGCGCACGAGCGCCCCGACGCCCGGCGAATGCGGGCGGCCGCGCACTGTCACGAGGCTGACCTCGCGCCAGAACTCGGGCTCGACCATCGGCCGCCCGACGACCCGCGGGTGCCTCACGCAGCTCTCCGGCATGAAGCCGAAGCCGAGGCCGCTCGCCACCATGGCGAGGATCCAGTCGTCGCGCTCCGAGCGGTAGGCGGTCTCGAAATTCAGGCCGCACTCCTTCCAGATCGCTCCGGCGTAGCCGTTGAACTCGCAGTTGACCCGGTTGAGGTAGCGCAGGCCGGCGAGGTCCGCCGGCCGGACGCCGTTCTTCTCGGCGAGCGGATGCTCGGCCGGGAGCGCCACCAGGAACTGCTCGCGGTAGAGCGGCATGTAGTGCAGCCGCTCGTCCGCCTGGTTCGCCGGCGGGCAGTGGATCGCGACCTCGAGATCGCCCGCGATCAGCCGCTCCTCGAGCTTCTCGGCGGTGGAATCGACGATCTCGAGCTCGATGCCGGGATTGCGGCTCTGCACGCCGCAGACGAGCTCGACGAGCTGGTCCGGGGCGATGGTGCACATGACTCCGAGCTTCAGCGTGGTCTTCTTGAGCTTGATGAAATCCAGGGCCTGGCGCCGCGCCTCCTTGGCCTGCCCGTAGACCTGCTCGAGGTAGGGCTTCACCATGCGCCCGAGCTCGGACAGGTGCGTGTTCGCCCGCTCGCGGTTGAACAGCGGCCCGCCGAGCTCGCCTTCGAGCAGCTTGATCGCGCGCGTCAGCGACGGCTGCGCCACGTTGCAGCGCTCCGCCGCGCGGGTGAAGTTCAGCTCCTCCGCGACCGCCAGGAAGTAGCGGACCTGGTGCATCTCCATGGGCTCACCCTAACACGGCTGCCCGCCCGCGCCCGATAGCCGGGCGCTATCAAACCTCATCCCGATCGGCATTTCAAAGCGCCGCGCGCTTTCGTGATGGTGGCTCCCGCATCGCCGCGCTCTCGCGGCGGGAGACACAAGGAGACGATCATGATTCGCGTGAACAAAGGGCAGATCCGCCGCGGCCTCACCGTCGTGAGCCTCGTCGCGGGCGTCGCGCTCGCGGCCTTCCCGGCGAGCGCCGGCCAGTGCCCGGCTGATCAGATGAAAACCGGCGCTCGCACCACCGGCGAGATGAAGCCGAAGGACGTGACCGACACCGTGCTCGGCATGATCGAGCTCGGCCGCGAGAAGGTCGCTCTCGCCGACCGGCGCCTGCGCCTGCGCCGGCTCGTGGTGCAGCCCGGCGGCGTCGTGCCGTGGCACAGCCACGAGGACCGTCCGGCGCTCATCTACATCGTCTCGGGCTCGATCCACGAGTACGCCAGCAACTGCGCGGTCGCGATCGAGCACAAGGCCGGCGAGGTCTCGGTCGAGAAGCTCGGCGTGCAGCACTGGTGGAAGAACAACGGCAAGGCTCCGGCCGTGCTGCTCTCGGCCGACCTCTTCCACGACGACAAGCACGAGGACGAGCACACGATGTGAGGCGGATGCCTCGCGTCCGATGCCCGGCGCCCGCGCCTCTAAGCGGGCGCCGCTCCTTTCCGCTTTTCACGTCGAGGTGACGCCATGGACATGAGCCGCGCCCAGCCGATGCCGATGACCATGGCGGCGCACGCGCCTGCCTCCGGCGCCTTCTCGCGCACGCTGCTCATCGGCCTTATCGCCTTCCTGACGGTGATCGACCTCTTCGGCACGCAGGCAATCCTGCCGGCGCTCGCCCGCGCCTACGGCGTCTCGCCCGCGGCCATGGGGCTTGCCGTCAACGCCAGCACGCTCGGCATGGCGGTCGCCGGCCTCGGCGTCGCGTCGTTCAGCCGCCGCATCGACCGCCGCCGCGGCATCCTCGCCGCGCTGACCCTTCTGGCTGTCCCGACGGCGCTCCTCGCCTTCGCGCCGGATCTCTGGACCTTCGCGCTCCTTCGGGTCGCGCAGGGTCTGTGCATGGCCTCGGCCTTCGGGCTCACCTTCGCGTATCTCGGCGAGCACTGTGCCGCCGCGGAGGCCGGCGGAGCGTTCGCCGCCTATGTCGCCGGCAATGTCGCGAGCAACCTGTTCGGAAGGCTCTTCGCCGCCGCCGCCGCCGACCACCTCGGCCTCGGCGCAACCTTCGGGGCGCTGGCGCTCCTCAACCTCGCGGGCGCCGCCCTCGTCCGCGTCGGCCTGACCCGCGCGGCGCCGCCGGCGCACGGCGGCATGAGCGGCTCGCCGCTTATGGTCTGGGCCGCGCACCTAAACGAGCCGCGCCTGCGCGCCGCCTTCGCGATCGGCTTCTGCATCCTCTTCGCCTTCATCGGAACCTTCACTTACGTGAACTTCGTGCTCGTGCGCCCGCCCCTCGGGCTCGACCAGATGTCCCTCGGCTTCGTCTACCTCGTCTTCCTGCCTTCGATCGCAACGACGCTCATGGCCGGCGTTGCGGCGCGGCGCCTCGGCACCCGTGCGGCGCTCTGGACGGGCCTCGGCACGGCCGGGGCGGGACTGCCGCTTCTCGTTCTGCCGAGCGTTCCGATGGTGCTGGCGGGTCTCACACTCGTCGGCGCCGGCACCTTCTTCGCCCAGGCGACGGCGACGGGATTCGTGAGCCGCGCCGCCGTGGACCGCGGGGCCGGGAGCGGCCTCTACCTTGCCGCCTATTTCGCGGGCGGCCTCGTCGGCAGCGCCGTCCTCGGGCAGATCTTCGACCGCCTCGGCTGGACCGCCTGCGTCGCCGGAATCGGCCTGTCCCTCGCCTTTGCGGCGCTCCTCACCGGACGCCTGCGGACCCCGTCGTAGCCCCATCCCGAACCTTGAGGAGAACTCCGATGCTCATGGACCTGACACGCCCCGCTCCCGCGGCCGCTCGCATCACGGCCTCAAAGCCGCTCTCCGGCCGCGTCGCCGTGGTGACCGGCTCGACGAGCGGCATCGGACTCGGCATCGCCCGCGCCTTCGCCGAGGCCGGCGCATCGGTCGTGCTCAACGGCTTGGGAAAAGTCGACGATGTCGGCGAGGTGCTCTCCGCCCTCTCCGCCGAGTTCGGGGTGCGCGCGATCTACTCGCCGGCCGACATGGCGAAGCCCGAGAGCATCGCCCGGATGGTCGACCTGACGCTCGACACTTATGGCCGCCTCGACATCCTCGTGAACAACGCCGGCATCCAGCACGTCAGCCCGATCGACCAGTTCCCGCCGCAGAAGTGGGACCAGGTCATCGCCGTCGACCTCTCGTCCGCCTTCCACACGACGCGCCTCGCGCTGCCGGCGATGCGGAAGAACGGTTGGGGCCGCATCGTCAACGTCGCCTCGGCGCACGGCCTCGTCGCCTCCCCTTTCAAGGCCGCCTACGTCGCCGCGAAGCACGGCCTTGTCGGCTTGACGAAAGTGACGGCCCTCGAGACCGCCGAAGAAAACATCACCTGCAACGCGATCTGCCCCGGCTACGTCTGGACGCCTCTCGTCGAGGCGCAGATCGACGGCCAGGCGAAGTCGCACGGCATCGCGCGCGAGGCGGTGATCCGCGACGTGCTGCTCGCGCAGCAGCCGAACAAGCGCTTCGCGACCGTCGAGGAGATCGGCGCGCTCGCCGTGTTCCTGGCCGGCGAGGCCGCGGCCTCGATCACCGGAGCCGCGCTGCCGGTCGACGGCGGCTGGACCGCGCACTGAAACAACGGGAGGATGCGATGAACAAGCATGTCGATATCGCGACCCTTGCGGGGCGACCGATGCGGACGGCGGTCAAGACGATCAACCTCGCCCTCCAGGGCGGCGGCGCGCACGGCGCCTTCACCTGGGGCGTGCTCGACCGCGTGCTCGAGGAGGAGACGGTCGACGTCGAGGGCATCAGCGCGACGAGCGCCGGCGCCATGAATGCCACCGTCATGGCCTACGGCATGACGGTCGGCGGACGGGACGGCGCGAAAACGGCGCTGCGCGACTTCTGGCGCCGCGTCTCGCACGCCGCCCTGTTCAGCCCGCTGCAGCCGTCGTGGTTCGACCGGCTGACGCACAGCCATGCGCTGGAGAACTCGCCCGCGCACCTCGTGTTCGACATCCTGTCGCGGGTGCTCTCGCCCTACCAGCTCAATCCCTTGAACCACAACCCGCTGCGTCAGCCGCTGGAGGCGGTGGTCGACTTCGAGCGCCTCAACCGCGGCTCGGCCATCAAGCTGTTCCTGTCGGCGACCAACGTGCGCACCTGCAAGGTCCGCATCTTCACCTGCCGCGAGGTCACGGCGGACGCGGTCTTGGCCTCGGCCTGCCTGCCGTTCATGGCGCAGGCGGTCGAGATCGATGGCGAGGCCTACTGGGACGGCGGCTACATGGGCAACCCCGCCATCTACCCGCTGATCTACCACTGCGAGTCGCCGGACGTGGTCGTCGTCCACATCAACCCGATGAACCGCCCGGAGGTGCCGACGTCGGCGCGCGACATCATGAACCGCATCAACGAGATCAGCTTCAACTCCTCGCTCATGCGCGAGATGCGCGCCATCGCCTTCGTCTCCCGCATGATCGAGGACGGCAAGCTGTGCGGCACCGAGATGAAGGCGATGCGCATCCACGCCATCGACGCCGAGGACGTGATGCAGGGCCTCGGCGTCGCCTCCAAGCTCAACGCCGACTGGGAGTTCCTGCTGCACATGCACGACATCGGCCGCGCCCGCGCCGAGGCGTGGCTTGCCGGCGACTACGCGAGCGTCGGCGCGCGCTCCACCGTCGACATCCGCGAGAAGTATCTCTGAAGGCTACTCGCCCGGCGCCGGGACGGCGTTCCACAGCTCGGGCCTGAGCTCCTCCGGCCGGTCCGGGAAGAACAGGGCGCAGGCGAGGGTCACGAGGGCGAAGCCGGCGAGCACGACGATCGCGGCGGTGAGGCTGCCGGTGCGCTCGTGCAGGAAGCCGACGAGGGGCGCCGCCGCGGCGGCGCCGAGGAAGCCGACGAAGAAGCGCACCGAGTACATCTTGGCGCGCAAAGCGGGCGAGATGTAGCGCGCCGTCATGGTCTCGTTGACGGTGACCTGCCCGAAGATCGTCGCCGCCACGATCCCGGCGAGCGGCAGCACGAGCCAGCCCCGCGCCATGGACAAGGCGACCATGGCGGGCGCGAGGATCAGCGCCATCGGCAGGAAGATGCGCTTCAGCGTCGTGCGGTCGAGGAGCCGCCCGACGGTGAACTGGGTCGCGGCCCCGCACAGCGTCACCGCGAAGGCGAGGACGCCGACGATCGGCAGGAGCCGCGGGTCGCCGGCGAGGCGCTCCTGCATGAGCTTCGGGATCAGGATCGTGAAGGCGTTGAAGACGAGGCCCGAGACGACCGCGATCAGGAGCAGCACGGTCACGGCGCGGCGCACGAGCGCACGGGGAATCTCCGGGAAGGGCCTGGAGGCCTGGGCCCGCCCCCCCTCCGGCGGCGGCTCGGCGAGCCAGGCGACGCCGAGGCCGATGCAGGCGAGCCCGGGCACGAGGAAGGCCGCGCGCCAGCCGGCCTCTTGAGCCAGGAACGCCGTCACGACAGGCGCGAGCGCGACCCCGAAGTTGCCGAACACGCCGTTGATCCCGATCGCGCGCCCGACCCGGTCGCCCGCGGCCTCGACCAGCATCGCGGTCCCGATCGGATGGTAGATCGCCGCGAAGAGCCCGGCCGCCGCAAGGGTCAACGCCAGCATCAGCGGTGTCGAGACGAAGCCGGCCGCCGCGAGCGCCGCGCCGGTGCCGAAGAAGAAGGCCGCCATCAGGCGGCTTCGCCCGAATCTCGCCGCGAGCCAGCCCTGCGGCAACGAGCCGACGCCGTAGAGCACGAACATGCCGGTCGCGAGCGCCACGATCGGCCCGTAGTCCGCCCCGAACTCGCCGCCAGGCCGCGCCATGGCGAGCACCGCCGTCGGCAGGATCAGCAGGGAGTAGTGGGTCAGGAGGTGGGCGGCGTTGATCAGGACGATCTCGCGCCGGGCAGAGCTGGCCATGGTCGACGGGTCAATCCGGGGAAGCGAGCGGTCCTTCTAGATCATCGCGGGCCCTGTGTCGAAGCGCCGAAGCCGCTTTCATGCGAAAGGGCCGGGTCTCCCCGGCCCTTCGTGCCGCACGAAGCGCCAGCCTGCCGGCTCAGCACTCTTTCTTCTGCACGGTCTTCGAGTCGCCCATGCTGTTTTCCTTGTGGACCGTGGTCGAGGAGCAGCCGACGCTGCCGGTCGTGGCGGGTCCGCGGTGCTCGATGACGACGTCCGGCCGGTTCGGCCCGGAGGTGGCGCCGCCGACCGCGGCGCCGGCGCCCGCGCCGACGACGGCGCCCACGGGCCCGCCGACCACCGCGCCGCCGACGGCTCCGGCGGTGGCGCCGGCAGCCGCGCCTTGGTCGCTCGCGAGGGCCAGCGTGGGAAGGGCGAAAAGAGCCGCGGCGGAGGCCACGGCCAGGATCGGGGTGCGCATGGTCAAGCTCCTGTCGGTTGCATCTTCCAGGGCAACGCGACCCGGGAAGCCCGGTTCCGCCGATTCAGGCGCTTCAGGAGGGCGTCACTCCGCCTCGAGCATCAGCCGGGCCCGGGCCCGGAGCTTCTCGGTCTCGCTCTTGAGCTGGCCGCAGGCGGCGAGGATGTCGCGGCCGCGCGGCGTGCGCACCGGCGAGGCGTAGCCGGCCCTGAACACGATCTCGGAGAAGCGCTCGATGCGCTCCCAGTCGGAGCATTCGTACCTGGCGCCGGGCCAGGGGTTGAACGGGATCAGGTTGATCTTGGCCGGCATGCCTTTCAAGAGCCGCACGAGCTCGCGGGCGTCGGCGTCGGTGTCGTTGACCCCTTTCAGCATCACGTACTCGAAGGTGATGCGGCGCGCGTTCGAGACGCCGGGGTAGGCCCGGCAGGCGTCGAGGAGGTCCCGGATCGGGTACTTCTTGTTGAGCGGCACGAGCGTGTCGCGCAGGTCGTCGCGGACCGCGTGCAGCGAGATCGCCAGCATGGAGCTCGCCTCGCGGCCGAGGCGCTCCATCTGCGGCACGACGCCCGAGGTCGAGACCGTGATGCGCCGGCGCGAGAGGCCGAGGCCCTCGTTGTCGGCGAGCACGCCGACAGCGTCCACCACGGCGTCGAGGTTGTAGAGCGGCTCGCCCATGCCCATGAAGACGACGTTCGAGACGAAGCGCTCGCCGCCCGAGGGCACGAAGGCGCCTTCCGGCGGGGCTTTTCCGGGCCAATCGCCGAGGCGGTCGCGGGCGACGATCGCCTGGGCGGCGATCTCCTGGGCCGTGAGGTTGCGGACGAGCCGCTGCGTGCCCGTGTGGCAGAACGAGCAGGTCAGCGTGCAGCCGACCTGGCTCGACACGCAGAGCGTGCCGCGGTCGACCTCCGGGATGTAGACGCACTCGATCTCGGCGCCGCGGTCGTGCGGGCCAGTCGGCGCCATGCGCAGGAGCCACTTGCGGGTGCCGTCCTTCGAGACCTGCTCGGAGACGACCTGCGGGCGGTCGAGGGTGAAGGCTTCGGCGAGGCGCGCCCGCAGGGGCTTGCCGATGGTCGACATCTCCTCGAACGTCTGCGCGCCACGGAAGGAGATCCAGTGCCAGAGCTGGGCGGCGCGCATCCTGAGTTCGGCAGCCGGCACGCCGATCTCGACGAGCCTGGCCCTGAGCTCGTCGCGGGTCAGGCCGGCGAGCGACGGACGCGCGGAGGCGGCTTTCTGCGCGATAGGCTTTTCAAGGCTGTCCTGGCGCGCAGCCTCGCTCACAGCGGCGGTTGCCGCGTGCGGATCATGCCTGGCGATGTCGAGCGACGCCGTCGCCATCGGAAGAAGACCTCGTTCGGGAGAGCGAGGGTTTCATATAGGCAATTTGGGGCCGGATCGTGAGTCCCGCACCCGCCGGGGAGGCCTAAAATCCCTCTCCGCAAGGGAGGGCCGGCTCGGGCGAAGGCCGAGCGGGGTGGGGAACCGCTGCCAGGATGGACTCTCCCCTCCCACCCAGCATCGCTTCGCCCGCTACCTCCGCAGGGAAGGATTAGCGGCACTCCTTCTGGACCCGCTCCAGGGCGTCGCCGAACCCTTTCAGGGAATAGCGGTCACTCGTCGCGTTGCTCTTCACCGAGGTGCCCTTCACGACGAGGTCGTTCGCCCGCTTCATGGCCTCGACCACGCGGCCCTCCTCGGCCGGGTTCTTGACCCACAGGTTCTTGCCCTTGGCGACGAGGACGAACTGGTCGCGCCCCATGATGGCCTGGTGGTCGACGCCCTCTTTCAGGTCGAAGTTCATGATCAGGCTGATCTCGTTCCTGACCTTCTCGGCCGGCCGCGTCGCCACGAACATGTAGCCCGGCAGGTCCTTGAGGTTCGCCGGCGTGCGCTGCTTCGGCTGCGAGAGCGCGTAGCAGACCTTGGCCTTGGGGTTCGCCGTCGTCGTGTAGACGCCCCAGTCGCCGAAGCTCTGCACGAGGGTCGCCTGCCCGCCGCCGGGGGAGGCGGAGCCGGGGGCGGGCTTCGCGCCGGTCTTGGCGTCCGGTTTGGCCCCGGGCTTCTGGGCGGATCTGGCGTCGGGCTTGGCGGCCGGGGGCTTGCCCTTCTGGCCCTGGGCCTGACCGGACGACGTCCCGCCGCGCTGCTGCGTCTGGGCCGAAAGGCCGGTCGCGAAGCCGGCGAGGAGGAGGGCCGAGAGGGCCACGCGGGAGAGGGCGCGAATCATGACGCGAACCATAAGGGCCTGAGGTTTTGCGGGCCAGGGTGGAGCCTTAAGCCTCAACAGGGACTCACGAACCGGGCGGAATTGGGATACTGGCGGGCCCGAGAGCCTCATTCGAAAGCGCCGGGGGACAGCGTCATGAAAGCGATCCTGTGCCGAAGCTTCGGCGGGCCCGAGACCCTCGTCATCGACGACGTGCCGGCGCCTTCGCCCGGCCCCGCGGAGGCGCTGGTGCGGGTGCACCTTACCGCGCTCAACTTCTTCGACACGCTGATCATCGAGGACAAGTACCAGCTCAAGCCGCCGCTGCCGTTCTCGCCCGGGGCCGAGTTCTGTGGCACCGTCGAGGCGCTCGGGCCGGGCACGGAAGGGCTCAAGGTCGGCGAGCGGGTCATCGGCTCGATCGGCTACGGGGCGTGCCGCGAGCTCGTCACGGCCCGCGCCGACCGTCTGACCCGGGTGCCGGAGGGCGTCACGGACGAGCAGGCGGCGGGGCTCACCATCACCTACGGGACCTCGCTCCACGCCCTGAAGGACCGGGCGCAGGTCCGCCCCGGCGAGACGCTCGCGGTGCTCGGCGCCGCAGGCGGCGTCGGCCTCGCGGCGGTCGAGATCGGCAAGCTCCTGGGGGCGCGGGTCGTCGCCTGCGCCTCCTCCGACGACAAGCTCGCAATCGCCCGGGAGCACGGCGCCGACGAGACCCTCAACTACGCCCGCGAGAGCCTGCGCGAGGGCCTGCGGCGCCTGACCGGGGACGAGGGCGTCGACGTGCTCTACGACCCGGTCGGCGGCGACCTCGCCGAGCCGGGCTTACGCAGCATGGCCTGGAAGGGGCGCTACCTCGTGATCGGCTTCGCGGGCGGTCGGATCCCGAAGATCCCGCTCAACCTCGTGCTGCTGAAGGGCTGCGACGTGCAGGGCGTGTTCTGGGGCTCCTTCGTGGACCGGGAGCCGGCCGCGCATGCCGCCAACATGGCCTGGCTCCTCGGGCATGTGGCTTCAGGGGGGCTGTCGGCCCGGGTGCACGGGGTCTACCCGCTCGCCGAGACCCCGGCGGCGCTCGGGATCCTCGCCCGGCGGGAAGCGACCGGCAAGGTGCTGGTCAGACCGTGACGCTGCCGTCGTCCCGGAGCGCCGCCCGCGCCTGCGCCCGGTGGCCTTCGTTGATCGAGCCCGCGACCTGGGAGAGGGCGGCAAGAAGCAGGGCCGCGTCGTCCACGAAGCCGATCAGCGGCAGGATGTCGGGGATCGCGTCGAGCGGCATGACGAAATAGGCGATAGCGCCAAGCAGCACGAGCTTCACCCGGGCCGGCGTCGCCGGATCGACGGCGCAGAAGTAGGCCGCCAGGATGTCCTCGGCGAAGGGGATCTTCTGGGCGACCCGCCTGAGCTTCGAGCGGAACCTCTGCAGCAGGTCCGCCTCGCCGCGCCCGCCCTCGCGCTCGACCTCCTCCTGGCCCAAGCGGCGCATGGCCTCGATCTCGGCCTTGGTGAAGGGCCTCGTGAAGCTGTCGCTCATTCCTCTCTCCGGCGGGCGGCAGAAGCCGCCCTGAAGAAAAGATGGCCTCGCGACCGTGGCGGCACAAGGACGATGGAAATCTCTCGGGAGGCCTCGCCGCCAGAGCAGGATTTGCGCGAAGGACACCGGTTCGCGGCAAAGATCATGCTCAACCGAGGAGATAGAGCGAAACTCGAGTCCCGATTAGACTGGAGCCCGACAAGGAATCCTGGCCGAGGCCGACGATGACGAGGGTCCCGCCTTCGCCGACGGGGAATCCCGAGGCGGCCACGTTCGCCGTCGTCGACCTGAGACATCATCCCGAGCACGCCGCCGCCGTCGCGGCCTGGGTGCATCGGGAGTGGTGGTCGGGCTCGGCGGTGTCGCTCGCGGCCCTGACGGAATGGGCCGAAGGCTGTGCCGCGTCGAACGGCTTCCCTGGAGTGCTGGTCGCGGTTTCGCAGGGGCGGGCGATCGGGTCGGTCTTCCTCCACGGGACCGAGGCCGAGGATCGCCCGGCGTTTACGCCTTATCTCGGAGCCCTCTACGTCGAGCCGTCCTGGCGCCGGCAGGGTGTCGGCCGCGCCCTGGTGCAGGCCGTCGAGCGGCATGCCGCCGGGCTCGGGTTCGACCGGCTCTACCTGAATGCCGTCCCGAGCCGGACCTCGTTCTACGAGCCGCTCGGCTGGAAGGTCGTCGAGCGCGCATATGGTCCGCACCGGCTGAACATCATGCGTCGCGCTCTGCCGGCCATGAGGCCAAGCTTGCAGGCTCCGTGACCGCTTAGACGCCGCGGCCGCGGGCCGGTTGCGTGCCTCCCGTCGCGCCCTTAAGCACGGCCGTGACGCGGGAGACGAAAAGATGAAGCTCGACAGTTCCGTTTCGGCGGTGGTGACCGGCGGGGCCTCCGGCCTCGGCGAGGCGACGGCCCGCATGCTGCGCTTGGCCGGCGTGAAGGTTGCGATCTTCGACATGCAGGCGGAGCGCGGGGAAGCGATCGCGAAGGAGATCGGCGCCCTCTTTTGCGAGGTGAACGTCACCGACGAGCCTTCCGTCGACGCGGCGCTCGCGAAGGCAAGAGAGCGGAACGGCGTCGAGCGCATCCTCGTCAACTGCGCCGGCGTCGCGCCGGGCCGGCGCACCGTGTCGAAGAAGCGCGAGACGGGCGAGCTTGTGGCCCACGACATCGAAACCTTCCGCCGCACCGTCGAGGTGAACCTGATCGGCACCTACCTCATGATCGCGAAGTCGGCCCTCGCCATGGCGGCCCTCGACCCGGCGACGGCGGACGGCGCTCGCGGCGTGATCGTCTCGACGGCCTCCGTCGCGGCTGAGGACGGGCAGATCGGCCAGGCCGCCTACGGGTCCTCGAAGGCCGGGGTGCTGGGGCTCACGCTCCCGGTCGCCCGCGACCTCGCCGGCTACGGCATCCGGGTCATGACCATCATGCCCGGCCTCTTCCACACGCCGATGTTCGATGGCCTGCCCGAGGACGTCCGCAAGGCGCTTGCCGCGAGCGTCCCCTTCCCCTCCCGCCTCGGGCGCGCCGACGAGTACGCCGCGCTTGTCCGCGCCATCGTCGAGAATGACATGCTCAACGGCGAATCGATCCGCCTCGACGGGGCGCTCAGGATGGCGCCGAAATAGCAAACGCGGTCATCCTCGGGCGGGCCTAAGTGGAGACCCGGAGACCTCGTGCCGTCCGGCTTTGGGCCAGGCATCCACGCCTTTGCGGGGGGTAGGCGTGGATGGCCGGACCAGGCCCGGCCATGACGGCGTGACCTCACCCCGCCAGCCGGTCCATGGTCTGCGCCAGCTCCACGTCGTGGCGGGTGAGGCCACCCGCGCTGTGCGTCGTGAGCGTCACCTCGACGGTGCGCCAGGCGTTGCGCCATTCGGGGTGGTGGTCCATGCGCTCGGCCGCGAGGGCGACGCGGGTCATGAAACCGAAGGCCTCATTGAAGTCGGCGAAGCGGAACGTCTTCGCGATGGCGTCGCGGCCTTCGACCATGGCCCAGCCGTCGAGGGCCGGCAGCAGCTCCTTGCGTTCGGCCTCGGAGAGGGGCTTCGCCATCCGTCAACCGCCCTTCACCCCAGCGGGTACGCCGCCTCCACCACATACGGCCCGCCGCCGACGGAATCGCGGGACGAGAACAGGACGAAGCGGTTCGCCGTGAAGGTGAGCTTCGGGAACCGGCCCCTTGTCGCGATGTAGCCGGCGACGTCGATGGGGGAGGCGTCGCGAAGCCGCGCGAGCGTCACGTGCGGCACGAACTTGCGCCGCTCGGGCGGCAGGCCCGCCCGGCGCACGATGCGCTCCTGCTCGGCCTGGAGGTCGGAAAGGCCGTTCGTCGGCACGGCGCGGGCGAAGACGGCGCGGGGGCGCTCGCCGCCGAAGCTCGCCAAACCGTCGATCGTCACCGTCACGGGCTCGCGGCGCCGCCCCTCGCCGAGAAGCGAGAACACGTCGCGGGCCAAGGAGTGGTCGACGTCGCCGATGAAGCGGAGCGTGATGTGGTAGTTCTCGGGGTCGATCCAGCGGGCGCCGGGGAGGCCGCCGCGGTAGCCCGACAGCTCCGCTCCGATCTCGGTCGGGATCTCGAGGCCGGTGAACAGACGGGGCATCGGCGACCCTCCGGAACTGGACTCTGAACCGCCGGATCATGGGGGCGGACGGGCCGCCCCGGCAATCCCCGCCCGGGAATCGATCAACAGCCGCTTTGGTTCCCGCCCGAAGGGCGCGCTCAGGGCCTGAGGCGGGCGAGGAACGCCTCGACGGTCGGCACGATGCGCTCGACGATGCGCTCGATGCCCTTCTGGGTCGGGTGCAGGCCGTCGGGAAGGTTGAGGACGCGGTCGCCGGCGACGCCGTCGAGGAAGAACGGGTAGAGCACGAGCCCGTGCTTTTTGGCGAGGTCCGGGTAGATCGCGTCGAGGCGGTCCGTGTAGGCGGTCCCGAGGTTGCGCTGGGCCAGCATGCCGGCGAGCATGACCGGGATGCCGCGGCCTTTCAGCCGCGTCACGATGGCCTCGAGCGCGTTGCGGGTGACGGCCGGGTCCGTCCCGCGCAGCATGTCGTTCGCCCCGAGCTCGACGATCACCCCGTCGGCGCCGTCCGGGACCGACCAGTCGAGGCGCTCGAGGCCGCCGGTCGAGGTGTCGCCGGAGACGCCCGCGTTGACGAGCCGCACGTCGTGGCCGCGCTCTTTGAGGGCCCGCTCCAGGACCGACACGAAGTCGGCGCCGGGCGGCAGACCGTAGCCGGCGGTCAGGCTGTCGCCGAGCACCACGAGGGTGAGCGGACGCCCTCCTTGCGCGGCTGCCATGCCGAACGGCCCCGATCCGGCCAGAAAAGCCACAATCATCCCGGCAATGATCCCCCTGAAGGCGCGTTGGCGCAGCATTCGCAAGACACCCATATGAGCGGGCCGAACCGGCCCTTCCTTGAAGCTCCAGCCGCGAGACATCGGGTCCCCCACGATGACGGACAAGGCCATCGCGCTCGAAAACCTGCACCTGAGCCTCGGGCGCGGCCCGGCGCGTGTGCATATCCTGAAAGGCATCTCGCTCGCCATCGGCCGCGGCGAGGCGGTCGGCCTCGTCGGCCCCTCGGGCTCGGGCAAGTCGACGCTGCTCATGGTGATGGCGGGCCTCGAGCGCCCGGATTCCGGCCGCGTCGTCGTCGACGGCACCGACATCGGCCGCCTCGACGAGGACGCTCTCGCGAGATTCCGCGGCCGTCGAATCGGAATCGTGTTCCAGAGCTTCCACCTCGTGCCGACCATGACGGCGCTGGAGAACGTGGCCCTGCCGCTCGAGCTCGCCGGCGCCGACGACGCGTTTGAGCGCGCCGAGGCCGAGCTCGCCGCCGTCGGCCTCGGGAAGCGCCTCAGCCATTACCCGGCGCAGCTCTCCGGCGGCGAGCAGCAGCGGGTCGCGATCGCTCGCGCCGTCGCCCCGAACCCGGCAATCCTCGTCGCCGACGAGCCGACCGGCAACCTCGACGAGACCACCGGCAAGTCGATCATCGACCTGCTCTTCGCCTTGAAGCGCGACCGCGGCTCGACCCTCGTGCTCGTGACCCACGATCCCGCTCTCGCGGCCCGCTGCGACCGGACGCTCCGCCTCCACCTCGGGCACCTCGAGAGCGACGCCCATCCGGCGGCGGCCTGAGTCTTCCCATGCACGGCACGATCCCGGCCAATCCCCGGAAACCCCGCCGCTTCGCCCTGCCGCTGGTGCTGCGGCTCGCGCTCCGCGAGCTGCGCGGCGGCCTCAAAGGGTTCGGAATCTTTCTCGGCTGCATCGCCCTCGGCGTCGCGGCGATCGCCGGCGTGTCCTCGATCTCGCGCTCGCTTACCGAAGGCTTAGGCAGGGAGGGCCGCAAGATCCTCGGCGGCGACGTGACCTTCTCGCTCATCCATCGCGAGGCGGGCGAGGCCGAGCGGGCGTTCTTCGCGGCCCGAGGCCGCGTCTCCTCCATGGCCACCATGCGGGCCATGGCGATCGCCGGCGAGAACGGCTCCGGGCTTGTCGAGGTGAAGGCCGTCGACGCATCTTACCCGACCGTCGGCGACCTCGTCACCGAGCCGGCGGCGCCGGTCGCGGATCTCCTTGCCGAGCGCGACGGCGCCTTCGGGGCGGTTGCCGATCCCGCCCTGCTCCTGCGCCTCTACCTCAAAGCGGGCGACCGGGTCACCGTCGGCGCCGCGACCTTCGATCTCAGGGCGAGCCTCGTCTCCGAGCCCGACAAGATCGCGAGCGGCGTCGGCTTCGGCCCGCGCTTCCTCATTTCACAAGCCGCCCTGCGGGCGACCGGGCTGCTGCAGCCCGGCAGCCTCGTGCGCTGGACTTATCGGCTGCAGCTCCCTCCGGCGGCGTCGAGCAACGGCGACCTGGAGAAGATCGCGGCGGCGGCCCAAAAAAGCTTTCCGGAGGCCGGCTGGGAGATCCGCTCGCGGGTCAACGCCGACCCGCGCTTCGCCCGCAACATCGAGCGCTTCTCGCAGTTCCTGACGCTCGTCGGCCTCACCGCCCTCCTCGTCGGCGGGGTCGGGGTCGCGAACGCGGTGCGCGGCTTCGTCGACCGCAAGCGCGCCTCGATCGCGACGCTCAAAAGCCTCGGCGCGCCGGGCGGGCAGGTCGTCTCCCTCTATCTCGTCCAGGTGCTCCTCATCGCCGCGGTCGGAATCCTGATCGGGCTCGGCGTCGGCGCCGCCCTGCCGTTCCTGGTCGCGGCCCTGTTCGGCGGCATGCTGCCGATCCCGATCTCGCCGACGCTCGCGCCGACGGAGCTCGCGCTCGCCGCGCTCTACGGCGTGCTCACGGCGCTCGCTTTCGCGATCGCGCCGCTGGGGCGCGCCCACGACGTCCCGGTCTCGGGCCTGTTCCGCGACCAGATCGACCCCGAGCGCCGCTTCCCGCGCCGGCGCTACCTCGCGATCCTGACGGTCGCGACCGCGGTCCTCGTGACGCTCGCCATCGCGGCGGCCTACGACCGCCGCATCGCGCTGATCTTCGTCGGCGCCGCCGCCTTCGCCTTCGCACTCTTGCGCATCGTCGCGGGCGGCGTGATGGCCCTCGCGAAGCGCCTGCCGCGCCCGCGCCTCGCGATCCCGCGCCTCGCGCTCGCGAACCTCCACCGCCCGGGGGCGCTCACCCCCTCCCTCGTTCTGTCCCTCGGCCTCGGCATCGCCCTTCTTGTGACGCTCGCCGTCGTCGATGCGAACCTCACCCGCACCCTTACCCGCACGCTTCCCGAGCGCGCCCCGAGCTTCTTCTTCCTCGATATCCCGAACGCCGACGCCGCGCGCTTCGACGCCCACCTCCAGGCCCTCGCCCCGGAGGCGAAGATCGAGCGCGTGCCGATGATGCGCGGGCGGCTCGTCTCGCTCAAGGGCGTGCCGGTCGGCGAGATCAAGGCCTCCGAGCAGGTCGCCTGGGTCTTGGACGGCGACCGCGGCATCACCTACACGGAATACCTGCCCGAGGGCTCGGAGGTGGTCGCCGGGCAATGGTGGCCGGAGGGCTACAAGGGGCGGCCCCTCGTCTCCTTCGAGCAGAAGATTGCCGAGGGGCTCGGCCTCGCCGTCGGCGACGACATCGTCGTCAACGTGCTCGGGCGCAACATCACGGCGACCGTCGCGAGCCTGCGCACGGTCGAGTGGCGCACGCTTGGCATCAACTTCGTCATGGTGTTCTCGCCGAACACCTTCGCGGGCGCGCCGCACACGCATCTCGCGACCGTCACCTTCCCGAACGGCGCCGACGGACCGCGCGACGCCGCGATCCTGCGCGAGACCGCGAAGGCTTATCCCGCCGTGACGAGCCTCAGGGTCAAGGAGGCGCTCGACGCCTTCAACGACATCGTGGCGCAGCTCGTCATGGCGATCCGCGGCGCGAGCTCGATCGCGCTTCTGGCGAGCCTCCTGGTCCTCGCCGGCGCGCTCGCGGCCGGGCACCGGGCGCGGCTTTACGACGCCGTGATCCTCAAGACGCTCGGCGCCACCCGGGCGCGGCTCCTTGCGGCTTACGCCCTCGAGTACGGCGCGCTGGGCCTCGCGACCGCGGTCTTCGGCCTGATCGCCGGGACCGCGGCCGCCTGGTACGTCGTGACCCGGGTCATGAACATGAGCTTTTCGGCGGAGCTCTCGGGCGCGGTCCTCGCCGCGGCCCTCGCCGTCGTGGTGGCGATCACCCTCGGCCTCGCCAGCACCTGGCGCATCCTGAGCCAGAAGCCCGCGCCGTACCTGCGCAACCTCTAAAAGCGGGATGGGGGCGGCAGCGGCTTATCGATCCTGACGATCCTCAATGCAGCGCGACGCCCTCCGGCGCGCGCTTCGGCTTCTTCTCGGCCGGCATGTCGCCGATGAGGAGGCCGCCCGGACCGAGGCGGACGGGCACGGTCTCGCCGTCGCGGATCTCGCCCGAAAGGATCGCTTCGGCGAGGGGGTCCTGGACGTGCTTCTGGATCACGCGCTTCAGGGGGCGCGCGCCGTAGGCCGGGTCATAGCCCTTCTCGGCGAGCCACGCGCGGGCCTCGGGCTCGAGCTTGAGCACGATCTTGCGCTCGTCGAGGAGCCTCTGCAGCCGCGCCATCTGGATGTCGACGATCGCGCCCATCTCCGAGCGCTTGAGCCGGTGGAACAGGATGATCTCATCGACGCGGTTGAGGAACTCCGGCCGGAAATGCGAGCGCACCACGCCCATCACCTCGTCGCGCACCTTGTCCGTGTCCTCGCCCTCCTTCTGGGCGACGAGGTATTCGGAGCCGAGGTTCGAGGTCATGATCACGAGCACGTTGCGGAAGTCGACCGTGCGGCCCTGGCCGTCGGTGAGGCGTCCGTCGTCGAGCACCTGCAGGAGGACGTTGAACACGTCCGGGTGCGCCTTCTCGATCTCGTCGAAGAGCACGACCTGGTAGGGACGCCGGCGCACCGCCTCGGTCAGCGCTCCGCCCTCCTCGTAGCCGACGTAGCCGGGCGGCGCGCCGATGAGGCGCGCGACCGAATGCTTCTCCATGTACTCGGACATGTCGAGGCGCACCATCGCGGTCTCGTCGTCGAAGAGGAAGGCGGCGAGCGCCTTCGTCAGCTCGGTCTTGCCGACGCCGGTCGGCCCCAGGAACATGAACGAGCCGATCGGCCGGTGTGGGTCCTGGAGGCCGGCGCGGGCGCGCCGCACCGCGGTCGAGACCGCCTCGACGGCCTCGCGCTGCCCGACGACGCGCCGCGAGATCGCTTCCTCCATCTTGAGGAGCTTCTCGCGCTCGCCCTCGAGCATCTTGTCGACCGGGATGCCGGTCCAGCGCGAGACGACGCCGGCGACGTGGTTCGGCGTCACCGCCTCCTCCATGAGGCCGGCCCCGTCCGCCTTCTCCTCGACCTCGCGCAGCTCCTTCTCGAGCCCCGGGATGATGCCGTAGGCAAGCTCGCCGGCGCGCTGGTACTGGCCCTGGCGCTGCGCCTGCTGGAGTTCGTTGCGCGACTCGTCGAGCTTCTTCTTCAGCTCGGCGGCGCGGCCGAGCTTGTCCTTCTCGGCCTTCCAGCGCGCCGTGATCGCGGCCGACTGCTCCTCGAGGTCGGCGGTCTCCTTCTCGATTCGCGCGAGGCGCTCCTTCGAGGCGGCGTCGGTCTCCTTCTTCAGGGCCTCGGCCTCGATCTTCAGACGCACGATCTCGCGGTCGACATTGTCGAGCTCCTCGGGCTTCGAGTCGACCTGCATGCGCAGGCGCGAGGCCGCCTCGTCGACGAGGTCGATCGCCTTGTCGGGCAGGAAGCGGTCGGTGATGTAGCGGTTCGAGAGCGTCGCGGCCGCGACGAGGGCGGAATCGGTAACGCGCACGCCGTGGTGCTGCTCGTACTTCTCCTTGAGCCCGCGCAGGATCGAGACCGTGTCCTCGACCGAGGGCTCGCCCACGAACACCGGCTGGAAGCGCCGGGCGAGCGCCGCGTCCTTCTCGACGTGCTTGCGGTACTCGTCGAGGGTCGTCGCGCCGACGCAATGCAACTCGCCGCGGGCGAGCGCGGGCTTCAAGAGGTTCGAGGCGTCCATCGCTCCGTCGGCTTTTCCGGCCCCGACGAGGGTGTGCATCTCGTCGATGAACAGGACGATGCCGCCCTCGGCCGCCGTAACCTCCTGGAGCACGGCCTTCAGCCGCTCCTCGAACTCGCCGCGGTACTTCGCGCCGGCGATCAGCGCCCCCATGTCGAGGGCGAGGAGCTTCTTGTCCTTGAGGCTCTCCGGCACGTCGCCGTTGACGATGCGCAACGCGAGGCCCTCGACGATCGCGGTCTTGCCGACCCCGGGCTCGCCGATCAGGACGGGGTTGTTCTTGGTGCGCCGCGACAGGACCTGGATGGTGCGGCGGATCTCCTCGTCGCGGCCGATGACCGGGTCGAGCTTGCCGTCCCGCGCCGCTTCCGTCAGATCGCGGGCGTACTTCTTGAGGGCCTCATAAGAGTTCTCGGCCGAGGCCGTATCGGCGGTGCGGCCCTGGCGGATGGCGTTGATGGCCTGGTTGAGCGCCGAGGCCGTCACGCCGGCGCGGGCGAGGATCTTTCCCGCCTCGGTGTCCTTCTCGATGACGAGGGCGAGGAGCAGGCGCTCGACGGTGACGAACTTGTCCGACGCCTTGTCGGCGGCCTTCTCGGCGGTGTCGAAAAGGCGCATCAGCTCCCGGGTCGCCTGCGGCTGGGAGGCGGCGCCCGAGACCTTCGGCTGTTTCGCGATGAAGGCATCGACTTGCGCGCGCACCTGGGCGGCGCTGCCGCCGGCGCGCTCGATGAGCCCGGCCGCCATGCCCTCGGGGTCGTCGAGGAGGGCCTTGAGCACATGCTCGGGCGTGAACTGCGGGTGCCCCTCGCGCATCGCGACGGTCTGCGCCGCCTGCAGGAACCCCTGCGCCCGCTCGGTGTAGCGTTCGATCTTCATGCGGATCACCTCGTTCGGCCGCGCGCTCCCTCCGTGAGCCGGAAGCGCGCTCCTTGAATTTTGCCGGCGGACCTCGCACGAGCGTCCGTCTCAGCGTCATGTAGGTGTGGCTGATGCGCAACACCAGAGGGGCGGGGGAACGTTAGCGACGAGCCGGCATTGATCCGCCGAACCCCTTTTCGCGCCGGAGAGCCTCCATGGCCGCTGCAAGCCGCGATCCGCGTTCGGAGGCCGAGAAGGCCCGGGCCGATCTCAAGCGCAACGCCGAGATGGACATGTCGCTGACCCAGAGCCCGATGGAGCACCAGCCCTCGGTCACCGCCGACACCTTCGGGGTGCACGACAAGGCGGCGCGCCTGCGCTCCGGCGGCATCGACGGCGTCGAGGCTGGGGGCGTTGTGCCCGAGCGCGGCCCGCCGAGTTCCGAGTCGCGCGTCGAGGGGCCGCAGGTCGCGGCCGGACGCGACTCCACCGCCCCGCCGCGCCGGGCCGAGGAGGACGTGCTCTCCCGCGCCAAGGAATGACCAGCAAACCACGGGCTTAAGACATGACCTTCCTCGACAAGGTGACCGGTTTCTTCCGCAAGGGCGGCGAGAGCGGGAATACCGGCGGCAAAGACGGCAAGAGCGACCTCCAGAAGAACATGGAGAAGGCGCTCGGGATGAAGCAGGCGGCCGGCCGGCAGACGACCACCCCCGAGCACCGCACCGCCCGCGAGGGCGAGGTCCACGGCCAGCAGATGAGCATGACCGACCGCGATGCAGGCAGCGAGGGCAGCCACACGCCCCAGCTCAAGCGCAGCCAGGTGGCGCGCAGCGGCGACACCTGAGCACCGCCCCCAGCGCACGCTTGATCCGGCGCGGGCGGCGGCCTAAGCCCCGGTGATGCGCCTCCGCGTCGCCGCGCTCCACCGCTACCCCGTCAAGGGCCTGTCCCCCGAGCGCCTCGACCGCGTCGTCCTGGAGAAGGGCGCCTATTTCCCGGGCGACCGCCTGTTCGCGATCGAGAACGGCCCGGCGGGGTTCGATCCCGCCGATCCGCAGCATCAGCCGAAGGTCGAGTTCCTGATGCTGATGCGCAACGAGGCGCTCGCCCGTCTCACGACCCGCTATGACGACGCAAGCCGCACCCTCGTCGTCGAGGAGGGCGGGCGCGAGGCGGCGCGGGGCGACCTCTCGACTCGGGAGGGACGGCTCGCCGTCGAGGCGTTCTTCCGTCGCTTCATGCCGCGCGAGCTGCGCGGGCCGCCGAAGGTGCTCTCCGCCCCCGACGGGTTCCGCTTCACGGATTCGCGAAAAGGCTTCGTCTCGCTCATCAACCTCGCGAGCGTCGCCGCGGTCGAGGCCATGGTCGGGGCGCCCGTCGACCCCTTGCGCTTCCGCGGCAACCTGCACGTCGAGGGCCTTGACGCTTTCGCCGAGCTCGAGCTCGTCGGGCGCATCCTCGAGGGGCCGTCGGGGTTGAGGCTCAAGGTCACGAAGCGCATCCAGCGCTGCGCCGCCACGAACGTCGATCCTGCGACCGGCATTCGCGACCTCGACATCCCGGCGACCCTGATGCGCCGCCTCGGCCACGCCGACTGCGGGGTCTACGCGGAGGTCCTGGCCGGCGGCCCGCTCGCCGAGGGCGAACGGCTCGCCGTCGCGGAGCCGGCGCAGGCGGCGCTGCCCCTCGCCTGAGCGCAGCAAAAAGGGAGGGCTTTCGCCCTCCCTGGTCCGCAAAGCCCGATCCCGGCGCGCGCGCCGGCTTTACTCCGCCGGTGGGGTCTCGACGCCGTCCGGCCCGAAGTCCGCGCCCGGCTCCGCGGCGCCCTCCTCAAGGCGCGGGCGGCGACGCCGGCGGGTGCGGTAGCGGCCGTTCGGCTCGCCCGGGGCTTCCCCGTTCATGGCTTCGGCCGGCGCGGCCTCATCGGCCTCCGGCGGCTCGTCGACCGCGATCGGCGTCCGGACCGGGGTGGTCAGGAAGGCCGGAAGCCCGTTCGGGCCTTCGGCTTCCGGGCGTGGGCGGGCCGGACGCTCGAAGCGGGGCTGCTCCGGACGCTGGTCCTGGCGGTAGTCGGGGCGCTCCCGCCGGCCGTCCGGGCGGCCCTCGTCACGTCCCTCGGGGCGCTGGTAGTCCGGGCGCTGGAAGTCCTGGCGGGGCCGGTCGTTGCGGGGGAAGCGCTCGCGCCCGCCCGGCCGGTCGCCCCGGTCCTGGCCGCCGCGCTCGAAGCGGTCGCGGCCCTGGAAGCGGTCGCCGCGGTCTTGGCCGCCGCGGTCTTGGCCGCCGCGATCCTGGCCGCCGCGGTCGAAGCGCTCCTGCCGCTCGCCCGGCTCGGGACGGACCTCGAAGGGCTGCGGCTGCGCGCCGATGTCGTCGTCGGCCTGGGCCGAACGGTCGCCGCTGCCGTAGGGCTGATCGTCGTCGCCGTCGTCATCGTACGGACGCGCCTGCTGATAGCCGCCGCCGAACTGCTCGCGGAACTGCTCCTGCGCCGCCGCGATGATGCGGTAGTAGTGCTCGGCGTGCTGGAGGTAGTTCTCGGCCGCGACCGGGTCGCCGCTCGCCTGCGCGTCGCGGGCGAGCTGGGCGTACTTGTCGGCGATGTGCTGGGCGGTGCCCCGGATCTTCACGTCCGGACCGTTCGACTCGTAGCTCCGCGTCAGGGGATTGGGGCCCTTGTTCGGCCGGTTGCGCCCGCGCATGCGCCTGTTCTGTTGTGGTCTCATCGAATCTCTTTCGACCCTCGCTGGCTTTATACGTCACGCGAAGCGCACGGGCTCGCCCGGAACGGGTTCACCCACCGTTCGCGTGGTTTCCATGGTGCTGTCGTTCAACCGCGGGTGTTTCCGGGTCGTCCTTCAGGGTTCAGGGTTCAGGCCGCGCCGGTCTGCCAATGCCCCCAGATGCGCGGCTGATATCGTTTTCGTCCTGCGGCGGGTCTTGTCTGCCTGGAGCTTCCTGCTCCAGATCTTCCGCCGAATCCGTCGGACCGTTCACGATCTCCGAGGGCAAGCTAGCCGGTTTGGGCTCGTCCAACAAGCAGATTTTCCGGCTCTCCCGGATTTGGTGGGCCGGTCGGGCCTTCGCAAGGGCTGGAAGGCCAAGCTTCGGCTCTATTTTAACGAGGTTTCGTTAAAGGAAGCTCTGCGGGTCGACGTCGACCGCGACCCTGACGCTGCCGCGGGGCTTCGGCGCCCGGGCAAGCCAGTCGCGCAGGTAGGCCTGAAGGTCGACCTCCCGCTCGGTCTTCACGAGGAGGCGGAAGCGGTAGCGGCCGCGGATCAAGGCAAGCGGCGCCTCGGCGGGGCCCAGCACCATCACGCCCGCGGGCGGGCGCGCCTCCAAGGCCATGGCGCGCCCGTGCGCCTCGGCCGCGCCCCGGTCCGTTCCCGAGACGATCAGCGCCGCGAGGCGCCCGAACGGAGGCAGGCCCGCGGCCTCCCGGGCCCGGGTCTCCTCGGCGTAGAAGCGCTCGGCCTCGCCCGAGAGCAGCGCCGCCATGACCGGGTGCTCGGGCTGGTAGGTCTGGACGAGGGCGCGGCCCATCCTCTCGCCGCGCCCGGCCCGGCCCGTCACCTGCTGCAGGAGCTGGAAGGTGCGCTCCGCCGCCCGCGGGTCGCCGGAGGTGAGCCCGATGTCGGCGTCGAGCACGCCGACGACGGTCATGCGCGGGAAGTTGTGGCCCTTGGCCACGAGCTGCGTCCCGATCACGATGTCGAACGCGCCCTCGGCGATGCCCTTGAGCTCCTGCCGCAGCCGCTCCGTGCCGCCCGGGAAATCGCTCGACAGCACGATCGCGCGCTTGTCCGGGAAGGTCTCGGCCACCTCCTCGGCGATGCGCTCGACGCCGGGACCGCAGGGGGCGAGCGCATCGAGCGTGCCGCAGGCGACGCAGGCCTCGGGCCGGCGCTCCGTGTGGCCGCAGTGGTGGCAGACGAGCGCCCGGCGGAAGCGGTGCTCGACGAGCCAGGCCGAGCAGTTCGGGCATTCGTAGCGGTGGCCGCAGGCGCGGCAGAGCGTCAGCGGCGCGTAGCCCCGCCGGTTGAGGAACAGGAGCGCCTGCTCGCCCGCCGCGACCGCGTCGGCGACGGCGAAACGCAGGGTCCCGGAGAGCCAGCGCCCGCGCGGGACCGGGTCGCGCCGCAAGTCCACGGCGCGGATCGCCGGCAGCGTCCGCCCGCCGTAGCGCTCTGGGAGCGCGACCCGCTTGTAGCGCCCGCGCCGGACGTTGACCCTGGTCTCGATCGACGGCGTCGCCGAAGCCAGGATCACGGGGGCATCCTCGAGGCGGCCGCGCACCACGGCGAGGTCGCGGGCGTGGTAGGAGACCCCGTCCTCCTGCTTGTAGGCGGCCTCGTGCTCCTCGTCGACGACGACGAGGCCGAGCCGGGCGAAGGGCAGGAACAAGGCCGAGCGGGCGCCGGCCACGACCCCGACCTCGCCGGAAGAAACCCCCTCGTAGAGCCGCTCCCGCCGGCGCGCCCCGATGCCCGAATGCCAGAGCGCCGGCCGCACGCCGAAGCGGGCCGCGAAGCGGTCGAGGAACTGCGCCGTCAGCGCGATCTCGGGCATCAGGATGAGGCTCTGGACGCCGCTCTTAAGCGCCGCCGCGACCGCCTCGAAGTAGACCTCGGTCTTGCCCGATCCGGTGACGCCTTCGAGAAGCACCACCGGCGCCCGCGCGGCAACGTTGCCGACGATGTCGGGCGACGATGCCGACGATGTCGGGCCAGAATGCCGACGATGTTGCGCGACGTTGCCGATGATGTCGAAGGCGGGCTCGCCGCCCGCCGCCGCCCGGCCGGCGAGGGCCGCAGTCGCGACGGCGGCGGCGAGCACGTCGGCGGCCCGGCGCTGGTCGGCCGAAAGCGCCGCGCGGGCGTGGTCCGGGTCCGGCGTCTCGGCGACGGGCTCGGGCTTGAGCGCCACCGTCTCCAGCACCCCCTCGTCGACGAGGCCGTCGATCACCCCGGCGCTCACCGACGCCGCCTCGGCGAGGGCGCGCTTCACGTGGACGAGCCCGCCTTCCGCCGCCCTCATGACCCGCGCTCTGGCGGGGGTCATGCGCCGCGGCGCCTCCCCCGTCGCCCGGACTCCGACCCGCATCGGCTCGGCCCGCCCAGGCTCGGGGAGGCGGAGCGCGAGGGCGAGAGCCGAACCCTTGGGGGCAAGCGTGTACCAGGCGATCCAGTCGATGAATTTCCTGAGCTTCTGCGACAATCGCGGCGCGCCGATGCGGGCCGTGACGGCCTTGAGGTTCGCCCCCGCACCCTCGCGCAGGGCCCACACCACGCCGACGGTCTCGCGGGTCCCGAGCGGCACCTGCACCACGTCCCCTTCCTGGAGCGCGAGGCTCGGCGGCACCGCGTAGCTGTAGGCCGTGTCGAGGGCGAGCGGGATCAGGACGTCGGCGATTCTTTCGGGCGCCATTCCGGATTGGTAAACCATGAGGTGGGACAGTCGAACGCCGTGGCACAACCCCGACCCATGTCAAGCCGTGCTTCCGAGGCGGACGCCGCTGCGCTTGCGCTCCCCGGCGCCCCCGACACGCGGCGCGAGGCGGCGGCGTGGCTTTCCGCGCTTGCGCGCGAGCGCCGGCTGTCGGGAAAGACGGTCGAGGCCTACGGGCGGGACCTGCGCCAGTTCCTCGTCTTCCTCACCGTCCACTTCGGCGAATCGCCCACGCTCCGGGACATCGTGGCCCTGAAGCCCATGGACGTGCGCGCCTTCATGGCGGCAAGGCGGAAGGAGGGGGTCGAGAGCCGCTCGCTCATGCGCCAGCTCGCGGCCCTGCGCTCGTTTGCCCGCCATCTCGACCGCGAGGGCTTCGGCGCGCCCTCCGCCTTCTCGGCGATCCGCGGCCCGCGGCTCGCGAAGACGTTGCCGCGGCCGCTCTCGGCCGCGAACGCGGTCGCGGTCGCCGACCCGGAGGCGCGAGCGGGCGAGGGCCGCGAGCCGTGGATCCTCGCCCGCGACGCGGCCGTCTTCGCCCTCCTCTACGGGGCGGGCCTGCGCATCTCGGAGGCGCTCGGGATCGCGCGCCAGGACGCGCCCGTCGGCGCCGTCGACGCCGTCACGGTCGTGGGCAAGGGCCAGAAGACCCGCACGGTCCCGGTGATCGCGCCGATCCGCCGGGCGATCGAGGACTACCTCAAGCTCTGCCCCTTCCACCTGCCGGCGCAGGGGCCGCTGTTCGTCGGCGCCAAGGGCGCTCGGCTCTCGCCGCGGATGATCCAGCTCGCGGTCGCGGAGCTGCGCGGCGCGCTCGGCCTCCCCGAGACCGCGACGCCGCACGCGCTGCGCCACTCCTTCGCAACACATCTGCTCGCCCGGGGCGGGGATCTCCGCGGCATCCAGGAGCTCCTGGGCCACGCCTCCCTCTCGACGACGCAGATGTACACCAAGGTCGACGCCGCCCGCCTCATGAGCGTCTACGACGCCGCCCACCCCCGCGCCCGCGCGCGGTCCGGCAAGGCGGGCCGGTAACGCGGCCGGGTGCGGGGCCTAGTAACGCTTGGGCAAGCTTTCCCTTCTACCGTGCGGCGGACGCATTCGCCGGCCGGGGTCGCCATGCCAGATGGGGAAGGGAACGGTTCCGGGTGGCTCGCGCTCGTCGCCGACGAGTCGCTCGAGTTCCGGGCCGGGCTCGCGGCCGCGATCCAGGGGTTCGATCCGACGATCCGCGTGATCGGGGCCTCGACCGGGACCGAGGCCCGCAACCTCCTCCTGCGCCGCCGCCCGCAGCTCGCCTTCGTCAACCTGCACCTCCCGAAGCTCACCGGCGCCGAGGCCCTCGCTTGGTCGGTTACCCGAGGCGTGCGCCCCTTCAGCGTGGTGATGACCGACGCCGTGCTGCCGCGCTGGGTCGAGCTGTCGATCGAGCTCCAGGCCTACGAGTTCCTGCGCAAGCCCTTCGACCCGGCCCACGTGGTCCACATGCTGGAGGCGCGCCGGCGCATGGCGGCGCCGCTCAAGGTCCTCCTCGCGGACGGCTCGGCCTCGGCGCGCCAGCTCGTCCGGCGCGTGCTCGCCGAGAGCCGCTTCGCGATGGCCGTCGATGAGATCGACGACGGCCGGCATGCCCTCAAGCTCCTGCGCGCCGGCGGCTACGACGTGGCGCTCGTCGATCGCCACCTCCCCGCCCTCGACGGCCTCGAGCTCGCCTGCCAGGCGGCCCGGGCCGCGCCGGGGACGAAGCTCATGCTCATGGCCTCCGGCGACGCCGCGGGCGTGGCGCAGGCGGTGCGCCAGTTCGGGATCGTCGCGCTCCTCAGGAAGCCGTTCTATCTCTGGGACGCGGAGATCGCGCTCCACACCGCCTTCTCGCTCAGGCGGCCCTACCTCCTCAACGCGCTCCCGGCCCATCACGAGGCCGAGGCGCGGCGGGTCCGGGAGCGGCTCGCCGAGACGGCCGCGGCCTACGCGGCGCGGGCCGAGCCGGCGCCGCTTGCGCCGCCCCCGCCGCCGCCGCAGCCCGGGAAGGAGGCCGAGGGCATCTTCTACCTTTGATCCAAAGGATTTCCGGTTCCACAACGAGTCCGCCGCATGATGTCGGCGGCGAGGCGTGAAGCAGCGTTCGATCCATGCGGGTAGTCGAGACACGGACCACGGACGATCCCCCGCAGGCCGAGGCGTCGGCGGACAGGGACCTGCGCGTCCTGATCGCCGACGATTCCGCCGTGACCCGCCGGGTGATGTCGGCGCTCGTCTCGACGATTGCCCCCGGCGTCGAGATCGTCGAGGCCGGGAACGGCGCCGACACCTGCGAGGCGCTGCGCCGCGGCCCCTTCGACGCCGCCTTCGTGGACTTCCACATGCCCGACATGAGCGGCCCGCGGGCGGTGTCGCTCGCCCGCCGGGTCGGCGCCGACCCCCTCGTCGTCGTGATGGGCGACACTCCCGAGGACGCCGCCGACCGGACGCTGCGCTCGATCGACCCCTACGAGTTCATGCAGAAGCCGCTCGAGGAGCGCGAGCTGAGGCAGGTCCTCGGAGCCGTCTCGCGCATGCGCGAGCCGGCCCGCGTCATGATCGTCGACGACAGCAAGGCGGCGCGCCGCCTCATGGGCAAGGTGCTGGAGGCGAGCCGCTTCGCCATGGACATTGCGGCCGTGGACAGCGGTGAGGCCGCCTTGAAGCGCCTCAAGGACGAGCCCTGCGACGTGGTCTTCCTCGACTACGCCATGCCCGGCATCGACGGCCTCGAGACCGCCTGCCTCGTCCAGGAGCTGATGCCGGAGGTCAGGGTCGTGATGGTCTCGGCGAGTCAGAACCCGGCCGTCGAGAAGGCGGCGCGCTACTTCGGCGCCGTGCACTTCCTGCGAAAGCCGTTCTTCGCCCGCGAGGTCGACAAGGCCATGCACCTCGCCCTCGACCTGCCCCTGACCTCGTTCATGCAGGAGCCCGACGAGGCCGAGAGCGACCAGCTCGAGCTCGCGCTGTTCGAGTGAAGGCGGCGGGGCGGTCCCCTCTCGGGCTTTGCGGCGATCGGGAAGCTATCGCGCCGGCGCGGCTTCGGGCGTGTGTGGGGTCTGCGCCAAGAGCTTGAAGCCCGGCGCGGTCAGCTCCTTCAGCATGCGCCTGAGCGCGCGGATCTCGCGCCCCTGGGCCTGGGTCAGGCGGTCGAGGCAGTCGAGCCGCTCCTCGACGGCGCCGGCCTTGCAGTCGCGCACGATCAGCGGCGGGCGCAAGAGAAGCTCCTCTTCGTCGTCCGCGGCGGCGGCCGGCGCGAGCGCGCACAGGAGCAGGACGGCGAAGAGCCTCGGCACGGTTCCCTCCTCCCCGGGCTTTTCTCGAATGATCCGCCGCTTCGTGGCGACAATAGGACCCGAAGCCCTCGCGAGGCGCCGGCGTCCATGCTCCCGGCGGACGATTAAGGAAAGCAGAGGCTGGGACGGCAGCGCCTGCTGCCGTAGCGGAACGGAGGAAGAGGACGCGCGTCGACGGGCATCGCGGCCCCGGCTCGTCTCTCCGCGGCCGGCGTTCGACGCTGACGTTGCAGCATCCGAAGCGGCCGCTGAGGCCCGCGGCCGAGACGCTTGCCCGCCGATACTTGTCGTGGAACATTGCGCAAAAAGGGAGTGAAAAGGGGAGCCTCGGATGACCGCCGTCGCTGTCGATGCCCGCCCGGCCCTGCCGCTGCCGAGCGTCTGGCCGGGCTTCGTCATCGCCGGGCTGTTCTTCGCCGTCGAGATCGGTGAGCTGATCATCGACCCGTCGCGGGGGGAGGACCACACCCCGCTCTCGCTGCTCGTCGCCATCGGCGGAGCCGTCTACTGGTATTTCTGCGTCTACCGGATCCACCAGGTCCTCCGGGACATCACCGGCGGCACCTATCCGATCGGGCCCTGGAGGGCCGCCCTCCTGCAGCTCGTCCCCTTCTTCAACTTCTATTGGCTCGTGCACTGGCCGAACAAGCTCGCGGACTTCCTCAAGTCGTCCGGGATCCCGATGGGCCGGTACTGGCCGGGGCTTACGATCATCGCCGGCATGTTCATGCTGCGGCTCGTCGACGGCTCGATCGGCCTCGCCGTGGTCTTCGGGGTCCTGCTCTACATCAGGCGCCGGCTCGCCCGCCTCGTCCCGGCTTGAGCCCGATGCCGCACGCCGTCGATCACGCCTCGCCCCAGCACGCCCCCAAGGTAAGCGCCCGCAGCGTCGCCATCTCGGCGGGGCTCGGCAGCGCCTTCGGGAACCTCATGCTGCAGGCCATGATGACGTTCTCCCACCACACGCCCGCCCAGCAGTTCGACGAGCTCCTCGCGATCTTCCTCGTGGCGGTCGGAGTGGTGAAGTTCATTGAGCCCTTGATTCACGGGCTCCAGGTCAAGATGGGCCTTTCCGCGGCGCATCACGAGCCGCAGGCCGGCGCCAGGACGATCCGGCTGGCGGCCATCGCGATCGTCGTGGTGGCGAGCCTTTCGCACGGCCTGCTGCATGCGAAGATCGCGGAAAACCCGGCCTTCGCCTTCGGCCTCGTCGTGTCGGCCCTGCTCATCCCGGGCGGAACGACCTACGCCTGGATCCGCGGGGCGCGGCGCCGGGTCTCCTGCGCGGCCCTGATGGGAGCGGCGACCGCGGCGGTCGCCGGCTTCGGCTCCATGTTCCTCATGCTGGTTGCGACCGGAGGGCATCTGCCGTTCGGGGAGAACGGCGCGTTCGTGAAACTGACGCTCGCCGAGGCCGAGGGCGTCATCATCCTGGGCGGGCTGCCCTGGGTCGTCAAAGGGCTCGCCGGGGGGCTCGCGATCGACCGCCGCTGGGGCGCGGCGCCGACCACCGGCATCTCCGCGGCGCTCATCGTCGCGGCGCTCGTCCTCGCGGCCGCGAAATGGACCATAGGCTGGGAGATCGGCAGGGCCGAGATCTACATCGCCGTGGCGGTCGGCTGGTCGCTCGGCCTCCTGATCATGGGGCCCATCGCGGACCACCTGCTCCGTCCGGAGCGGGCGCAGACCGCGGCCGTCGCGGATCCGCTCGGAGAGGCGGTCAGATCTCCTTCGCCATCTCCCTGAGCCTGAACTTCTGCACCTTGCCGGTCGACGTCTTCGGCAGTTCCATGAAGATCACGTGGCGCGGCACCTTGTAGCGGGCGAGCTTCTCGCGGCACCAGCCGATGAGCTCCTCGGCCGAGACCATCTCGGAGGGCTTGAGCTCGACGAAGGCGCAGGGGGTCTCGCCCCATTTCTCGTCGGGCTTCGCGACGACCGCCGCCGCCTGCACGGCCGGGTGCTTATAGAGGGCGTCCTCGACCTCGATCGAGGAGATGTTCTCTCCCCCCGAGATGATGATGTCCTTGGAGCGGTCCTTGAGCTGGATGTAGCCGTCCGGGTGCCGGACCCCGAGGTCGCCCGAGTGGAACCAGCCGCCCGCGAAGGCGGCGGCCGAGGCCGAGGGGTTCTTGAGGTAGCCCTTCATCACCACGTTGCCGCGGAACATGACCTCGCCCATGGTCTCGCCGTCCGCCGGCACCGGCGTCACCTTGTCGGGGTCCATCACGTCGAGGCCCTCGAGGGTCACGTAGCGCACGCCCTGCCGCGCCTTCCTGGCGGCGTAGTCGGCGCCCGTGAGGGCGTTCCACTCCTCGTGCCAGTCGTTGATGACGGCGGGGCCGTAGGTCTCGGTCAGGCCATAGAGGTGGGTGACGTTGAAGCCGGCGTCCCGCATCGCCGCGAGCACCGCCTCGGGCGGCGGCGCCGCCGCGGTGAAGAACTGCACCGTGTGCGGCAGCGGGCGCTTCTCGGCGTCCGGCGCGTTGAGGAGCAGCGACATCACGATCGGGGCGCCGCACAGGTGCGTGACCTCGTGCTCCGCGAGGGCCGCGTACATGGCGTCGGCCCGGACGTAGCGCAGGCACACGTGCGTGCCGGCCCCGATCGAGATCGACCACGGGAAGCACCAGCCGTTGCAGTGGAACATCGGCAGCGTCCACAGGTAGACCGGGTGCTTGCCCATGCCGCAGGTCACGACGTTGCCGAGCGCCAGGAGGTAGGCGCCGCGGTGGTGGTAGACGACGCCTTTCGGATCGCCGGTGGTGCCCGAGGTGTAGTTGAGCGAGATCGCGTCCCACTCGTCGTCGGGCATCCGCCACGCGAAGTCCGGGTCGCCCTCGGCGAGGAACGCCTCGTAGTCCAGCTCGCCGAGGCGCTCGCCGGCGCCCTTGAACTCCGGATCGTCGTAGTCGACGACGAGGGGCTTCGCCTTGCACTGGGCAAGCGCCGCCTTGATGATTCCCGAGAACTCGCGGTCGGTGATCAGCACCTTGGCCTCGCCGTGGTCGAGGGAGAAGGCGATGATCGCGGCGTCGAGGCGGGTGTTCAGGGTGTTGAGCACGGCGCCGGCCATCGGCACGCCGTAGTGGCACTCGAGCATCGCCGGGGTATTGGCGAGCATCACCGCGACCGTGTCGCCGCGCCCGACTCCGCGCTTCTCGAGCGCCGAGGCGAGCCGCCGCGAGCGGGCGTAGAAATCCCGGTACGAGCGCCGCAGGCGGCCGTGGACGATCGCCGTGCGCTCCGGGAACACGGCGGCCGAGCGCTCCAGGAAGGTCAGCGGCGTGAGCGGCTGGAAGTTCGCGGGGTTCCGGTCGAGGTCGCGGTCGTACGGCGTGGTCATCTCTTGCCCCTGGACAGTCCCGGCGGACGGTGGCGGGCCGCACGGGCCCGATCGGCGCCGTCACGGCTTACCGCAGCGCAACAGGCGGGGGAAGCGGGATGCCCTTCTGGGCAAGCGCCGCGCGGGCGCGGTCGGGGTAATCGGTGATGAGGCCGTCGACGCCCCAGTCGACGAGCTGGGCCATGGCCTCGGGTGCGTTGACGGTCCAGGGCAGGACCTGAAGGCCGAGCGCCTTCGCGCGGACCATCCGCTCTTCGGTCAAGTCGCGGAAGGACGGCGACCAGATCTGGCAACCGGCGGCGTGCACCAGGGCCGGCACCGAGCCGTAGGCGTCGATGTCGAGGCCGGCGGTCCAGGGCGAGGGGCCGTCGATTCCGCGCTGCATGGTGTCGAAGTGGCCCTCGCTCGTCAGGCACGAGCGGGGAAGCTCCGGCGCGATCCGCTCGAACGCCTTCAGGGTGCGCCAGTCGAAGCTCTGCACCGTGACGCGCTCGGACATGCCGGCCGCCCGCACCGTCTCGGCGACGGCGCGGGCGAACGGCTCGGGCTCCGGCGTGTCGTGGCTCCCGGGCGCGAGCTTGGTCTCGAGGTTGAAGCGCACGTGCCCGGCGCCGGCGCGCTTCGCGAGGTCGAACACCTCGGCAAGGGTCGGGATGCGGGCGCCGTCCGCCGGCTCCTGCGCCGGCAGGCGGCGGGCATAGGGCGTGCGGGCCTTCAGGCGTCCGACGTCATAGCGGCGAAGCTCCTCCAGGGTGAGCGAATGGATCGCCGGCCCGACCTCGGTCAGGTACTGGCCGTCGGGACCCCGCGTGGTGTCCGGGTTGAGCCGCGCGTCGTGGTGCACCACGACGACGCCGTCCTTGGTGAGGCCGAGGTCGAGCTCGAGGGTCGAGACGCCGATCGCGAGGGCCTTGGCGAAGCCGGGAAGCGTGTTCTCCGGGGCGACCCCCCGGGCGCCGCGGTGGCCCTGGAGGTCGAAGGCCAGCGCGGGCACCGCCCACACCATTGCCGTCAGCGCGAGCGCGCGCCAAACGCCCATTCCGGTCCCTCAATGTCCGTGGAGGCCCGCCCAGCCGTCCCACACAAGCTTTCCCCCGACCAGCACCAGGAGTCCATAGATGATGGCGTAGAAGCGCTCGGCCGGGACCCGCCGCACGAGCCAGACCCCGGCGAAGGTCGAGGCGAGGGCGAGGGGGAAGAGCGCCGCCGAGGTCAGGAGGTTCTCCCGGGTGAACTGGCCGAGCGCCCAATAGGGCGGCACCTTGAGCCAGTTGATGGCGGCGAAGAGGATCGCGCCGGTGCCGACAAAGACGTCGCGCCTGAGGCGCTGCGGCATGACGTAGATCTGGAACGGCGGCCCGCCGGCGTGCGCGATCATGCTGGTGAAGCCGACGATAAGGCCCCAGAACCAGCCGGCCGCGATGCCGGCCTTCCGGGGCGGCGGCGTCCGGCGCTCGGCGGCGAGCCGCCGGACCGCGAAGGCGATCGAGACGGCGCCGACCGCGAACGCGACCGCCGCGTCCGACACCTTCGCGGCGAGGAGCCAGGCCGCGGCGATGCCGACGGCCGAGGACGGCAGCAGGATCGAAAGGTTCGTCCGGTCGACGTCGCGCCGGAACGACCACACCGACACCACGTCCTGCACGATCAGGATCGGCAGCATCACGGCCGCCGCCTGCACGGGCGAGATCACGAGCGCCATGAGCGGCAGCGACAGGAGCCCGATCCCCGAGAACCCGCCCTTCGACAGCCCCATGAGCATCACCGCCGGCACTGCGGCGGCGTAGAAGAGGGGATCGGCGATCATGAGAGCGGACTACTCGAACATCTCAGCCGTAAGGTCGCGCCCGCCGTAGAGCACGCTCACGATCTCGACCGTGTTGCCCTCGATCCGAAATGCGATCGTGGCACGCCGCTCGAAGCCGAACGTTCGAAGGCCGGGAGAGATGTCGTCTCGTCGAGTGCCTTGATGAGGGAAGTCAACGAGGCTCTCGCATCGAGCCCGGATTCGAGCGACGAACGCGAAGGCGCGTTCCGGACTGTCCTGTGCGATGAAGTCGTCGATGGCGTCGAGATCGGCTTCCGCGGTGGCGCGGAAGATGACCTCATACGGCACGGCGTCCGGCTTTCATCCGTGCCTGATGCTTGCGTTCGAGGCGCTCGAAAACCTTTTTGGCGGGGACGCTCGGGCGCGGATCGGCGAGGGATTCCTCGACCTTCCGGCGCAGGAAATCGTTGTCGAGCTCGGGGGCCTGCTCCTCCCGGTCCAATGCCCGCAGCGCCTCCCGCACGACCTCGTCGGCCGATTTGTAGGCGCCTGACGCCATGCGCGCGTCGAGGCTGTCCTGCATCTCTCCGAGATCGATGGTGATCGTCTTGCTCTCAGACATGGTGCGGTCTCGATTGGACATTCCCAATTTAACATCCGTGACAGGGCCGACCAACCCCTATCACTCACTTCACCAGCCGCAACGCCTTGCGAAACTGCGGGTGGTCGCTCGTCTCGAGCCACTCGAAGACCACCATCTCGGTGGTGACGAGGTCGGCGCCGTGGCGTTCGGCGCGGGCGAGCGCCGCGTCGCGGTTCGCCTCGCTGCGGGAGCCGACGGCGTCGCGGACGAGGGCGACTTGGCGGCCGCTCTCAAGGAGGCCCAGCACCGTCTGCATGACGCAGACGTGGGTTTCGCAGCCCGCCACCACGATCCTCGGACGCTCCGCCGGCAGGAACGCCTTGAAGTCTGTCTCGCGGGTCGCGTCGAAGAAGTTCTTGGCGAGCGTCCGGGAGGCGAGCGCCGCGATCTCCGCGACGTTGCCGCCGAGGCCGGCCGGGTTCTGCTCGGTCGCGAGCACCGGCACGCCGAGGAGGCGGGCAGCCTCGGCCAGGCGGCGGGCGTTCGCCACCACGGCCTCGGCGCCGGCGATCGACGGCATCAGGCGCTGCTGCAGGTCGATGAGGAGCAGCGCCGATTCGGCGGCGGCAAGGGTCACGCCCATCCTCCCGTTGAGGCCACAAGGATGCTAAACACGAAACCGAACGGGAGAGAAACGCCGATGCTCATGTCCGCCGCGGACTACCGCGAGTCGCTGCGCCGCCTGTCACCGCGCGTGTTCGTGAACGGCCGAAGGGTCGAGAGCGTCGCCGACGAGCCGCTGCTCGCTCCCGGCATCGCCGGCGTCGGCGTCACCTACGATTACGCGCTGCGGCCGGAGCACGCGGCGCTGATGACCGCCCGCCAGGGCACGTCGGGCAAGACGGTCAACCGCATGCTCCACATCGACGAGACCTCGACCGACCTCCTGTACAAGCTCGAGGCGGTGCGGCTCGTCTGCCGGGAGTCGGGCTGCGCGGTGCGCTACCTCACCCACGACGCGTTCAACGGCCTCTTCCAGGCGACGAGGCGGGCCGACGACGCGCACGGCACCGACTACCACGAGCGCTTCCTCGCCTACATGCACGAGGTCCAGGACCAGGACCTGACGCTCGGCGTCGCCATGACGGACGCCAAGGGCGACCGCTCGAAGCGGCCGGGAGCGCAGGCGAACCCCGACGTCTACGTGCATATCAAGGAGCGGCGGCCGGACGGCATCGTGATCCGCGGCACGAAGGCGATCGTCACCGGCGCGCCCTACATGCACGCCTTCCTGGTCATGCCCTGCCGCACCATGACGCCCGAGGACGCGGACTTCGCGGTGTGCTGCGCCGTGCCGGTCGACGCCGAGGGCGTCACCATCGTGGCGAAGCCCGCCGGGCGCCCGGGCGAGGCAGGGGCGAAATTCTCGGCGAAATACGGCCAGTCGGTCGGCGTCGTGATCTTCGACGACGTGTTCGTGCCGTGGGGCCGCGTCTTCATGGCGGGCGAGACCGAGGAGGCGGGATACCTCACCACCTCCTATGCGACTCACCACCGCCACTCCTGCATCGGCGCCCGGGCGGGCTTCGGCGACCTCCTGATCGGGGCCGGCGCCCTCATGATCGAGGCGAACGGCCTCGACCCCGAGCGTCACGGCCACGTCCGCGACGCCATGGTCGACCTCATCAAAATCGTCGAGGGCTTCTTCGCCTGCGGCGTCGCGGCGTCCGTCTACTGCCTCAAGGACGCAGGCGGCTCGGTCATGCCCGACACGGTCTTCGCCAACGTCGGCAAGCTGCTGCTCGCGACCCAGATCTACGACATGCACCGCCTCGCCCACTACGTGTCGGGCGGGCTCGTGGTGGCCCTCCCCGGCCCCGACGAGGACCACAACCCCGAGACCGCGGGCTCGCTTTCGGCCGTGCTCGCCGGCCGCCCCGACGTGCCGGCGGAGAAGCGCATGGAGGTGGCGCGGCTCGTCGAGGACCTCACGGCCTCGCACCAGGGCGGCTGGTACTCCCTCATCTCGCTGCACGGCGGCGGCTCGCCCGAGGCCATGAAGCGCGAGATCTGGCGCAACTACCCGGTCATGGAGAAGGCCGGCCTCGTCGAGCGCCTCCTCGACCGCGGCGTGCTGGACGAGGGCCGGCGCGTCTCGAAGCAGCCGGGCCGCTGCTGCGCGACCGGCTGCGAAGTGCCGGCCCTGCCGGAGGCGGCGGAGTAGGAGAGAGTCGAACGTCAGCGCCTACAGTTTCGTCGCATCATCCAGTTTCACGACAGCTGCCTTCAGCTTGGTCGCCGCACTGCTGGCGTCCTTACCCTCTCCGCTAAAGTAGATGATGGTCTTGCCGCCGCGGGAATCAATGCGCAGCACAGTGAACGGTCCGTTGAGATGTGAATGAACATCGGCGGACGAGACCTCGCGATCGACATCGAGCTTCCAATACCCGGTAGCCATAGCATCACCTCACGTCTGTCATGCGTCGCAACTGCGCGACCTCCCCTCGATCTCGATGTATTCGGCCTGGGCCTGGACAATCGCACCCGTCGGGAGGCCGGAAAGGACGTAGTAGGTCGCTGTAATTCCCGGCTCCAAATAGCTCGATGGATACATCCATGAAATCCCGTTGGGAGGAGCCCGCAAGAACAGAAGCGACATTCCACCGCTACTCTGCACGCATAGGACGATGCGGACCATCAGGACGATGTTGCGGCCCTGATTGCCGACCGAGAGGGTGGCGGTGCTGCCCGATTTCGATACGCTGGTGACAACCGATTGAGTGCCTTGGAAGGAAATCTCGCAATTGTTGCAGGCCATGGTTGCCTCCCCGCAATAATACAGCGAGAGACATTAATCTAAATTGGTGATGCTGTAAACAATAGCGTGCCGAGCCGGCGGGAAGTAACGGAAAGCGGCGCAGTGGCGGTCTTCTGGAAGTAGCCGCCTTGACCTATCGCATTGACAATTTCGGCCGTTGGCAACCCAGATTACGCGCCATACGTCTCAGAGGCAGCCGAACGCCAAGCCGTTGATCGGGAGATCGCCATGACCGCCACCTCCGCGCTCTTACGCAGTGATACGGGGACGAGCCGCTATCGGGACCTCTATGCGCGCTGGCAACGCGATCCGGAGGGCTTTTGGGCGGAGGCCGCGCGCGAGATCGACTGGATGAAGCCGGCCGAGAAGATCTTCGATCCGGGCGCCGGCGTGTACGGCCGCTGGTTCGTCGGCGCGGTGTGCAACACCTGTTACAACGCGGTCGACCGGCATGTGGAGCGCGGCCGCGCCGAGCAGGCGGCGATCGTCTACGACAGCCCGGTCACGGGCCAGACCCGCGCCATCACGTACCGCGAGCTTCGCGACGAGGTCGCGACCCTTGCCGCGGTCCTCGGGGAACTCGGCGTCGGCAAGGGCGACCGCGTCATCCTCTACATGCCGATGATCCCGGAGGCCGTGATCGGCATGCTCGCCTGCACGCGCATCGGCGCGGTCCATTCCGTGGTGTTCGGCGGCTTCGCCCCGAAGGAGCTCGCGACGCGCATCGACGATTGCGCCCCGAAGGCGATCCTCTCGGCGTCCTGCGGCATCGAGGCGGCCCGGGTCATCCCCTACAAGCCGCTCCTCGACGAGGCGATCGAGCTTGCGCGCGAGAAGCCCGAGCGCTGCCTCATCTGGCAGCGTCCCCAGGCCGAAGCGCCGCTGAAGGCCGGGCGCGACCTCGACTGGGCGGAGGCCGTCGCGGCGGCGAAGGGAGCGGGCAAGCGCGCGGACTGCGTCCCGGTCGCGGCCACCGACCCGGTCTACATCCTCTACACCTCGGGCACGACGGGAAGGCCGAAGGGCGTCGTGCGCGACAACGGCGGCCACATGGTCGCGCTCAAATGGTCGATGAAGAACCTCTACGGCGTCGAGCCCGGCGAGGTCTATTGGGCCGCCTCCGACGTCGGCTGGGTCGTCGGCCACTCCTACATCGTCTAC
>DASVPW010000218.1:0-80314 GCA_036389455.1 Beijerinckiaceae bacterium
GTCTCGCTGTGAGGCCGTTGCGCAACGGCCTCTTCGCGGCCTGCCTCGCGGCTGCGCCGATCATGGGCTCGGGGCACGTTTCGGCCCAGACCATCAAGGACGATTTCACCACCGACGAGATCTCGGCCAGGAACTGGTTCGTCTGCCGCCGTCCGGAGAACGCGTTCAAGATCGTGCAGGCCGAGGGAGCGCGTTTCAGAGCCGTGGAGATGACGGTGCACCCCCGCGAGGACCTGCGCGTCTTCGCCCTGCTCCTCGCCCATCCCGGGTGCAAGACGGACGGCGGCGTCTTCGAACCGGAGAAGAACGACGAACGGGCCGAGCTCTGGGAAGCCGACGACGTGAGGCTCGGGTTGGGGACGGAGGTCTGGTATCGCTTCTCGTTCTTCGTCGATCCCGATCTTCCAGCCAGCGCCGAACGGCTCGTGATCGGGCAATGGAAACAGAACAACAGCGCAACCGGAGACAGTCCCGTCATCGCGCAGCGATTCAACGGCCGCGCCTTCTCGATCACCGTCGAGCAGGACAACACGGCCCCGGACCGCGCGCGCGACGATAGGCAATGCCGGATCTGGATCGCGGTCGACCGCAACGCCGTGAAGCCGCCCGGGGGCTCGGAGGGGCATTCCATGATGCTCGCCGGCCCAGGCCGGCCGGAGGCCTCGACTCCTCCGGCTGAGCTGCCGTCGATCGGGCACGACGAGCTCGACGTGTCCCACGGGCCAACCGCCCGCATCGACGGCCACGAGACGCCGGCTCCGTGCCGGCGGGACGTGGAGGTCTCGACCCTCGGCTTCCTGCCCGACGCGTTCGGGCGCTGGGTCACGATGCTCTACCATATCCACCTGGACGGCGCGTCGAGTTTGGTTGAGGTCTGGGCCGACGGGCAGCCGGTCGCCACCGTGAAGGGACGGATCGGCTTTGCGGCGAGCGGCCCGGGAAAGCAGTATTTCAAGTTCGGCCCGTACCGGAAGCACCAGACCTATTCGAGCTACGCGCGGCTCGCCCATTACGCTCGCGGGTTCCGCCGACAGGACGTCGAGCCTTGAGGCGCCTCGGAAGCCTCGACACCGACATCCTCATCCTCGGCGCGGGCGGCGCGGGGCTGTTCGCGGCGCTGCACGCCAAGAAGGCGGCGCCGGAGCTCGACGTGACGATCGCGGTGAAGGGGCTCCTGGGGAAGTGCGGCTGCACCCGCATGGTGCAGGGCGGCTACAACGTGGCCCTCGCCCCGGGCGACTCCGTCGAGCGCCACTTCATGGACACGGTCGAGGGCGGCAAGTGGCTCAACGACCAGGATCTCGCCTGGCTCCTGGTCACTGAGGCGCAGGTGCGCATCCGCGAATTGGAGAACGAGCTCGGCTGCTTCTTCGACCGCAACCCGGACGGCACCGTCCACCAGAAGGCCTTCGCCGGGCAGACCTTCGACCGCACGGTGCATAAAGGGGACCTCACCGGCATCGAGATCGTCAATCGCCTAGCCGAGCAGGTCTGGCGCCGCGACGTGCGCCGGCTCGAGGACCACCGTGCCGTGGCGCTCGTCCCGGCGGCCGACGGCTCGGGGCTTGCCGGCGTGCTCATGCTCGACATGCGCACCGGCTCAGCCCTCATGGTCCGCGCCAAGGCCACGCTTTTGGCCACCGGCGGCGGGCCGACCATGTACAAGTACCACACCCCCTCCGGCGACAAGTCCTGCGACGGCCTCGCCATGGCGCTCCGCGCCGGCCTGCCGCTGCGTGACATGGAGATGGTACAGTTCCACCCGACCGGCCTCTTGGCCGGCCCCGGCACGCGCATGACCGGGACGGTGCTGGAGGAGGGGCTGCGCGGGGCCGGCGGCCATCTCCTCGACGGCACCGGCGCGCGTTTCATGGCGTCCTACGACGAGCGCGCCGAGCGCGCGACGCGCGACGTGGTCAGCCGCTCGATCCAGGACCGCATCCGCAAGGGCTTTGCGACGCCGAACGGCGGGGTGTGGATCGAGATGGCGCACCTCGGGCCGGACAGCGTGCGCCGGGCCTTCAAGGGCATGGTCGAGCGCTGCGCCGACTGCGGCTTCGACCTGGCAAGCGGCCGCGTCGAGGTGGTGCCGACGGCGCACTACATGATGGGCGGCGTCGTGTTCGGACCGGACTGTGCGACGCCCATGCATCGGCTCTTCGCCGCCGGCGAGGACACCGGCGGCGTCCACGGCGCGAACCGCCTCGGCGGCAACGGGGTCGCGAACTCGACCGTGTTCGGCGGCCTCGCCGGCGACGCCATGGCGCCGTTCGCGCGCGCGCCAGGGAGGCATGCCGATCCCGACCCCTTGGCGGTCGAGGCCGCCCTCGATCATGTCGAGGCGCCGTTCCGGAAGGCGCCGGGCGACATCGAGGCAATCCGCGAGCGCCTCTACGAGGCGATGTGGGACGACGTCGGCATTCTGCGGACGGCGGAGGGCCTGCGACGTGGCCTTGCCGTGCTCGACGGTCTCGACGGTGCGCTCGACCAATCCGGCGTCGCCGACGGCAACCGCGCCTACAATCTCACCTGGCACGACTGGCTGAACCTCAAGAACCTCGTCCTGGTCTCGAAATCCATCGCCGCCGCGGCGCTCGCCCGGGAGGACTCACGCGGCGCCCACTTCCGCGAGGATTTTCCTGCGACGGGCGACCTTTCGACCTCGCGCTACACCGTGGCGCGGCTCGCGGACGAAAAGATCGCGGTCGCGACCGAGCCCGTCGCCTTCACCCGAGTCTCGCCCGGCGAGACGCTCCTGCGCGAGGCGGCGGAGTGAGCGCTGCCTTCGGCGTCCTCACCTTCAAGCTCGTCGGTATTCTCTGGCTCGGAGCCTTCCTCGGGGCACTCGCGGTCGGGGGCGCGGGCTTCGCCTTCGCGCTCGTCGCCTCGTCCGTGTGGCTGCACGTGCTCACCCCGCTGCAGACGGCGGTGCTGGTGCTGGCGAGCGGCGTATGCCTGCATCTCGCCTCGATCTGGCTCATGCGCCGGACCCTGGAGCCGCAAAGGCTGTGGCCGTTCCTCGCCGGTGGGCTCTTCGGCATCCCGATCGGCATCTGGCTCCTGACCCGCACCGACCCGGGGCTCCTGAAGACATGCCTCGGCGTCTTCCTCCTCGCCTACGGCGTGTTCGCCCTCGTCGCGCCGCGGCTGCCGCACGTCGCCCACGGCGGGCGGCTCGCCGATGGAACGGTCGGCTTCCTCGGCGGGATCCTCGGCGGGCTTGGCGGCTTCTCGGGGGTGCTGCCGACGATCTGGGCGCAGCTTCGCGGCTGGTCCAAGGAGACGATCCGCGGCGTATGCCAGCCCTTCATCTTCCTGGCCCAGCTGACCTCGCTCGCGCTCCTCGGCGGCGTCGCGGTCGACGGCGCGAGCCTCGCCATGTTCGCGGCTACGATCCCGGCGCTGCTGGCCGGCTCATGGGCCGGCTGGGCGATCTACGGCCGCCTCGACGAGCGCCGCTTTCGCCAGGTGCTCGCGGCGCTGCTCGCAATTTCGGGATTGGTGCTCGTGCTGTAATCGCCTCTCCCGTAAGCGGGAGAGGCGATTACACGAACTGGCTCAGGCCCGGGATCGAGCCGACGATCGGGCCCATGACGTCCTCGCCGGCCTTCTCGCGGCCGTAGGCGAAGAGCTCGCGGCCCAAGGGCTGCATCTGGCCCATGGAGACGCCGGCGCCCATGAGCTCGCCGCCGAGCGCCATGACGCCCCCGCCCATGCCCATGAGGCCGCCGACGAGCGAGCCCGGCCCGCCGTCGCCCGACTGCGCCATGACCTCTTCGGCACCCGGCATCGCGGCCAAGAGCTGGTCGACCTCGGCCTGCGGCCCCTCCTTGCGCAGGAAGGCCAGGATGATGCCGATGGCGCGGGTCGCGGTCGCGGGGTCGAGGCCCGTGGCCTTCGTGACCCGGGCGAGAAGCTCTTCCATGGCGTAACTCCTGTGGTTCGGGCGATGTTTCGGACGGGGCGCGGGGGAAATCAAGCTGCCCTTCGCGCCGTCATCCTCGGCCGGAGCGCGAAGGCGAAGAGCCGAGGATACGGGGGATGGAGCGCCTTCTGGCCCACGAGGTCCTCGGCCAGGCGCCGCGCGCGCGAGGATGACGGGCGGGGCGCGAACGCCTACAACTCCTCCGAATCCAAGGGAGCCACCATGCCCGAAGACGGCAAGATCCTGATCGGCAGGAGCACGAAGCCGGAATATCTCGACCTCAAGCTCGCGAACCGGCACGGCCTCGTCGCCGGTGCGACCGGAACCGGCAAGACCGTGACCCTCCAGGTGCTCGCCGAGGGCTTCTCCAATAACGGCGTGCCGGTCTTCGCCGCCGACATCAAGGGCGACCTCTCGGGCGTGTCGCAGGCCGGCGAGGCGAAGGCGCCCTTCGTCAAGCGGGCGCAGGAGATCGGGGTCGCGTACGAGCCGGACCGCTTCCCGGTGGTGTTCTGGGACCTCTTCGGCGAAGCGGGGCACCCGATCCGCGCCACCATCTCCGAGATGGGGCCGCTCCTCGTCGCCCGTCTCCTCGAGCTCAACGACGTGCAGGAGGGCATCCTCAACATCGCCTTCCGGGTCGCCGACGACGCGCATCTTCCGGTCATCGACCTCAAGGACCTGCGCGCGCTCCTCGCCTTCATCGCCGAGAACGAGAAGGAGGTCGAGGCGAAGTACGGCAACCTCGCCGCGGCCTCGATCGGCACGATCCAGCGCCAGCTCCTCATGCTGGAGAACCAGGGCGCTCAAGAATTCTTCGGCGAGCCGGCGCTGAGCCTCGCGGATTTCATGAAGACCGACCGCGACGGGCGTGGCCACATCAACATCCTGGCCGCCGACAAGCTGATGACGAAGCCGCGGCTCTACGCCTCGTTCCTGTTGTGGATGCTGTCCGAGCTGTTCGAGGCCCTGCCCGAGGTCGGCGACCTCGACAAGCCGAAGCTCGTGTTCTTCTTCGACGAGGCGCATCTCCTCTTCAACGACGCCCCGAAGCCGCTCCTCGACGCCGTCGAGCAGGTGGTGCGGCTCATCCGCTCGAAGGGCGTCGGCGTCTACTTCGTGACGCAGAACCCCCTCGACGTGCCGCAGACCGTGCTGGCGCAGCTCGGCAACCGCGCCCAGCATGCCCTTCGCGCCTTCACCCCGCGCGATCAGAAGGCGGTGCGCGCCGCCGCCGAGACGTTCAGGCAGAACCCGGCCTTCGACGCCGCCAAGGCCATCATGGAGCTCGGCGTCGGCGAGGCCCTCGTCTCGACGCTCGAGGAGCGCGGCACGCCCTCCATGGTCGAGCGCACGCTGATCGCGCCGCCCGCCGGGCGCGTCGGGCCGGTGACGGAGGCCGAGCGCAAGGCGATCCTCCAGGCGAGTCCGCTTCGCGGCAAGTACGACGAGGCGGTCGATTCCGAGAGCGCCTACGAGATGCTGGCGAAGCGCAAGGAGATGGCCGAGCACCCCGCGCAAGAGGCGGCGAGCTCGGGCGGCCTCGGCGGCATCCTCGGCCGCATCACCGACGCCCTCGGCGGCGGCGCGCCTCCGGCCGGGGGCAAGGGGGCAGCCAAAGGCTCTGGCTCGGGCTCCCAGCGCATGTCGACGACCGAGCTCGTCATCCGCTCGATGGCGACGTCGGCCGCGCGCTCGGTCGGCACGCAGATCACCCGCGCGATCCTGCGCAACGTCCTCGGCGGCATCATGGGCGGTGGGGGAGGGGGTGGCGGCGGGCGGCGCTCGCGGGCGGCCGATCTCGATGCGGGCGGTCGGGACCGCTCCGGCGACTTCATGAGCGACATCTCGGACATGATCCAGGGCTCCGGCGGCTCGAAGAAGCGGCGCTGAGGGAGCCGCCGCCTTCGTCGTCGCCGGGCTTGACCCGGCGGTCCAGACGCCCGATTGCAGCAGCCGTGCCGGATGGCCGCGCCGATCTTCGGATCGAGCCCCGAGACGGCCATGACGAGAGACGATGATGCCGAACCTCGACCAAGTCCTCTCCGATGTCGACAAGGACCTCGACAACTCGCTGCAGCGGCTGTTCCAGTGGCTGCGCATCCCCTCGATCTCGACCGATCCGGCCTATGCGGCGGACTGCCGCCGGGCCGCCGAATGGCTCAAGGGGGACCTCGCCGCGATGGGGTTCGAGGCCTCGGTGCGCGACACCCCCGGGCATCCCGTCGTGATGGCGCACTGGCGCAAGCCCGGCGCCCCGCACGTCTTGTTCTACGGCCACTACGACGTGCAGCCGGTCGATCCGCTGGAGCTGTGGGAGACGCCGCCCTTCGAGCCGGCGATCCGGACCCTGCCGGACGGGCGCAAGGTCATCGGCGCCCGCGGCGCCTGCGACGACAAGGGCCAGGTCATGACCTTCGTCGAGGCCTGCCGGGCCTGGAAAGCGACCGCCGGCGAGCTGCCGGTCGGCATCACGATGATGATCGAGGGCGAGGAGGAGTCGGGCTCGCCGAACCTGCCGGCCTTCGTCGAGGCGAACCGCGACGAGCTGAAGGCGCAGGTCGCCCTCGTCTGCGACACCGGCATGTGGGACCAGAATACCCCCGCCATTACGGCCTCCCTGCGCGGCCTCGCCTATTACGAGGTGGTCGTGCGCTGCGCCGACCGCGACCTGCACTCGGGCCTCTTCGGCGGCGCCGCGCGCAACCCGATCCACGTGCTCGCGAAGATCGTCGCGGACCTCCACGACGAGACCGGCCGCATCGCGGTGCCGGGCTTCTACGAGGGCGTCCAGGAGATGCCGCCTCAGGTGCTGGAGGAGTGGCGCCGGCTCGATCTCACTCCCGAGGATTTTTTGGGGCAGGTCGGCCTGCGCATTCCGGCGGGCGAGCGCGACCGCATGCTGATCGAGCAGATCCAGTCGCGCCCGACCTGCGACGCGAACGGCATCGTCGGCGGCTACACCGGGGAGGGGACGAAGACCGTCATCGCCGGCGAGGCCCGCGCCAAGATCTCCTTCCGCCTCGTCGGCGAGCAGGACCCGGCGCGGGTCACGGAAGGGTTCGAGGCCTTCGTGCGGCAGAGGATCCCTGAGGACTGCTCGGTCGAGATCATCCGCCACAAGGGCTCGCGCGCGATCCAGCTCCCCTACGACATGCCGGTGCTGAAGAAGGCGAAGGCGGCGCTGTCGCAGGAGTGGGGCACCGAGGCGGTGACGATCGGCTCCGGCGGCTCGATCCCGATCGTCGGCGACTTCAAGCGCACGCTCGGCCTCGACACCCTCCTCGTCGGCTTCGGCCTCGACGACGACCGGCTGCATTCGCCGAACGAGAAGTACGACCTGAAAAGCTTCCACAAGGGGACGCGGAGCTGGGCCCGCATCCTCGCGGCGCTTGGCGCCTGAGGCGGACGTGCCGCTCTCCCGCCGCGCCGCCCTCGCAGGTCTCCTCGCAGGCGCCTCGGCCGCGCCCCTTGCGGCGGCGGCGCAGACGAGCCCGCGCGCGCCTGCCGGTGGGGTCTCGGCGACCCAGGAGGTTCTGGCCCTGCGCGAGAAGATCCGTGCCGCCGCCGCCGCGAAGGACAGGGCCGTCCTCGAGGCGCTCTATGCCGACAACTTCATGCACATGCGCGATTCCGGCCGCGCCGACCTCAAGGCCGAGCGCATCGCGCTGCTCGTCGCCGGCGAGCCCGCGATCGAGACCGCGCCCGAGGACGGCTTGTCGGTCCAGGTCTACGGCTCGGCGACGGCGGTCGCGACCGGCGCGAGCCCAATCCGGGACGCCGCCACGGGCAAGCCGTCCCTGTTCCGCTGGGTGGTGGTCTATTTCAAGGGCGATGCCGGCTGGCAGGTGGCGTTGAGCCAGGCGAGCCGGGTGCCGGCGCGGCGGTAGCTCACGAAGCGGCGCGGTGCGCCGCCGCGGCGGCCTTCTTGTTGGCTTGGTCCTGCGCCACGTCGGCGGCCTTCTCGGCCTTGGCCGCCTTGAAGCCCTTGGCGCGCTCCTCGCAGCGCTTGCGGATCTCCTCCAGCTCTTCCTCGGTCAGGCGCTCGATGCCGATGTAGACGTTCTGCGCCGCCGAGGTGCGGATCAATTCGTCGAGCTTCGCCTGGATCGCGGCCCCGTCCCGGTTCTGGGTGTTCTGGATCAGGAACACCATCAGGAAGGTAACGATGGTGGTGCCGGTGTTGATGACGAGCTGCCAGGTGTCGGAGTAGCCGAACATCGGCCCCGTGACCCCCCAGACGACGATGAGCACGATCGCCGCGATAAAGGTGAGCGGCCGCCCCGAGGCGTGGGCGACGTGGGTGGCGAAGTCGGTGAAGGTCTTCGAGAGCCACATGGCGGGCCTCCCGGCCGAGCTTGGCAGTTTCGTCACGACAAAGCGGAGGCGGGCCTTCGGTTCCCCGCAAGCCCCAGACGAAGAGTCGCGGCCCTGCAACCAAAGGCTATAGGAGCCCCGCGAGGCTGGAGACCGTCGCGGCGGGGGCGAGGTCCTCGTACTCGTCGGGCAGCCCCGAGCGGTTGACCCAGATGCAGCGGAAGCCGAAGGCGGCCGCGCCGGCCACGTCCCAGCGGTTCGAGGACACGAAGGCGACCTCGTCCGGGCGGACATCGAGCGCCGAAGTGGCAAGGGCGTAGGTGCGGGGGCTCGTCTTGAAGACGCCGGCCGCGTCCACGGAGAGCACCGCGTCGAGGAGGCCCGTCAGGCCCGCCGACGAGACGGCGCTCCCGAGCATCTCCGGGCTGCCGTTCGAGAGGATGCCGGTGCGAAGCCCGCGCCCCCGCAACGCCGCCAGCACGCCCGCGGCCTCCGGGTAGGCGTCAAGCGAGCGGTAGGCGTCGAGGAGGGCCGGCCGCAGGGCCCGGTCGACCGCGGGGCAGCGCGCGAGCGCATGGTCGAGGGCGCGCCCGGTGAGCGTCCAGAACGGCTCGTAGCGCCCCGCGAGCGACAGCACCCAGGAGTATTCGAGTTGCTTTGCCCGCCAGATCTCGGAGAGCCGCGCCGCCTCGGGGCCGACCGCCGCCGCATGGCGCGCCACCGCGGCGTGCACGTCGAACAGCGTGCCGTAGGCGTCGAACACGAAGGCGCGGACGCCGGCGAGGAGATCGGAGGAGAGGGGCATGGCGGAAGCCCCAGCCTAGGGCAGACGGTCCGTCGGCGCCATTCGCCGCCGCGAACCTTCCCGCCGCCCTCTGGGGCCGGGGGAACCGCGCCCGCATCAGCCTTGTTGTGGAAGGGCGGCCGGCAAGCGGCCACGCTTGGCGCGTGACTTCTCAAGGCCCCGCGAGTGTCCATGACCCTCCACGATCCTCCCCAGAGTCCGGCCGCCTATCCGGTCCAGGCCTTCGACGCCAGGGCCGAGCCGACGCTCAAGAACCCGGAGGCGGAGGCCTTCTACACCGAGGCCCTGCGGGAGCTCTCCGACCTCGGCATCCCCTTTCTGCTGGCCGGCACCTACGCGGTCGCGGCCTACACCGGCATCAGCCGGGCGACGAAGGACCTCGACGTGTTCTGCAAGGCCGGGGACTACCCGCGCATCCTCTCGCACTTCAAGGAGCAGGGCCACGCGATCGAGATCGAGGACGAGCGCTGGCTCGGCAAGGTCTACAAGGGACCGCACTTCTTCGACGTGATCTTCGCCTCCTCGAACGGCACCATGCCGGTCGGCGACGAGTGGTTCGAGCACGCCCGCCAGATCGAGGTCTTCGGCACGCCGGTGCGCATCGTCGGGCCGACCGAGCTCGTGTGGTCGAAGTGCTTCATCCAGCTCCGCCACCGCTACGATGGCGCCGACGTCGCACACGTGATCCTGAAGGCCCACGACCAGATCGACTGGCGCCGCCTCCTCGCCTACATGGAGGTGCACTGGGAGGTGCTCCTCATGCATCTCCTGAACTTCCGCTGGATCTACCCGACCGAGCGCGACAAGGTCCCGCGCTGGCTCATGGACGAGCTCCTCGGGCGCCTGCAGGCGCAGCTCGAGCTGCCGCCGCCGCAGATGAAGGTCTGCCGCGGACGTATGTTCTCCCGCGTCGACTACGAGATCGACGTCAAGGAATGGGGCTTCGCCGACGTCGGCGGCGAGGGCGAGTGGCGCAACGATTGAGGCCCGACATGGCTGAAGGCAACGGCAGGCTGAAGGTCGCGGCGATGGGCGACCTGCACGTCAAGGAAGACCAGGCGGCGCCCTTCCGGGAGCTCTTCGCCGAGATCGCGAAGGCCGCCGACGTGCTGGTGCTGACCGGCGACCTCACCGATCTCGGCAAGCCGAAGGAGGCCGAGATCCTGGCCGAGGACCTGCGCACCTGCGCGATCCCGGTGGTCGCCGTGCTCGGCAACCACGACTACGAGTGCGGCCACGTCGAGGAGGTCAGGGAGATCATCCGCTCGGCGGGCGTTCGCCTCCTCGACGGCTCGTCGTGCGAGATCGAGGGCGTCGGCTTCGTCGGCGTCAAGGGTTTCGTCGGCGGCTTCGGGCGGCGCATGCTCGGCGCCTTCGGCGAGCCCGCCATCAAGACCATGGTCCAGGAGAGCACCAACGAGGCGATGCGACTCGAGAACGCCATGCGCTCGGTGCGCACCGAGCGCTCGGTCGTGGTGCTGCACTATTCCCCGATCCCCGAGACCGTCGCGGGCGAGCCGCTCGAAATCTTCCCGTTCCTCGGCTCCTCGCGCCTGGCCGAGACCATCGACCGCTTCAAGGTCTCGGCCGTGGTGCACGGCCATGCCCACCGCGGCGCCTACGAGGGCCGGACCCCGGGCGGCGCGCCGGTCTATAACGTCGCCCGCCAGATCGAGAAGCCGACCGGACGCCCCTACGCGCTCCTGGAGATCTAGGCGCCGCCGCCCTCGCACCGCCGGCTTTCGAGGCTTATATCGGCTCTTGAAGGCGACACAGGACGACCATGGCCGGCATTTCCCTGACCCTCGAGGGGTCGAACATCCAGCTTTCGTTCCAGAAGGGCGACCAGAACACGGCCGTGCTCATGGACCAGCGCACCGCGCAGGGCCTGTTCCAGGCGCTCGGGCAGATGCTGAGCGCGATCGGCGGCGAGGGCGACGAGGTCGAGGGCGAGCTCGTCGACGTGACCTCGCCCTCGATCGACATCGGCCTCGACGAGGCCGGGCAGGCGGTGCTCGCCCTCCAGGCCGGCCCGCTGCCGCCGTTCATGCTGCGGCTCAAGGACGAGGAGGCCCGCCACATCGCCCAGAGCCTGATGGAAATCCTCAACTCGCCGCCGGACGCCCGCACCTCGCAGGGGGGGCACTAGCCTCCAACGCCTTCGTGATCGCCCGTGATTGGCGCGGCTTCACGCGTGCGCCCATATTGCGGCTCAAGCGAAAAACATCCGGAGGGACCATGATGACGAGACGCAACCTCGGCTTGGGCGCGGTCGGCGCGGCCGCGGCCGCCGGGCTCACGAAAATTCTCGGCGGCTCCTCCTCCGAGGCGGCGGGGCACGACGCGAAGGTCTTCCCGGTGTCGCGCTCCGACGAGGAGTGGCGCCGGCAGCTCACCCCCGAGCAGTACTACGTGCTCCGCCAGCACGGCACCGAGCGCGCCGGCACGAGCCCCCTCGACCGCGAGAAGCGGAAAGGCACCTTCGTCTGTGCCGGCTGCGGCACGGACCTCTTCGTCTCGGACACCAAGTTCGATTCCGGCACCGGCTGGCCGAGCTTCTTCCAGCCGATCCCGGGCGCGGTCGAGACCTCCGAGGACAACACCTTCTTCATGCGCCGCACCGAAGTGCACTGCGCCACCTGCGGCGGCCATCTCGGCCACGTCTTCGAGGACGGCCCTAAGCCCACCGGCCTGCGCTATTGCATGAACGGCGTCGCCATGAAATTCCGCCCGGCCGAGGGAGCATAAACCTCTCCTTCCAGGAGAGGTGGCGCGCCGGCACTACGAGGAGCATTCCATGATCCGCCTCCCGTCCCTCCTCGCCGCCCTTGCTCTGACCCTTGGCCTCGCGGGCGCCGCCCGCGCCGACGAGCCGACGAAGCTCGCCGAGTCGCCGGCCGCCGGCCTTGCCGTCGCGACCTTCGCGGGCGGGTGCTTCTGGTGCATGGAGCCGCCCTTCGACAAGCTCGATGGCGTGGTCTCGACCACCTCCGGCTACACCGGCGGCAAGGTCGCGGGCGCGACCTACCGGCAGGTCGGAGCCGGCGGCACCGGGCATGCGGAGGCGGTGCGGGTCGTCTTCGACCCGGCGAAGGTGTCTTACGACAAGCTCCTCGACGTGTACTGGAAGAACGTCGATCCCCTCGACGGTGGCGGCCAGTTCTGCGACCGCGGCCCGGAATACCGTCCGGCGATCTTCGTTCACGACGACGAGCAGCGCCGCGCCGCCGAGGCTTCCAAGGCGGCGCTTGCGGCGAGCGGGCGCTTCAAGCAGCCGGTCGTCGTTGCGGTCGAGCCGGCTCGGGAATTCTGGGTCGCCGAGGACTACCACCAGGACTACTACCTCAAGAACCCGGTCAAGTACCGCTACTACCGCTGGGGCTGCGGCCGCGACGCGCGGCTCGAGGAGCTGTGGGGCAAGGCCGGGATGTGAGCGCTCCTCCGGCGGGGAAGGGAGGGCGGAGGCGGAGGGCCGCAGGCGGCTGACGTCCGTCCGGACGCCCTTTGGCGTTGGGAACCTTGGCCGTTCCGGTTGCGTTTTGGGGAGGTTTGGTCCAAGCCTCCGCGCCACCGCCAGGCGCGGCAATCCCGACAGCGGAACCCGGAACGATGACGAAGTGGGTGTACACCTTCGGCGACGGCAAGGCCGAGGGCGAAGCGGCCATGCGCGACCTCCTCGGAGGCAAGGGCGCGAACCTCGCCGAGATGTCGAACCTCGGCCTGCCGGTGCCCCCCGGCTTCACAATCACGACCGAGGTCTGCACGTACTACTACGACCACGCTCGCTCCTATCCGCCGGAGCTGAAGGCGCAAGTCGAGCGGGCCCTCGCTGAGGTCGGCGGACTCGTGGGAAAGACCTTCGGCGACCCGAAGAGGCCGCTCCTCGTGTCGGTGCGCTCGGGCGCCCGCGCCTCGATGCCGGGCATGATGGACACGGTCCTGAACCTCGGCCTCAACGACGAGACCGTCGAGGCGGTCGCGGCCTCGTCGGAGGACCGCCGCTTCGCCTACGACAGCTACCGCCGCTTCATCACCATGTACTCGAACGTGGTGCTCGGCATCGAGCACCACCACTTCGAGGACGCCCTCGACGCCTACAAGGAGCGCAAGGCCTATTCCCTCGACACCGACCTCTCCGACGACGACTGGAAAACGCTGATCGGGCGCTACAAGGAGATCGTGGAGAAGGAGCTGGGGAAGCCCTTCCCGCAGGATCCGCACGAGCAGCTCTGGGGCGCGATCGGCGCCGTGTTCGGCTCGTGGATGAACGCGCGGGCGCAAAAGTACCGCGAGCTGCACGGCATCCCGGCGAGCTGGGGCACGGCCGTCAACGTGCAGTCGATGGTGTTCGGCAATAGGGGCGCGACCTCGGCCACTGGCGTCGCCTTCACCCGCAATCCCTCGACCGGCGAGAAGGAGCTCTACGGCGAGTTCCTGATCAACGCGCAGGGCGAGGACGTCGTCGCCGGCATCCGCACGCCGCAGGACATCACCGAGAAGGCGCGCCTCGCCTCGAAATCGGACAAGCCCTCGATGGAGCGGGCGATGCCGGAGGCCTACGCCGAGCTCGTGCGCATCTACGGCATCCTCGAGCGCCATTACCGCGACATGCAGGACATGGAGTTCACGGTCGAGGCCGGCAAGCTCTGGATGCTGCAGACCCGCAACGGCAAGCGCACGACGAAGGCGGCGCTACGCATAGCGGTCGAGCTCGCGGCCGAGGGGGTGATCTCCGAGGCGGAGGCGGTCGGCCGCGTCGATCCAGCCGCGTTCGACCAGCTCCTGCACCCGACCATCGACCCGAAGGCCGAACGGAAGGTTCTTGCCACCGGCCTGCCGGCCTCGCCGGGCGCGGCATCGGGCGAGATCGTGTTCAGCTCCGACGAGGCCGAGGCCGCCAAGAAGGCCGGCCGCAAGGTCATCCTGGTGCGGATCGAGACGTCCCCCGAGGACATCCACGGCATGCACGCCGCCGAGGGAATCCTGACCACCCGCGGCGGCATGACCTCGCACGCGGCGGTCGTCGCCCGCGGCATGGGCAAGCCCTGCGTCTCGGGCGCGGGCTCCTTACGGGTCGACTACGGCGCCGAGACCATGAGCGTCGCCGGCGTGACCCTGAAGAAAGGGGAGGTCGTCACCATCGACGGCTCGACCGGGCAGGTGTTGCAGGGCCAGGTCGCGATGCTCGAGCCCGAGCTGTCCGGCGAGTTCGCGACCCTGATGGGTTGGGCCGACAAGGCGAGGAAGCTCAAGGTCCGGGCCAACGCCGACACGCCCCTCGACGCCCGCACGGCCCGGAACTTCGGCGCCGAGGGCATCGGGCTCTGCCGCACCGAGCACATGTTCTTCGAGGGCGACCGCATCCTCGCCGTGCGCGAGATGATTCTTTCCGACGACGAGGCCGGACGGCGCGCGGCGCTCGCGAAGCTGCTCCCCATGCAGCGGCACGACTTCGTCGAGCTCTTCACCATCATGTCGGGCCTGCCGGTGACGATCCGGCTCCTCGACCCGCCCCTGCACGAGTTCCTGCCGCACACCGAGGCCGAGATCGCCGAGGTCGCCAAGGCTATGGGCACCTCGGCGGACAAGCTCAAGCGCCGTGCCGCGGAGCTGCACGAGTTCAACCCGATGCTCGGCTTCCGCGGCTGCCGGCTTGCCATCGCCTACCCGGAGATCGCCGAGATGCAGGCCCGCGCGATCTTCGAGGCCGCGGTCGAGGCGCAGGACAAGACTGGTGAGGCGGTGGTGCCCGAGGTGATGGTGCCACTCGTGGTCACGCGGGCCGAGTTCGATCTCGTCAAGGAGCGCATCGACGCCATGGCGGCGGCGGTCTTCCAGGAGACGGGCAAGACCGTGGAGTACCAGGTCGGCACCATGATCGAGCTGCCCCGCGCGTGCCTCAAGGCCGACGAGATCGCCGAGACGGCGGAGTTCTTCTCCTTCGGGACGAACGACCTCACGCAGACGACGCTCGGCATTTCCCGCGACGACGCCGCGACCTTTCTGGGCCCCTATACCCAGAAGGGTATCCTGCCCTCAGACCCCTTCGTCACCATCGACCGCGACGGCGTCGGCGAGATGGTGCGGATCGGCGTCGAGCGCGGGCGCCGGACGCGCCCCGGCATCAAGCTCGGCATCTGCGGCGAGCACGGCGGGGATCCTGCCTCCGTGCGCTTCTGCGCCGAGGTCGGCCTCGACTACGTCTCCTGCTCGCCCTACCGCGTCCCGATCGCGCGGCTCGCCGCCGCACAGGCCGCGCTCGGGGGAAAGGTGGCAAGTCAAGCGTAATCACCTCCCGCTTGCGGGAGAGGTCGAGTCGCCCTCGGGTCTTGCTTTCGGCAAGCCCAAGGACAGGCTCCGCGACCGGGTGAGGGCAGGTGACATGAACGTCGGACGCCTCTTCGTCGCCGCGCTCCTCGCCTTCGGCGTGCTCGCCGGGATCGCGATCGCGAAGGTGCCGGCGCTCGAGGTCGTGCCGGTGCCGGCCTTCACCCTGCCGCTGATCGCGTCCCTCGTGATCGACCTCGTCCTCATGCGGCTCGGGCGCGCCAAGGGGATCGCGCCGCTCACCATGGAGGAGCGCGGGATCGGCGTCCTGGGCTCGGCGCTCATCGCCTTCGGGGTTGCGGCCTGGCTGAAGTGAGCCATCGCGGCTTCGTGCCTTGCGCTCCCGCTTCGATGGGCGCAGCCTCTCCCGCGTGATGTGGAGGCCCCCATGACGCGCATCGTGCGGTCGCTGATGCTTTCCTTCGGGCTTCTCGCCGCGGGCGCCCTCGCCGAAGCGCCGATGCGGGACGCCTATGCGCAGGCCGGCAAGCAGCAGGCGCGGGCGAAGAAACAGAAGGCGCAGCGGCCGATCCCGGCCGCGCGGGCGACGGCGCAGCCGGCGCCTACGGCGCAGGCGCGCCCGCCCGCCTACGATCCCACCATGCGGGACAGCGGGGGCGGAGGCGGCGGCTACTGATCCGAAGGGCGTCACAAGCCCGCGAGCGGCGCTCCCGCGAGGCGCCCCGCGCGTTGTCATCGGGAGCGGATCGGCCCAAGGATCGCCGGAATGGGAGAAGCAGCATGACATCGCTCTTGAAAGGCGCCGCCGTCGCGCTCGCGGCGGCCTTCGCGCTGGCGGCCTTCGAGGCCCCGGGCGAGGCGCGGGAGGCAGGCGTGACGAAGGTTCGCCACGTCAAGAAGACGCGGGCGCACCGCAGGGTCGCGCAGCGTGCGATGCCTTATGCCGCCGCGGCGGCTCCGGCGGCCGCCTATGCGGGCCCCTCCGCCATGGCGCCCTACGGCGGGCCGGGCCGGGCGCAGTTCGAGCCTCTGGTCCCTGGCGCCATCCCCGAGCGGGGCGACAATCACAGCCCGGAAGGGCCATGAAGCCGAAGCAGAGGCGAGGGCCGGAGCCGCCATAAGGCCCGCAGAGCCGGCTTAACCAACCCTCAACGTTACCCCGCGATAACTCTCCCGAGGGGAACGGCGCGGGGGTTGCGTGCGTCACCATCATCGCCGCTCGAACGTGAGATGGATCTGCGCCGCCGTGGCGCCCTGGGCGCTCGCCGGCGGCCTGCTCGTCTCCTTCACGGCCTCGGCCGGCCATGACTTCCAGTCCGGGACTAGCGCAGCGCTCCTGACCGCGGCCACGCCGGCCTTAAGCGGCAGCCTCGTCCCGCTCTCCGGCGCCACCCCGGCCCTGCCGCGGCTCGACCTCGACGGCCTCGTCCGCGAGGCCCGTCTCCGGTTCGATCTGCCGGACGAGACCGATGCGCTCCTTGCGAGCCTTCCGCCCCGGGGCGACCTCAAGGCAGGCGTTGCCGCCTATCCCGCCGTCGACCGCACCCGCAAGGGCGATCCGATCGTGATCCTGCGCCCGACGCTCAGCCGCCGCGGGGCCGATCTGCGCGAGGCCCGGAACGCCGCGAGCCGCCTGCTTTTCGGCGCAGGCGAGCGCGACCTCGCAAGCCCCCTCATCCCCGGCGGGGCGGAGCCGCCGGACCTCTCCGCCGAGCCCGGCTTCACGCCCTGGCAGGGCCCCGATCCGACGATGACCCGCTCCGCGACCTCGGTCCAGTCGCCGGCGGCCTTGGGCGCCGGCTCGACCGGCACGGGCCGCGGGGCGGTCACGCCGTCCGCCGGCGGCGCGACGCCCGCCGTGCCGCGTGCCGTCGCCCTGTCCTCGATGACGCCGGCGCCCGCCGACGCGACCCCGATCGAGATCGCGGCGGCGCCGGTGTCGTTTCCCTTCGGCGGCATGAGCCCCCGCCTCGACCGCGGCGGGAGGGCGACCTCGGTCGTCGCCCGCGATCCGGCCGAGCGCCCGAACTACGCCGACCTCGTCAACCCGGAGAACCTGAGCCGTGAGCAGCGCTGCCTCGCCGAGGCGGTCTACTTCGAGGCCCGCAGCGAGCCCGAGGAGGGGCAGGCGGCGGTCGCCCAGGTGGTGCTCAACCGGGTGAAGAGCGGCCTCTACCCGTCGTCGATCTGCGGCGTCGTGTACCAGAACCGGCACCGCCACCTCGCCTGCCAGTTCACCTTCGCCTGCGAGGGCAAGGCGCTCAGGATCACGGACCCGGAGTCCTGGCGGAGCGCGAGCCGGGTCGCCAAGGAGGTTCTCGAGGGCAAGACCTACCTGGCCGACGTCGGCGCCGCGACCCACTACCACGCCGATTACGTGCGCCCGCGCTGGGCGAAGCGGCTGAAGAAGATGGACGTCATCGGCCGGCACATCTTCTACAAGCTCAGGCCGGGACAGACCTGAGCGCGGCCCCTGCGGACCTCAGTCGGGGCGCCTGGGAGCCTGGAGGTGATGCGACTTCTGGAGCTCGGGGGCAAGCGCCTTCCACGTCTCCAGACGCGCCAGCAGCGCGGGGTCCGGCGGGGCGACCGGCTTCAGCAGGCGCAACCCCAATCCGGCGGCGGCGCCGAGGAGCGCCAGCGCAAGGCAGGATCCGAGGCTCAGGTAGCGCGGCGCAGATCGGGTCGATTCCGACAAGGGCCGCGCTCCTATGCCGGTCGAGGGCCGGCCGGCGGCCCGGCCCGGAAGAAGCCCCGGCCGGCGCGGATCGTCGCGCCGCCTGCCGCGGCTAAGGGATCTCGGCCCGGGCCATGCTGGCGAACACGGCCGTCGACAGCAGGAAGCCGATCACGATCCCGATCACCAGCATCAGCATGCGTTTTCTCCCGGCCTGTTCTTGGCCCAGGATTGGAGCGCAGGGTTAACGAAAGGTTAAGCGCCCCCGCCGAAGTTCTGCACAGGAAGCGGAAATTTTCTTTGCAGCGTTGCATGGCGGCTACCACAGCCCGAACAGGTGCCCGGGCAGCACGATCAGGAGGTAGAGGCCGAGCGCCGCGTATCCGGCCAGCGAGGCGAGGAGCAGCCCGATCCAGAATTCGCGCGCGATCCAGGCGCCGACCTTCGAGCGGGGAGGGCGCGTCGGCGCCCTCTCGCGTTCCTCGCGCAGTCCGGCTTCGACCTCGACGAGCCTGAACGCCGTCGGGGTGTCGACGCTCTCGCCCGAATCGTCGACCAGGGTGCCGTTGGGGAGACGGAAATAGGCGCATCCGTCCAGGGGCAGCATCCTGGCGTGCCTCGGCACGGCAAAGCCGGAGGCCGTCCGCGCGGGAAGGAAGGAGCGAAAGGGAAGCAAGGGGCGCCGCCGCATGCAGGACTTGAGGACAGCCATACCCGGCTTGCCGGGGGATGCTCAACAGGTCCGTCCATGGGCCGCGCCGCCGATGCGCGGAAGGCCGCCGCGCTGCGGCCGGCCCCGCGGCTTCCTCAGGACGGGTGCGCCGTGATGGAGGCCGGCGCCGTCCATTCGAGCTCGATGTAGAGCGGCGCCGTCTCGATCGGCCTGAAGCCGAGGCGAAGGTAGAGCTTCAGGGACGGGTCGTTGGCGTCGGCGACCTTGAGACGCACCGGGATCCCGCTTCGAGCCGCCTCGTCCATCAGGGCGCGCATGACCGCCGTGCCGAGGCCGCGGTTGCGCCAGGCGGGCACGACGGCGTGGTCGACGATGTGGATGAAGGCGCCGGGGCGGTTCACGACGATGCGCCCGACCGGCTCGCCGCCGAGCTCGATGATGTCGAAGCGGGCCCTCGGGAACCGCGTCGCGTAGGTGTCCGTCTGGGCTGCGAACTGCATCCGCATGATCTCTTCGCGGACCGCCGGGTCGAGGACCACGAGATTCCATTCCGGAGGGCGGGATTGGCAGAACAGCCGGAACCGGAACGCCTGGTCTCCCGGCTCCTCGGGCCGTAGCCGCAGGAGACCCAGGGGAGAAGGGATCGCGGTGGCGTCCGCCGGACCTTCAGAAAGCGCGCACATTGCAGGGTTGCATCCAGGCTGCTCACCCGTAATAGTAGTAATCTGCTTATTAATGCAACCCAGAGTGTCATGGCCGAACAGCTCACGCCCGAGCATTTCCTGCCCCACGTCGACAAGGTCTTCCGTGTCGAGGGCGGGGTGCACGCGTTCACGCTCGCGCGCATCGAGCAGCGGCGCCTCGAGGACTTCGAGACCGAGATGGTGCTGCGCGAGCCCTTCAACCTGATCTTCCGCGGTCCTCCCGGCGACGTTCTGCCCGAGGGCCTGTACCGGCTCGCCGTGGAGGGAGGGCCGTCCTTCGAGCTCTACGTCATGCCCGTGCACACGCCGATGTGCGACCGCCAGAACTACCAGGCCTCGTTCAACTGATGGATGCCGGTCGGCTCGCGCGGGGGCCGTTCCGCCGGTTCAGGGAACGGCGCCTGTCCGGGCACCGTCGAGCCGCAGGCTGGCCCGCATCCTGCGCATGACGAGGGCGACCGCGAGGGCGGTCGTCACGAGGCCCGCCCCGAGGAGCGCAAGCTGGGCCGCCGGGATCTCCGAGCGCTCCACCGCGGCCCGTCCCGTCGCCCCCAGGCTGACGAGCAGCGTCAGCGGCAGCGCCTTCCCGATGAGGGTCGCCGAGCAGAACCTCGCCATTCCGATGCCGGTGAGGCCCACGCAATAGCTGAGCAGGGCGCCCGGGACGGGCGAGCCCATGCGGAGGAGGCAGACGATCCACCATCCTTCGTGCTCCACCGCCTCGATGAGGGTGCGAAGCTGCGGCCGGCGCGCCACGACGGCAGCGATCCGGTCCCGGAGCAGGTACCGCGAGAGCAGCGCCGCGGCGACGGACCCCGCCGTCGCCCCGACGAGGACGGCGGGGGCGGAGGTCAGGCCAAGGGCGATCCCGGCCGCCAGCGCCATCGCCCCCGCCGGGACGAACACGACGATCCCGAGAGCCACGGTCGCGGCGAGCATGCCGTGGCCGGCGAGGCCGAACCCGTGGAAATGTTCCGCGAACGTCGCCAGAACCTCGCTCAATCGGATCTCCGGTGGATTCTCGATGCACTCGCGAGGCGGCCGCCGTCCGACCTGCCGCCCCTTGGAAAGAGTCCCAGAGACAATCGTGAGCGATCTTCCGGAGGGGTGACGGGTGTCCGCCGAGGGGCCCTGGTGATGCTTCCGAGCATTGGACAACGTGTTTAAGACTCGGTTAAGTGCATCGGGGCAGCGAGCGGATTGACCGTCGATCGCCCTGCCTCCGCAGAGGAAAGCCAAGTCCGGTTCTCCGCCTCGGGCCGAGAGCCGCCGTGATGGATTGAACGCTTTCCGGTAGCGGAAACGAAACCTGCCTACCGCATCCTTGGCGTCGTTCAACCCCGAGGACCAGAACTTGCCAGCGACCGCCACCGTCCAGGCCTCAGGCAACCAGGACATCGACGGGCTCCTGTCGGGAGTCCGCTGGGCCTCCGGCGCCCTGACCTACAGCTTCCCGACGAGCGCGAGCTTCTACGGCACAAGCTACAGCCCGGACAACGAGCCCGGCACGTTCAGTCCCCTCAACGCGGCCCAGCAGAGCGCGATCCGGGCCGTCCTGTCCATGTACGCGGCGGTGGCCGGCCTGACCTTCACCCAGGCGACCGAGAGCGCCACGACCCACGGCACCCTGCGCTACGCGATGTCGAGCGCGCCGGACACCGCATGGGGCTACTACCCTTCGAACGACGCCAAGGGGGTCGGCGGCGACGTCTGGCTGAACAAGACCGACTACAACAACCCGGTCCTCGGCACCTACGCCTTCACGACCCTCATCCACGAGACCGGCCACGCCCTCGGCCTGAAGCACGGGCACGAGGCGGACAGCCCCTTCCCGGCCCTGCCGTCCGGGCACGATTCGCTCGAATACTCGGTGATGACGTACCGCTCCTACGTCGGGGACCCGCTCACGGCCGGCGGCTACACCCTCGAGCAGGGCGGCTACCCGCAGTCGCTGATGATGGACGACATCGCGGCCCTGCAATTCATGTACGGGGCGAACTTCGCGACGAACGCCGGCAACACCGTCTACTCCTGGAGCCCGACCACCGGGGAGGCCTTCGTCAACGGCGCCAGCCGGGGCCGGCCCTATGCCAACAAGGTTTTCGAGACCGTCTGGGACGGCGGCGGCGTCGACACCTACGACTTCTCGAACTACGCCGCGGGCGTGGTCGTGAGCCTCGCCCCGGGCGGCTGGACGACTGTCTCGACGGCGCAGCTCTCGCATCTCGACTACTACGACGGGAACACGCACCTCGCGGCCGGCAACGTCGCCAACGCCCTCCTCTACAACGGCGACCTCCGCTCGCTCATCGAGAACGCCAACGGCGGCGCCGGCAGCGACGCGATCGTCGGCAACGTCGCCGCGAACGTCCTCGCCGGGCTCGCCGGCAGCGACACCCTCGACGGGGGCGCCGGCGCCGACACCCTCCTCGGTGGCGACGGCAACGACCGGCTCATCGGAGCCCTCGGGGACGACTCGGTCGACGGCGGCCTGGGCGACGACACCATCGTCTTCGGCGGCAACCGGGCTTCCTACGCCATCGTCCAGAACGGCGGCCAATTCGACGTCACGGGTCCCGACGGCCACGACGTCGTCGTCGGCGTCGAGCATTTCGCCTTCACCGACCAGACCGTCGACGCCGCCAATCTCATTCCCCCGCCGCCACCCCCGCCTCCGCCTCCTCCGCCTCCTCCGCCGTCCCCCGACCTGACCCTCGCCGGGACGGCGGGCCCCGACACGCTCATCGGCGGCGCCGGCAACGACAGCGTCTTCGGCGGCGACAGCAGCGACTACCTGAACACGGGCGCCGGCGACGACCTCGTCTTCGGCGACGCCGGCGACGACACCCTCCTGGCCGAGACCGGCAACGACTACCTCAACGGCGGCGCCGGGGCCGACCTGATCATGGGCGGTGCCGGCAGCGACACGGTCCTGGGCGGCGACGGCAACGACTATGTCAACGGCAGCGACGGGGACGACCTCGTCTTCGGCGGCGACGGCGACGATATCGTGGTCGGAGAGCTCGGCAACGACTACCTCAATGGCGAGAACGGGAACAACATCGTCTTCGGCGGCGACGGGAGCGACACCGTCATCGGTGGCTACGGCGACGACTATCTCGACGGCGGCGCCGGCAACGACATCCTGACGGGAGGGATCGGCAACGACACCCTCTTCGCGAGCTCCGGCGACGACTACCTCCAGGGAGACGCGGGCAACGACGTCTTCGTCTTCGAGGGCAGCTTCGGGAAGAGCCTGGTCATCGACTTCACGTCGGCTCCGGGCAACAACGACGTCATCCAGTTCAAGGGCGGCGTCTTCAAGGACTTGGCCGACGTCATGGCGCACGCGGTGCAGGATGCCACCAACGTCGTGATCACGAGCGCCGCAGGCGACACGCTGACCCTGGCGAACGTGACGAAGTCGAGCCTGACCATCGACGACTTCGTGTTCGGGTGACCGCAAGGCGCGGGCGGGGGCCGCCAAGCGGCTTGTCCCGGCCCGCGGATCGCGATAGCCCGCTCGCGGGTCCGATGTCCGGCCAAGGCCGAGGTTCGGGCCCGACCAGCGAGCCGCCATGTCCCTGCCGCGCATCAGCGTCGTCGTCCCGTCGCTCAACCAGGCCGCGTTCCTGGGCGAGGCGCTCGACAGCGTCCTGTCCCAGGGCTACCCCGACCTCGAGCTGATCGTGATGGACGGCGGCTCCACCGACGGCAGCCTCGAGATCATTCGCGCCTACGAGCCGCGCCTCGCGTTTTGGCACAGCGGGCCGGACGGGGGGCAGTCGGCGGCGATCAACAGGGGGGTGGAACGCTCGACGGGCGACATCGTCTGCTGGCTGAACTCGGACGACCTGTTCTGCGCCGGCGCCCTCATGCACGTCGGGCGCGCGGCGGCCGAGCACCCCGGCTTCGGGCTCTACGTCGGCAACGGGTTCCGCCTCGACCACGCGACCGGAGAGCGGACGCCCTATTGCCGGCGCCCGCTCGCGATGAGCCGGCGGGCGCTGCGGGAAGGCGGCGCCTACATCCACCAGCCCTCCACCTTCTTTTCCCGCGCCGCTTGGAACCGCGTCGGCGGCCTCGACGAGCGGCTGAAGTACTGCATGGACTGGGACATCATCCTGCGGGTGGCGGACCTCTTCCCGACGGTGCTGATCGAGGAGTTCCTCGCGGTCACCCGCGAGTACGACGACACCAAGACGGCGTCCGGCGGCATGGCGCGGGCGGACGAGATCAGGCGGATGATCGAGGCCAACACCGGCCGGCAGCTGTCGACCGGCGCCGCGATCTTCCTGATCGAGGCGATGCTCCACCCGGACGCCGCCGGCCGCCTCGGCCCGCGCTTCTTCCGCCACCTGTCGCTCGCCCGGAACGAGGCCGCGCAGCGCCTCTCGGAGATCACCGGCACGCCCGACTGCTTCCCGGCGGCGTCGGACCCGGGCGACGTGACCTGGGGAGCGCCGGCCGAAGGCCCGCGGGAGGCTGCCCCGCCGGCGCCGTTCCCGGCACCGGCCCTGAAGCGGCTCTGGGCCGGGCGGCCCCGCGGCCTGCTCTACCGTCTCGCCACGGGCGCGGTCGTCTCGGCCGCCACGCTCGGGCTGTGCAGCCGCGACGCCGCCCTGGCGCAGCTCCGCAAGTGGCACGCCGAAGGCCTGTTTCCCGGGGGGCGCAAGGGACGGGATCCTTCCGTCTCGATCGATCCCGGGGCGGCTCAGGGCGCGAGGCGGCCGATCGACAGGTAGACGAGCCGCTTCATCTCCTGGCGGGTGCGCGTCACCATGTCGAGGATGAGCCCGGCGAAGAAGCTCAGCACGCCGAGGATCACGAGGCCGATGCTGAGCACCGCCGTCGGCAGGCGCGGCACGAGGCCGGTCTCGAGGTAGGTCGCGACGACCGGCGCGCCGAGCGCGATGCCGCAGAGGCCCACGACGAGGCCGAGGATGCCGAAGAACTGCAGCGGGCGCTCGTCCTTCACGAGGCGCGCGATCAGCTTGAGGATGCGGAAGCCGTCGCGCCAGGTGCTGAGCTTCGAGACCGAGCCCTCCGGGCGCTCCTTGTAGGCGGTCTCGATCTCGCCGCACGGCATGCGCAGCTCGAGCGCGTGGACCGCGAGCTCGGTCTCGGTCTCGAAGCCGCTCGACATCGCCGGGAACGACTTCACGAACCGCGCCGAGAGCGCCTTGTAGCCGGACAGCATGTCGGTGAACTGCCGCCCGAAGATGATGCGCACGAGCTCGGTCAGGGCATAGTTGCCGAAGCGGTGGCCAGGGCGGTAGGCGGCGGCGGCCGTCGAGACCCGCGCCCCGTTGACGAAGTCGAGGCCGTTGTCGACGAGCTCGGCGACGAGGCGCGGCGCCGCCGCCACCTCGTAGGTGTCGTCGCCGTCGACGAGGACGTAGACGTCGGCGTCGATGTCCGCGAACATGCGGCGCACGACGTTGCCCTTGCCCTGACGGCGCTCGAAGCGCACGACCGCGCCCGCCGCCCGCGCGGCCTCGGCCGTGCCGTCCCCCGAGTTGTTGTCGTAGACGTAGACGACGGCCTGCGGCAGGGCCTCGCGGAACCCCCGCACCACGGCCGCGATCGTCAGCGCCTCGTTGTAGCAGGGCACAAGCACCGCGATCCGCGGGGCGGCCCCCGCCTCCCCGGCAAGTCGCGCCGGCGGCTCGGGACGGCCGAGGTCGGTTTGGGTGAGGGGCTTGGCTTGCACGACGCGGTCCACGGGAAAATGCCGGTCCGGCTTATCCGTGGATTTCTCTCCCTGTAAAGCTCCGCCAATTCGGGTCGGGAGCCCATGCTCCCATGCGAGGGTTCGGTATGAAGCGTTCAAGGCACGTCATCTTGCTTGTTGTTCCGGCACTCGTCGCAGCGATCGGGCTGTACTCGATGCGGCTTATCCTGCCGGTGTACGTCGGGAACAACATTTACGGCTACGACCCGGCCTATGTGTATCTTCTCAACGGCGTTTCCATCTTCCTCGGGCTCCCGCCGGCCCACATCGACCATCCGGGCACGCCGGCGCAGGTCGTGACGGCGGTCGTCGCCGGCCTGTGGTGGTCGTTGTTCGAGCAAATACCCGGGAGCTTGCTGGACGCCGCCGTTGCCGACCCGGAGAAATACGTCCGGGTCATGGGCATCTTCTTCCTGGGCTGCAACGTCGTCGCGAACTGGTTCCTGGGCCACCGCGTCTCCGTCGCGGCCGCGAGCCTGCCGGTCGGGGTCGTCGCGCAGACCGGGCCGCTGTTCCTCGGACTGTTGGCGCCGCATCTCGCCTACTTGGCCCCGGAGGCGATGCTCCTTGCCCTGGCGATGGTCATCCTTGGTCTCTTGTCCGGCGCGATGTTCAGGCCCGAGTCGAACGGGCCGCGGCTCGGAGCGTCGCTTGCGGCCGGGGCCTTAGGCGGAGTCGGCCTGGCCACCAAGGTAACCTTCGCACCCATGCTGGCGATCCTGTTCGTCATCCCGCGGGATCGCCGACTGCTGGCCTGTTTGCTGGCGGCGTTCGTCGCCGTGATCGTGAGCCTGCTGCCCGTGTACGATTACGCCGGCGCAATCGTCCGATGGTTTCTCGCGCTTGCGACGCACAAGGGTCGTTACGGAGTCGGAGAACGCGGGATCGTGGACGTCCCGGTCATTGTGGCGCAGCTGAAGAAGACATGGGAGGCCGTGCCGATCATCTACATCGGGCTGCTTGCCGCAGCGGCAGCCTCATTGTTGCATTTTGGCCGAGTTTCGCTGGCCGTCTTCGTCGCCTTTGCATTGACGTTCTGTCTGGCGTTGAAGCCGACGCAGCCGCATTACTTCATATCCATCGTTCCGCTTTCGGCGGTGGTTTTGGCCTGGCTCCTCAGCGCCGCTCGGGCCGGAGCTCGTCTATCAAGCTCCCTGACTGTCCTCGCCATCTGCCTCGGTGGCCTGTGGAGCGGCGTGACGCTTCACGCCCTGAAGGCCGAGCGGGCCGCCCGCAGCGCGGAGGTGCGGGAGCTCGAGAAGATCATCATCCGCTACCCGGGCGCCAGGATCATCGGGGCTTATCCGGTGCCGGAATGGACCTACGCGCTCAATTTCGCGCTCGGCTACACCTCGTTCCCCTTCAGGCTCGAGGCGAGCGTCAAAATCCCCTCGGACATCAGCTACCACCTGGGCGGCTCTCTGGTCTGGGTGTCGGCAGGGTACGGGCCTATCCGGTTCCTCACGCCTTATCTGGCCGCCGGGCGGCCCATCCTGCTCGTTTTCCCGAGCCAAATCCCCTTCGACCGCTTCGAATGCGAAGAGCCAGTCTGGAGCAGCGAGACGCTCCACGTCTGCCGCGTGCTGAAGGTCCTGGACCAGGAGTAATCGCCCGCCCGGCCTCAGGTTCGGTTGTAGACGTCCTCGAGGCGCACGATGTCGTCCTCGCCGAGGTAGCTGCCGCTCTGGACCTCGATGATCTCGAGCGGGATCTTGCCCGGATTCTCGAGGCGGTGGACCTCGCCGAGGGGGATATAGGTCGATTCGTTCTCGTGCAGGATCATCTGCCGGTCGCCGATCGTGACGCGCGCCGTTCCCCGCACCACGACCCAGTGCTCGGCCCGGTGAAAGTGCTTCTGGAGCGAGAGCCGGCCGCCCGGCTTGACGACGATGCGCTTGACCTGGAAGCGCGCGCCCGAGTCGATCGACTGGTAGGAGCCCCAGGGGCGGAACACGCGCAGGTGCTCGGCGACTTCCTTGCGGTTTTCGGCCTTGAGGCGCGCCACGAGCTCCTTGACGGCGTCGCCCTTCGAGCGGTCGAACACGAGGAGCGCGTCGCCGGCCGAGATCACGGCGAGGTTGTCGACCCCGACGAGGCACACGAGCCCGTCCGAGAGCACGAGGTTGTCGCGGGCGTCCTGGAACACTGCGGAGTCCGGCCCGGCGTTGCCGGCCTCGTCCTTATCCTTGAGCTCCCAGATCGCGTTCCAGCCGCCGATGTCGGACCAACTCATGGAGACCGGCACGACGCCGACGCGGTCGGAGCGCTCCATCACGGCGAAGTCGATCGAAAGGACCGTGCAGGCCGCGAACGCGCCGGCATCGAGCACGATGCGGCCGAGGTCCGAGGTCGCGCGTGCGACGGCGTCCGCGGCCGCCGTGACGGTCGCGGCGTCGAACCTGGCGTATTCATCGAGGAGGACCTGCGGGTCGAAGATGAAGTTGCCCGAGTTCCAGAGGTAGCCCTGGTCGACGTAGGATCGCGCCGTCCGGATGTCCGGCTTCTCGATGAAGGCCTCGACCTTGAAGCAGCCGGGCCCGATCTCGGCCGTACCCGGCCGGATGTAGCCGTAGCCGGTCGCCGGGCGGTCCGGCTCGATCCCGAACAGCATGAGGTGGCCGCCGGCGGCGGCGTCGCGGGCTTTGGCGACGGCCTCAAGGAAGGCCGGCACGTCCCGGATCACGTGGTCGGCCGCGACGACGAGCATGATCGTGCCGGGATCGCGTCCGCGCACGAAGCTCGCCGCGGCGGCGATCGCCGGCCCGGAATCGCGGCGCATCGGCTCGAGCAGGATCGTGGCCTTGGCCTCGAGCGCCTCGAGCTGGTCGGCGACGAGGTGCCCGTAATTGCGGCTGGTGATCACCACCGGCTCCTCGAACAGGGTGCCGTCCGCGACGCGCAGCACCGTATCCTGGAAGCTCGACCGCTCCCCGAAGAATGGGATGAACTGCTTCGGGAAGCTCTCCCGGGACGACGGCCACAGGCGCGTCCCGGCGCCTCCGCACATGATCACCGGGGTGATGCGTCTCGTCATCTCGAATGCGTGACCGATACGGACCTGCCCGTCCGGAGCGGGCGGGCGCCGCGAGTAGACACCAGAATCGTTAAAGCTCCAGGTTCGGCCGGGCCATGCCGACCGGGTGGGGGGCGCCAGCCTCTCCCATTGCGGGACGACCCGGTCAAGTGGCGCGCCCGGGGGGCGATTTGTCCGCGAAAGCGGTTCGGTGCTACAGGGCGGCCCTCGCGAGGCGCATCCACAGCGGCGGATTCGCGGCGGCGGACGGGAGTCCCGACGGGCATGGTGTTCAGCAGCGTCACGTTCCTGTTCTATTTCCTGCCGCTGTTCCTCCTGGCCTTCCACGCCGCCCGCCGCAGCAAGACCGTCGTGGCGGCCTTCAGCATCGTCTTCTATGCCTGGGGCGAGCCGGCCTTCGTGGTGCTGCTGTTCGGCTCGATCCTGATGAACTACTGGCTCGGCCTCAGGATCGGGGAAGCCGGTGAGCGGGGCGAGGCGCGGCCGTGGCTTGTCCTCGGTGTGGTGCTCAACCTGATCCCGCTCGCCTTGTTCAAGTACGGCGTCTTCGTGCTCGAGACCCTCGTCGCCGTCGCCGGCCTCGCGCCGAAATACCCCGTGAAATACGCGCTCGCGCTGCCCCTCGGCATCTCCTTCTTCACCTTCCACGCCCTCTCGTACCTGATCGACGTGTACCGGCGGGACGTGCGGCCCGAGCGCTCGCTCCGGGACATGATCCTCTACATCGCCATGTTCCCGCAGCTCGTCGCCGGCCCGCTCGTGCGCTACAAGACCATCGCGTCCGAGCTGCACCGGCCGAACGTCTCGCTTCCGCGCACCGCCGACGGCATCCGTCTCTTCGTGATCGGCCTTGCCCAGAAGGTGCTGATCGCCAACACCGTCAGCGTCTCCGCGGACGCGGTCTTCGCCCTGCCGCAGGATCAGCTCTCGACGCTCGTCGCTTGGGTCGGCATCGTCTGCTACACGGTGCAGATCTACTTCGACTTCGCCGGCTACTCCAACATGGCGATCGGGCTGGCGCTGATGATCGGCTTCACCTTCCCGGTCAACTTCAACTACCCCTATGCGGCGCAGTCGATGACGGACTTCTGGCGCCGCTGGCACATCTCGCTGTCGTCCTGGTTCCGCGACTACGTCTACATCCCGCTCGGCGGCAACCGCCTCTCGGCCGTCCGCACCTACGTCAATCTCGCGGTCGTGTTCCTGCTCTGCGGCATTTGGCACGGGGCGGCCTGGACCTTCGTCCTGTGGGGCCTCGCGCACGGGCTCCTCCTCGTGCTCGAGCGCCTCGGCCTGGGGAGCGTCATCGCCCGCTGGCCCGTGCCCTTGAGGCACGCCTACGTGATGCTGCTCGTCATGGCGACCTGGGTGCTGTTCCGGGCCGATGGGGTCGCGCAGGCCTTCGCCTATCTCGGCGCGATGGCGGGGGGCGCCGAGGCGCCGTTCGCGCCGCCGCTGCAGCGCTTCCTCGGCTTCGACGTGCTCCTCGCGCTCGCCGCCGCCGCGGTCGGCGCGGGGCCGTGGGGAGCGCGGCTCGGCCGGCGCGCGCTCGAGGGGCTATCCGGGGCATGGCGGGCGCTCGGCTCCGCGGCCGAGCTCGGGACGCTCGCGACTCTCTTCGCCCTCGTCGCCATGAGCCTCGCCGGCGGCGCCTACAACCCCTTCATCTATTTTCGATTCTGACTGATGGACGCGCAGGCTGGCATCGAGGCGATCCGGACCGGCAAGGCCGGGCTGAGGAGGGCGCGGACAAGGGCGAGAGACTGGGCCGTCGTCGCCCTGTTCCTCGCCCTCGTGTCGCTGCCCGCCCTGGCGCAGGTCGCGACGCTCGGCGGTTCCGGGGCGGATGAGAACCGTGTGCTCGCACCGCCGCCGCAATGGGTCGGCTTCGCCCGCCTGCGCGACCTCGCCCAGGCGACGGACGCCTACATCGCCGACCATTTCGGCCTGCGCCGCCAGCTCGTGCGCCTGAACAGCCTTCTGCGCTACCGGCTCGGGGTGAGCAGCACGCCGAAGGTGGCGATCGGCGAGGACGGCTGGCTGTTCTACGCTGGCGAGAAGGTCCTCGAGCAGCACACCGGCGAGAACGTCTTCACGCCGGCCGAGCTCGAACACTGGGTCTCGGTCATGACCCAGATGCGCGATTGGCTCGCCCGCCGCGGCATCGCCCTCGTCATCATGATCGCGCCCGACAAGACCACCATCTACCCGGAGAAGCTGCCGGCCTATCCCCGCCCGCCCGGGCGCACGACCCGCGCCGACCAGCTCGCCGACCGCCTCAAGCTCACCGACCTCGTCCTCGTCGATCCGCGCCAGGCGCTGATCGACGCCAAGGCGCGCCACAAGGTCTATTTCGAAGGAGACAGCCACTGGACGCAACGCGGGGCCTTCATCGCCTACCGCGAGCTCATGGAGCGGGTGCAGGAGAGATTCCCGGCCGCGGTTCCGGCGGCCCCGGAGGACTACGACATCGTGCCGGTACGGTCGGCGACGAGCGACCAGGCCTTCCTGCTCGGGCTTCAGGACGACCTGACCTACCCGAGCGAGCGCTGGACCCGCCGCACCAGCCATCAACTGCGCACGACGACGCGCAATCCCGCGCCCGACCAGATCTGGCGCTGGCCGGTGCGGTTCGTCGAGACGGACCTGACGGACCGGCCCCGGGTGCTGATGTTCTGCGACTCGTTCACCGACTACGTGCTCGGCCCGACCTTCCTGTACGAGACCTTCCGCAGCCTGGCCTACACCCACCACAACGGCGGCCTGTTCGACTTCGGCCTCGTCGACGAGGTGAAGCCCGACCTCGTCATCATCCAGTTCGCCGAGCGCTACCTCGCCTCGCCGCTGCGCACGCCGCTGGGGTTCTAGTCGCCGGGGAACTCGCGCGGGACGGTCGAGCCGAGGGGGAAATCGGCGACGACGGGCGTCCCGGCGCCGTCCCTGCGGCGCACCGCGATCGTGAGGGTCGCGCCGGCAATGCCCGCCGCGAGGCTCGGTGGCTTCGGGAGCTTGCGGGCGGGGGCTTCGGCCCAATCGGAGACCGTCTCCTCGCCCCCGGGCGCTTTCAGGACGTAGCGGAACTGCAGGCCGTCGTCCGGGAAAAGGCCCCAGACCCAGGGCTGGACGTCGAGGGTCGTCGCGGTCTCCTGGCCGTAGTTCGTCGCCTCCGCGACCTCGAGCACGATGTAGCCGGAGCGCGAGGGCGCACGGCCCTCGATGCCAGCGCCCATTCCGAAGGCCCACTCGGGCCCGTAGGCCGAGCCGTAGCTGCCGATGAGCGTCAGCCCGGGCGAGCGCTTGTCCGGGATGCGGACCGGCACGGCGTTGTACACCGGCATCTTCTGCACCGAGTAGATGTTGAGGTGGGCAGGATCCGGTAGATGCGGCGAGCCGACGGCGTAGCGGCCCTCCTTGTAGGGCGCGATCAGCTTCCAGTAGGCGACCTCCCAGTGGTTCGACATAAAGCGGGCGCCGCCATGCGCCTTGATCGCCTCGACCACCGCCGCGTCGACCTGCGGCGGGTTCACGGGCCAGCCCGGCGCATGGACCGCCGCCGGCAGGTTGCGCGAGAGGTTGAAGCGCAGGACGTTGAGATCGAGGACGAGGTGCGTCACCGCCACGAAAGCGAGGAGGGCGAGCCGCAAGGCCGTCCCCCCAGTCCGCGCGAAGGCGAAGGCGAGGACCGGGCTCGACACGATGAAGGCGTAGGCGAGGTAGACCGAGAAACCCTCGATGTAGCGCGTCATCAGGCAATAGGTCACGAACCACGCCGCGAAGGCGCAGCCGAGCGCGATGCCGCCCAAGTCCCGCAGGCGCACCGCGGCGACGAGCCCCGCGATGAGGAGGAGCCAGGAAAAGCCGAGGTCGACGGAGTTCTCGCCGAGATACCAGCCCGTGCTCTGGGACGGTCCGACGAAGCGGTAGGAGACCGACATGTAGTCCGGCCCCTGGTTCACCCAGGCGAACAGGGGAGCGAAGGCCCGGTTGAAGGCGGCGTGGAAGGCTTGGCGCTGCTCCAGGAGCTTCGAGGGGTTGAGGTCGGGGAGCGGGCTCAACGCCGTCTGGACCGCGTGCAGGACGAGGTTCTGCAGCCCGGCCGTCGGCTTGAACGGCTTGTTCAGGATCTGAGCCGAGTAGGACGGCTCCATCAGGGTCCCGGCGCCGCGCCAGTTCGGCACCATGAACCCCGCCGCGAGCACGGCGCAGAGCGCGAGGACGGACGCCGTCAGCGCGGCCCTCCGGCGGGTCGGCCAGACGAGGGGCCAGCGCTCGCCCCGTGCGAAGCGGAAGCCCAGCCATCCGAGGCCGGCGAGGATGAATGGCCAGTAGAACACCGCGTGCAGCTTCGTCCCGACGCTCAAGGCCGCGCCGACGAGCGCGAGGCAGAGATCCGCGACCGCGAAGGTGCGGCGGAAGCGGAGCGCGAACTGCACGCCGATCAGGAGCGGGAAGGCCGCGAGGATCTCGTCATTGGTCGAGGTCGCCTGCACCATCGCGCCGGGCGTCAGGGCGGCGAGCCAGGCCGTGCCGACGGCGACCGCGCGCGAGGCGCCGAGGTCGCGCGCGATGCGGAACGCCGTCAGCCCGACCACGCACCAGGCGGCGAACGGGACGAGGCTGAAGAGCCGGTTCGTCCAATGGTAGAGGGCGATCGGGAACTGTAGCAGCGTGCCGTTGAACGGGTAGAAGATCGCTCGCGGGTCGATGCCGCTCGCGAAGTGGGCGAGGCTGCCGGCGTCGCGGTACCAGTAGATCCGCGGCAGGCGGTAGGTCTCCGTGTCCGGGTTGTTCGGCAGGTAGGCCAGGGCGACGATCAGGTTGCCGAGGAGGATCAGCCCGCCGGTGACGATGAGGAAGACGAGAAGGAAGCGGCATAGCCGGGGCCGGTCGTCGAGGACGGACGGAAGCGGGGCCGCGGCCGGCGCCGGCTGCAATCGCGCGCCCCGCACGAGAAGCGCCGAGACGGCTGCGAGGGCGGTGGAGGCGAGCGCGAACAGCAGCGGCCGGCCGAGCGCCGACCCGGGCGAGAGCACGATCGCGGTGAGGACGAGGTTGGCCCAGGCGATGACGATCGTGACGTTGAGCCTGGAGATCCAGTCGAGCCGGCTCGGCCGGAGCGCGACGAGCGTCGCGGACGCCACCGCCACGGCATGGCAGACGCCGATATAGGGGAGCATCTGGAGCGTTCGGGCCGCGGAAGGGAGGACGAGGGCCGGTCGCCCGGGCTTTGAGCGGCGGGGCGCCGGAGCGCCCGGACGCTACTTCACCGGCCGGAGCCGTTCAAGGCGGAACGCACCCCGGCGCATCGGATTGACGACAGGACCGGATTGGGGGAATGGCTTGCCCGGCCTGCCCGGGCAGGAGCGCCGACGGCGCCGCGCAAGCGCGAAGAGGCGGCTTGCTCCAGCTTGGCCGTCAACATCATCTCCGCGGTCGTGAGCAGGGTACGCTGGCCCGCAGTCTCGAAAGTCTCCGCACCCGTGGCGCTCTTCCAATCTTTCTGGTTCGGCAAAGCTGTGCCCTTGTGCCAAAGGATGTGCATGGCGTCCTTCGTCCGCCACGGCCACGAGTATCAGCTCTACACCTACGACCCGATGGACCTCCCGGCCGGGGTGCGGCAACGGGACGCCAGGGAAATCCTGCCGCCCGCGCGCGTCTTCCTTTATTCGCAGGGACCCGAGAAGGGCAGCGTCGCGGGGTTCTCAAACCTGTTCCGCTATCGGCTGCTCCTGACGCGCGGGGGCTGGTGGGTCGATGCCGACGTGGTCTGCCTGTCCCGGGATGTGCCCGAGGGCGACCTCTTCTTCGGCTGGGAGGCCCCCGATGTCGTCGGTAGCGCCATCCTGAAGCTGCCGGCCGGACATGCGCTCGCACGCGACCTGTACGCGGAAAGCGAACGGGCCGGGACGGGCGTGGTGTGGGCCCAGACCGGGCCGACGCTGGTGACGCGCCTCATCCACGAAATGGGTCTTTCGCCGCAATGCTGGCCGCAGGAGGCCAGCTACCCGGTGCCTTGGCGGGACGCCATGGCCCTGATCCGGCCCGAAAGCCGGGACGAGGTGCGCGCGAAGACCGAAGGAGCGCCCTTCCTGCATATCTGGAACGAGATTTTCCGGAGGAACTGTCCGTCCGGGCTCGTCGACCCGCCCGAGGGCTCCTACCTGGCCGAGCTCTTCGAGCAGTACCGCGCGGCCCCATGCTAGCCCACCTGGTCGAGCCGCCGCATCCGCCCGGCGTGACGGTGCTGCTGCCCGTGTTCTTCCGGGACGCCGACGCCGACCGGGTTCGGCTCCTGCGCGACGCGCTCGAGTCCGTTCACGTCCAGCGCTTCCCGGCGGCTTACGAGATTCTTGTTGTCGACGACGGGAGCCCGTCGCCGATCGAGGCGCTCGCGCCCCGGCTCGGGCACGAGGCGAAGGCAGTCCGCTTCATCCGGCTGCAGCACAATTGCGGGATAGCGGCCGCCCTCAACCGCGGACTGGCCGAAGCCAGGTACCCGTTCATCGCCAGGCTCGACCATGACGACCGCTGGCTCGAGACCAAGATCGAGAAGCAGCTTGCGCTGTTCGCGGGCGATCCGGACCTCACGATCGCCGGCACCGGCATGACGGTGGTGACGCCCCTCGATGAGCCGATCGAGACGCACGTCCGCCCCGGCTCCTGGGCGTGGGCGCTCGACTTTCTGGCTGCCGGCGGGTCCCCGCTGCCTCATGGAAGCGTGCTGGCGCGCCGCGACATCTATCGCCTGCTCGGCGGCTATCCGCTCGATGGCGCGTATCGGTACTGCGAGGATTACGCGCTCTGGGCCGATTGGCTCCGCTTCTTCAAGCCCGGCATGGTGGAAGAGGCGCTCTACCGCTACACGGTGTCGCCGGGCTCGGTGTCGGTCGCTCACCGGGAGCAGCAGATCCGCGCATCGATCCTGGTCCGGCAGCGCTTCGATTCCCTTGCCGCCGCCCGGATTCCCGAGGCGCTGGACGAGCTGTCCGCGGCGATGGGGTGCACGCTGCTCGAAGCCGGCTTCCTGGCCTTCAAGATGTGGCGGTTCGGAGCGGTGGTCCGCCTCCCGGCGTCCGCCGTTGGGCCGCTCGAGACCATCATGCCCGATCGCCGCATCCGCACCGGAGCCGAGGCCGAGGGGCCCCGCGATGTGGCGACTGTCCTCGAACGGGATCTCGCGACGCCGGACGGCTCGCGGCCGGTGCACGCCGCCTCGGCATAGTTGCGAGGCTGACCGCTACGCGAAGAGTTCGCCGACCTGCTTCTCGAACGAAGGCCAGAGATGGCGACGGGTGAATTGCTCGTGCGCCCGCAGCCGGTAGGTCAAGGCGGTCTCGTCCGTGGCGTAGATCTCGCGAAGGGCGTCCGCCAGGGCGGCTTCCGTGTCGGCGTCGTTCAAGTCCGGCTCGAACAGGATGCCGGCTCCAGTCTCGCCGACGGCTTCCAGCGCCGGCGCGGAGGCGGGCGCGACGATCGCCACGCCGGCCGCGAGCACTTGCCAGTAGAAGGAATAGTCGAGGGCGTCGGCCTCCGAGATCAGCAATGCATCGTAGGCTGCCAGACTCTCGAGGGAGACCCAACCTGCGGCCGTGTCGATCCTGATCGGCCTGAGCCCCGCGGACGCGTGGCGGCCGACCCTCGCGAAGTCCAGTCCGTGCGCCTCCCGCGAGGGCTCGATGGCGAGCACGCGATGCGTGGCGGCGACGGGAGCCGGCAAGGCCCCTCCCGTCCGATAAAGGCGGCACCATTTCTCGGGGCTGCGATCGAGCCTCTGGCGGTCGGAACCGATCAGGGCGTCGTTGTCGGCGACCACGAGAGAGAAGCTCTCGAGATGCTCCGAGAGGAAATCGAAAGCCTCGCCCTGTCGGACGCGGCCGCCGGCGAAGGGCCGGACCGGATCGTCGGTGCGGTAGAAGATGGCGCGCAGGCCGGTGAGCACCGCCTTGTATTTCCCGAAGAACCGCCTCGCGAAAGGGTTCGCGGTCAGGTGCAGCCGCGCAGCCGGTGCCGTAGCCTCCATCAGCCGCAGGGCGATCGTGTCGACCTGGTCGGCGTTCAAGCCCGGCCACAGGGAGGCGAGGTCGATCAGGACCGTGCCAGGCGGCCGCTCGCGTGGCAGGTCGTCCGAAGCATCGGGACGGTGGAGCAGCACGAGCGTGCGGATGCCCGCTCGGGTGCCGGCCAGGGCAGAGCAGACATCCAGGCAATGCCGTTGTGGAGACGCTGGGCCGATCTCGGTCGCGACGACGACATCCGTGAAGCGCTCATTCCCCACCAGACGGCAGGCTTGGAAGTAGGCCTCGCCGAGCGCGAAATCGCCGACCAGATTGGACATCACCGGAGCGGCTTCGATGCGGGCCGGATCCACCGCGGGATCGATCCGGTTCGCCTCCAGGACGAGCTCCTTGATGGCCGGATCGTCCAGGAATCGGCTGCGCAGCTCCGCAGGGTCGACCTGCGGGATCTGACCGAGCCTGCGGCGATAGTAGCTTTCCCGGCAGGTCCGGATGTAGGTCGCGGGCTCGAACAGGGGCGTCGGCGGGATCTGGCGGGTCGAGGCGGCGTTCATGCCCGCCAGCATGCCTTGCGGCCGGTGTCGATAGAACAGAACCGTGCTGGGTGCGGGCCTGAACGCGAAGCCGGCGGCGACCGCCGTGGCGTTGAAGTGCCAGTCCTCGTAGGCATAGCCGCCCGCGAGCGGCACGTCCCCGTAGCGCACGTGCTCCGCGATGCTGCGATGCACAAAGATGCGGGAGACGAAAGGATGCTGGGCGATGAAGCTCAGCGGCGAGATGAGGTCGGTGCCCGCGTAATGGGCGAGCACGTCGAGCGCGCCGAAGCCGAACAGGTACTCGGGAACCACGATCGTGCGCGGACCGGCGGCGCGCGCGGTCTCGTGCATCGCGAGCGTCGTGTTGGACGATATGAGGTCGTCCTCGTCGCAGAATTGGATGTACTCCGACCGGGCGGCCTCGAGCCCCTGCTGACGCGACAGGCCGAGTGAGCCGTTATCGAAACGCTCGATGCGGAAGCGGTCGAAATTCTCCGGCCGGTAGGCTTGCGCCCAAGCGACGGTCTCGGCGGGCGAACGGTCGAGGGCGAAGAGCAGCTCGATCCCGAGCCCCGCCGCGCGGGCCGCCATGGCGCTCGCCTCGAGCGAGCGCATCGTCCGGGCGAGAAAGTTCCGGCCGCCATGGATGTTGACCACGAAGGAGACGTCGAGCACCGGCAGTTCAGCCGTCGGCATGGGCAACTTCAAGCTCCGGGCGCCCGTGCGTCGGCACGGACTTGAGCAGGCGATCATAGCCCTCCAGCATGGCCGCCTTGGTCATGCCGCTGTCCGCGACGCCGGCCCGCGCGGCGATGCGCATGCGTTCCAGGCGCCCGGGCTCGATCGCCGCGGCGACGATCGCGTCGGCCAGCTCCTGCGGACGGTCCACGGGGGCGATAAGGCCGCTGAGGCCAGGCTCCACGAGACGGCGCACATCGCCGACATCGGTGGCCGCGACGGGGCATCCCGTGGCCATCGCCTCCAGAACCACCATGGGCATCCCTTCGACGGAAGACGTCAGGACCAGGAGATCGGCCGCGGCGTACAGGCGCGCGAGATCGGACCGGGGCATGTGGCGGATGATCGTGATCGGCAAGTCTTCCCGTCCGATACGCTCGCGCAGGTGCGTCTCCTCGTCGCCCTCTCCGACCACAACCGCCCGCACCGGCACCTTCGTCCGGATGCGGCCGACGATGTCCGCGAAGGCGCCGACGCGCTTCTCCTCGCTGAAGCGGCCCACGAAAGCGAGGAGCAGGACGCCCTCATCCATGGCGAGCGACGCCCGGGCCGCGGAACGCGCGATCGCCCGCGGGTCGAAAAGGTCCATGTCGACCCCGTTCGGCACCACCGTCACCCGCTCGCGGGGGACGCCCCTCAGGACCAGCGCTTCTCCCACCCTGCGGCTGACCGCCACGTGCCGCTCGAGGGAGGTCGTGGCGTCCACGGCGCTGCGGATGAGGCCAGTGGCAAGGTCGTTGTGCTGAAGATCGATGAAGGCGACATCCGGGTGATCCGCCTTCAGCTCGGGCACCATGCGGTGGAGCAGTCCCGAATTGCTCGAGAGCAAGATCCTGGTGTTCCGGGCCGTGATCAGGCCGGATATGAGCGCCTGCAGACGGAACGCATCGAAGATCTCACCGGCGTGGTAGATCCCGTCCGTGATCCGCGCGAAGGCGGCGTGCATCGCGTGATCGCCCGGCAGCATCGTCACGATCGAGATCCGCCACGTTTCGGAGATGTGCTCCAGGAGCTCGAGGAGGATGATCTCCGATCCGCCGACCGGAAGCCAGGGAACGATCACCAGCAGGTGGGGCCGGGCGTCTTCGTCCGGCGATCGGCGAGGCCTGCCGATGAATTCCTCGATGCGCGCGGCGCCGTCGAGCGGCGAGCCCGGCCATCGCTGCCACTGGTCGGGAGCGGCGCGGATCGCAGACCGTGTGCAAGCCTCAAGGTCGGCCCTCGGCGGAATGGTCCAGGTGGCGAGCGGGATCGGCAGAAGGAGACCGTGGCCCGCCGCGCCTTTGAGCACGGAGCCTGGGACCTGAAGGAACCGTTCGCGTTCGCCGAACTCCCGCCAGACCCGGCCCGGGATCAGGCACGCGGCGATGGAAGCGTCGACGCGGGTTGCCGGAGCTTCCTGCGGGGCAGCCGACGCGGCTGCAAACCTGCAATCGGGGACGCTCACCAGAGCGGCCGCGAGCAGCTCGAGGGCGGTGGGATCGAGCCGCGCGCCGGGCGCGACGAGACAGACGAGGTCGCCCGGCCCGCATTCGAAACCTTCGTCTCCCGGGCGCTCCCGGACCTCGCGCGGGGGAAAGGTTTGGCGACGGAGAGAGTCGCGGGTGGCCGCCAGGGCATCGGGATCGGCCGGTCCGAGGACCACGACGACCGGTCCATCGTGGGTGCTCGGCGCAATCTCGAGAAAGGCGGACGCCTGAGGCGAGGCCTTGGCGGTGACGAGCCTGTCGGCCGACGCCGGTCCTGTCCCGTGCCCGGCCCGGGCGCGTCGAGCGAGCCAGCCCGGCACGCGGGCGATGCTCCCGCCGATGCGTTTCGCGAAAGCCCGGTACTGCCGTTGATCGATGAGGCTCCCGAGCTCGCTCATGTGATCGGCAAGGTGCGGGATGCGCGGTCGAACCCTCCGGCCGGCTTGCTTCAGGAACCAGCCGGCGGGCCACAGCGCGACGAGCTTCAGGCGGTCGCCCATGGCTCGCGCCAGCCGGCGTCCCGTCGCGGGAGCGTGCGCGCCATCGGCCGCCTGGACAGCGCGGATTGTGGCCGCCCTGTCGTACTGCTCTCTCAACCGGTCCCGGACCTTTTGCAGGCTGCGGATGTGTCGCCGATGCGCCTTCGTCTCCTCGGCCAGCCTCTGGCACTCGGCCAGGAGAGCCCACGCATCCTCCTCGGTCGGTGGCCCGATCCGGTCGGCCGGGACGGTTTGGCCCGTCGTCTCCGCGAACGTCCGATCGGAGAACCAGGTCGTCCGGTGGTTCAGGAAATAGGACAGATAAACCATCAGCCGGCTCGAGCCCGGCGCCAGCCGGTTTGACGGCTCGGAGGCCAGCGCGGCCTTGAAATAACTGCCGAAGATTTGGGTCAGCTCGGACTCGACCAGCCCCCGGACTGCCTTCATCGTGTTGGAGGGATGAAGCCTGTAGCGCAGAAGCGCCTTTCTCACGAATATCGGCTCCTGGTCGAATATGCCACGCAAGAGGAAGTCGAGGTCATGGGCGGCGCGATAGGGGGCAAACGCCCCGACCCTCTCGCGGTAGCGTCGGGAAAAGACGAAATTGCTGGTCGAGACCGCGAAATTGCCGAGGGCCAGCCCGAAACCCAGACCCGGCGTGGCGTCCGACTCGCTCACCATTCTTGCATACCACGTCCGATGATGGTCATCCGGCGGGAAGGACCTGCCGTTCTCGTCGATGTAATCGATCCCGGTGAAGGCCATGAAGTCGTCGTGGTCTCCTGCGGCGGCGAGAATCTCGGACAGCCTGTCCCGAGCGTAGAGGTCATCGGAATTCAGGATTGCGATGACGTCGCCCGACGCCACGGAGATGCCGCGCTCGATCGCTGCGTGAGCCCCCGCATTCGACTGGACGAGGAGCTTCACGGGCCGCTCGCAACCGGCCGCGAACGCCTCGATAAGGGCGACGCTCCGGTCCGAGGATCCGTCGTCGACCACGACGATCTCCACCTCGGGATAGGACTGCGCAGCCGCGCTTCGAAGCGCGTCGAGGACGTAGCGCTCATGGTTGTATGAGGGGATTACGATGGATACTTTTCGCATCCGCCCCGCTCTCCTGGAGGACTGCCCGAGCAATGCCTCTCGGTAGGTCGCCGCATCCGCTTTGGCGCTGAACGGGCGTGGCGACTCTCCGACCTCACCAGAGCCCCCTCTTCGCCAGCTCCGCCAGCAACCGCTCGGCGCACGCGTCCGGCTCATCCACGTCTGTCTGTAGCCGGATATCCGGATTGACGGGCGGCTGGTAGGGCGAGCTGATTCCGGTGAAATTCCTGATCTGGCCCGCGCGGGCTCTCGCGTAGAGTCCCTTGGGGTCGCGTCGTTCGCAAGTCTGAAGCGAGGCGTCGACGAAGATTTCGAGGAAGTCCACGTCGGCCGCGATTTCCCGCGCCATCTGACGATCATGCCGGAACGGCGAGATCAGCGAGACGAGGACGATGAGGCCTGCGTCGGCCATGAGCCGGGCGACTTCCGCCACGCGACGGATGTTCTCGACCCGCGCCGCTTCCGTGAATCCGAGATCCTTGCTGAGCCCGTGCCGGATATTGTCGCCGTCGAGAACGTAGGTGTGGAGCCCCTTCGCCATGAGCCGCCGGTCGACCAGGTTGGCGACGGTCGACTTGCCGGCGCCGGGAAGGCCCGTGAACCAGAGGATCGCGGGCTGCTGACCCTTCAGGACGGCGCGTTGTTCCCGGGTGACGTCGAAATCCTGCCAGCGGAGATTCTCCGAGCGCTGCAGCACGAACTCGATCGTGCCCATGCCGACGGTCCATTGGGTCGCCCGGTCGATGAGGATGAAGCCGCCCATCTCGCGGTTCTTTCGATAAGGATCGAACGGGATCGGCTCGGCGACGGCGATATTGCAGAAACCGATGTCGTTGGTATCCAGCACGGTGGCGGATATCTTGTCGCCGTTGTCGATGTTGAGCCGATGCTTGAGCCAGGTCACCTCGGCCGAGATGTGCCGCGCGCCGATCCGCATCAAGTACGACCGGTGCGGGACCATGGGCTCGTCGCCGAGCCAGATGAGGTGTGCCGCAAACTGATCGGCGAGCGTGGGCGGCGCCTCCGGGCGAAAAAGGACGTCACCTCGGCCAAGATCGAGATCGTCCTGAAGGACGAGCGTGACCGCCTGGCCGGCGGCCGCGCTGGAGAGATCGCGGTCGAAGGTGACGATCCGGGCGATCGCGCTCTCGCGTGCGGAGCGGGAGCTTGCGACGCGGTCCCCCGCTCCGATCTCTCCCGAGACGATCGCGCCCGATAGGCCGCGGAAGTCGGGTTCGGTGCGGTTGACCCACTGAATCGGCATCCGGAAAGGCTGCGCGGGACTCGAGCCGACCGTGATCGTTTCCAGCCATTCGAGAAGAGAAGGGCCGGCGTACCATGGCGTCTCGTTCGCTCGCCGGACGACATTGGCCCCTTCTCGTGCCGAGACCGGGATGCAGGTCACACCTGCGATCCCGAGGTTGCGGGCAACCCGCTCGAACTCCTCGGCGATCTCCCGAAAGGTCGCCTCATCGTAGGCGACGAGATCCATCTTGTTGACCACGACGGCGACCTGCTCGACGCCCATCAACGCAAGGATGACGCCGTGGCGGCGCGTCTGGGTCAGGATGCCCTTGCGGGCGTCGACCAGCACGAGGGCCGCCTGTGCGCTCGACGCCGCCGTCGCCATGTTGCGGGTGTACTGCTCGTGCCCGGGAGCATCGGCGACGATGAAGCTCCGCCGCGGCGTGGCGAAATAGCGATAAGCGACGTCGATGGTGATGCCCTGCTCGCGCTCGGCCGAGAGCCCGTCGACGAGGAGCGACAGATCGAGCCCTTCGGGCCCGCACGGCCGCCCGCGGCTGTCCCGCTCGAGCGCGGCGAGATGGTCCTGCGGAACGAGGCCGGCGTCGAACAGCAGGCGGCCAATGAGCGTGCTCTTGCCGTCGTCGACGCTGCCGCAGGTGACGAAGTGCAGGAGGGAGCCGGGCTGGGGGCCGGGCCGTACCTCGCCGCCCCCGGGAGCCGCAGGGGCTTGGCCGGTCAAAAATAGCCCTCCTGCTTCTTGCGCTCCATGGAAGCCGTCCGGTCGGTGTCGATCAGCCGGCCCTGGCGCTCCGAGATGGGGCTTGCCGCCGTCTCGGTGATGATCTCCTCGACCGTGCGGGCCTGCGACCGGATCGCGCCCGAGAGCGGATAGCAGCCGAGCGTCCTGAACCGGACGCTGAGCATCTGCGGCCGCTCCCCGGGATCGAGGGGCAGGCGCTCGTCGTCGACGACGATGAGCGCACCATGCCGGCGCACCACGGGCCGCGGCTTCGCAAAATAGAGCGGGACGACGGGGATGCCCTCCAGCGCGATGTAGCGCCAGACGTCGAGCTCGGTCCAGTTCGAAAGCGGGAAGACCCGCATGGTCTCGCCCGGAGCGAGCTGCGTGTTGTAGAGCCGCCAGGGCTCCGGCCGCTGGCGCCGAGGATCCCAGCGATGGCCGCGAGAGCGGATCGAGAAGACGCGCTCCTTGGCGCGCGACTTCTCCTCGTCGCGTCGCGCCCCGCCGATGGCCGCTTCGAAGCCGCCGACGTCGAGAGCCTCGCGCAACGCAACCGTCTTCATGGCGTCCGTGTAGGCCTCCGACGAGTGGGTGACGGGCGACACGCCGGCCGCCAGGGCCTGCCGGTTGACATGGACGATGAGGTCGAGACCGAGCCGTCTTGCCGTCTCGTCCCGAAAGGCGATCATCTCGCGGAATTTCCAGGTGGTGTCGACGTGAAGAACCGGAAACGGCAATCGCGACGGATGGAAAGCCTTGCGGGCGAGGTGCAGCAGGACCGAGGAGTCCTTGCCGATCGAATAGAGCAGGACCGAGCGGTCGAACGAGGCGGCGACCTCGCGAAGAATATGGATGCTCTCCGCTTCCAACTGCGCCAAGTGGCTCGGCAGCAATCCCGCCTTCTCGCGCAGCGGCCCGTCAGCCATTGCGGTTCTCCTCATCGCGACCGGAGAGGCGAAACCACCACCAGCTGGTTGGCGGTTGGGGCATCCTCGTGCGGGACGTCGGTTGCCGTGCCGGCGTCAGGGGCGGGCAGCGACAATCGAGGCCTCGGTCTTCATCCAGGCGGTGGTTCGGGCGAGGCCGTCGAGCCAGGACGTGCGCGGCCGCCATCCCATCTCCTCGCGGATGCGGGACACGTCGAGGATGTTGACCGGCACGTCAGCGGGCCTGGCCGCGTGATGGATGCGCCTCAGGGGCCCGCGCCCGAGCACCGTCTCGATGTCGTCCGCGACCGTGTTGATGGCGATGCCGTGTCCGGAGCCGACGTTGAACACCCGCGACGGGCCGCCGTGGGTGGCCGCCAGGATGAGGGCCTCGACGGCGTCGTCGATATAGACGAAGTCGCGGGTCACCGTGCCGTCGCCCCAGATCTCGATCGCATCGCCGCGCAAGGCAGCCTCGAGGAAGGCCGCGACCACCCCTTGCGACCGCCGCGCCCGCTGCTGGGGGCCATAGGGATTCGAGACGCGGAGGACGATGCTGTCGAGGCCCTGCTTGCGGCGGAAGAGCGCGAGATAGCGCTCGATCACGAGCTTCTGCAGCCCGTAGGCCGAGATCGGCTCCGTCGGCGCGGTCTCCGGAATCGGGACCGCCGCCGGCACCCCGTACACGGTCCCCCCGGACGAGACGAACACCAGGCGTCGCACGCCATGCCGGGATGCAGCCTCCATCAACCGGATCGTCGGGACCACGTTTCCGGCGACGTCGGCTGCGGGATCGGCCTCGGCGAGGGGTGGGGTCGTGGAGCTGGCGAGGTGGTAGACGACGCCGGCGCCGTCGAGGGCATCGGCGAGCCCGCCGGCATCGGACAGCTCGTATCTCGACCACGAGACCCGCGGGTCGAGGGCGCTTGGATCGATCCGCGAACGTCCCAGGGCGGAAACCCGCGCCCCCTCGCGGGCAAGGGCGTTGCAGAGGTGGGTGCCGATGAAACCACCCCCTCCGATCACGACGATCCTCCAGTTACGCAAAAGGCCCATGCTCCCGTCCAAAAGCAGGTTGCGCTCTTCCGTCGCGGAGCGCACCGGCCGCCGTGCGCGCCTGCTCGGGGCGACAGAAATCCTTTATGCAGGGGACGGCGTGCTTACGTCCCGTCGGGCCCGGAAAAGTCGCTGCGTCCGCCGGAAGCTCTGTAGCGAGCCGCAATAGCCCGGTCAAACCCAGATGCCGGCTTAGGTCTCGATGCATGAGCCGGGCGCGAATTCCCTGCCGGCTCGCGGCCAGCTGCCATCATCGCGAGGCATGCCGGGAGAGCCATCTCAGCGGAGCGGTCACGCGCCAGCTCCGGGACAGCAGAAATGCCTCCTGAACCGACGCCACCTCGTCCGCCAACTTTTGCGTAGCGTCCGCGAGCTCCGCCCGCAGCTGCTCGGCACCCATCGAACGGGTGACGAGCTCCCGCTCGAGCGCGATGGTCCGGTTGGACAGTCTCGAGAGGCTGGCCTGCAACAGCTCCAAGGTCCGCGACCTCGCAGCAGCCTGTTCTTGCAAGGCCACGATCTCAGCGGATCGCGCCGAGATCTCCGCCTGCAAGGTCACGATCTCAGCGGATCGCGCCGAGACCTCCGCCTGCAAGGCCTCCACCTTCATGGAGGCTTGCGCCGTCGCCTCCTCGAGGCGTCGTTTGAGCTCTTCGGCCTGGACCCGGGACTGTCGCAACGTTTCCTCGACTTCCCATAGCTTCGAATTGAGCTCGGCTTGCCGGCTTTTCGGAAGCTCGGACATAGTCCGAAGGCGGTCGCATTCCGCCTCCTTTCGTAAAACCTCCTGCTCAACGTCCTGGAAGGCTGGAGCGAAAGTTTCCGCGGCAGCATCGAAGGCGGCGCGGACGGCATCGAGCCGTCCCTGGACCGCGCCGTCCTCGGGATCGAAGCGGAGCGCGTCGTAACACCCGTAAGTCTCCCGGACCCACGCGGACACCTCCGGCCGGAGGGATAGCTCACCTGCCGGATTGTGACGGAGCTCGGGCCTGACGAACCGCTCGATCTCCTCAAAAGCCTGCGGGGATTGTCTTGGCCAGGCAAACGGCGAGTTTGCGATGATCCGATCCACCGTCGAGCGCCGATCGAGGACGAGATCCTCGTACCTCACGAAGATCCGCGGACTGTTCCGGGTTTCGGCTTCCGCATCGAGGATATGGCGAAGCCAGATCAGATAGCCGCGGGAGAGCGTGAAGCCGTCCCGGTCCCTGAGAGAGAGCGCGACCTCGATCGGATTGCGATACGGCAGCACGAAGAAGGGCGTCAGCTCAAGCCGACGCAGAACATCGTGCCAGAAAGGAAGAATCCGGCACAACCGCGGATCCTTGACGACGAAAAGACCCGAATCCTGGAAATTGTCCCGCACGCTGGCGATCAGCTCTTCCTTGAGTCGCGCGCATTCCGGCGAATCGAACCATTCCTCCGGAAATTTCCGCCAATCGGACCATGAGCTCCCGGCAGAGGCGAGCACCTTGTCGTGAATCGAGACGATCTCTTCCGGCTCGAAATGGCCGGTCGGATTGCTGTCGGTCGGGGGCAGGAGCCGGGACGGAAGATCAGCGCCGAGAAAGCTGAGGGCCCGCGTGAGGGCCGACGTCCCGCTCCGATGCATTCCCGTGACCAGGACTGCCCATCGTGTCGTTCCCGTCATGTCGGCCGCGTGCTGCTCAAAACGAACGTCTCATCCGCCAACGGGCATTCGTCGCCGAGCTAGTGAACGCGCAATCACCCGTCGGCATCGGGGGCGAAGGCCCGCCTTGCCGGCAAGCCCTCTTCTCGACGCGCGGGCCGCTTCTAGCGCACTCGGAAGGGAGCGACAAGGTTTGCTCCGGAACCGCACGGATGGTGCCGAAGCCTCGGTTGGCGGTTCACTGCGACCTTGACTCGCCTCTCCCGCGTGCGCATAGCAGCCGCTCGAATCCGAGGCTGCCCTGAGCGAAGGACGCAAGGACAAATCGTTTATGACTTTTGCATCCCACCATCTGGCGGAGGTGAGGGAAATCACCGATCGGCTCGACACGAATGTCATCGAGACCATGGCTCGCCTTCTGGCCGAGCTGCGCGATCGGGGCGGTCGCCTGTTCTTTCTCGGTGTGGGTGGAAGCGCCGGCAATTGCGGCCACGCCGTCAACGACTTCCGCAAGATCGTCGGCATCGAGGCCTATGCGCCGACCGACAACGTCTCCGAGCTGACGGCCCGCACGAACGACGAGGGATGGGAGACCGTGTTTGTCGAGTGGCTGAAGACCAGCCGGCTCTCCGATCGCGACATGCTGTTCATCTTCTCGGTTGGGGGCGGCAGCCTCGAGAAGAACGTCAGCCCCAACCTCGTCAGGGCGCTCCAGCACGCAAAGACAGTCGGCGCGAAGATCCTCGGCGTGGTCGGGCGTGACGGCGGATATACGGGCCAAGTCGGCGACGCGGTCTGCATCATACCGACCGTCAATCCGGATGCCGTGACCCCGCACGCGGAGGCGTTCCAGGCAGTGGTCTGGCACCTCCTTGTCACGCACCCGAGCCTGAAGACGCGTCAGACGAAATGGGAAAGCACGCGATGAAAGGGAGAGCCGTCTTCCTGGATCGCGACGGGGTGCTGAACGAGGCCCATATCCGGGACGGCAAGCCGTATCCGCCGTCGTCCGTCCACGAGCTCCACGTCATGGAGGACGCCGCCGACGCCCTCGGGCGCCTGAAGGACGCGGGCTTCCGCCTCTTCGTCGTGACGAACCAGCCCGACGTCGCCCGCGGCAAGACCTCGCGGGAGGCGGTCGAGGCGATCAACCGGCGGCTGTGCGAGGCCCTGCCGATCGACGACGTCTTCATGTGCCTGCACGACGACGGCGACCACTGCGACTGCCGCAAGCCGAAGCCCGGCATGATCCGCGCCGCCGCCCAGCGCGAGCAGATCGACCTTGACGCAAGCGTCATGGTCGGGGACCGCTGGCGCGACATCGAGGCCGGGCGCGCGGCGGGATGCCGAACCGTCCTCATCGGCGACGGGTATGCCGAGGGCCTGCGGTCGCCTCCCGACTACCGGGCTCCGAACCTCACGACCGCCGCGAACTGGATCCTGGACACGGTCCGAGCGGACAAGCGAGAAGGATGAGACGATGAAGCGCGTTGAGGATCTTTCGGTCCGCATCTTCGCGGACGGGGCCGAGAAGGCCGGCATGCTGGAGATGTACCGCAAGCCGTATATCGGCGGCTTCACCACCAACCCGACCCTCATGCGCAAGGTCGGGATCACCGACTACGAGGCCTTCGCCCGCGACATCCTGCAGGCGATCCCGGACCGGCCAATCTCCTTCGAGGTCTTCGCCGACGAATTCGACGAGATGGAGCGCCAGGCCCGCCGGATCGCGACCTGGGGACCGAACGTCTCGGTCAAGATCCCGATCAGCAACACCAGGGCCCAGTCCTCGGTGCCGCTCTGCCGCCGGCTCGCCCAGGACGGCATTCCCCTGAACGTCACGGCGATCATGACCCTGCCGCAGGTCGAGGCGGTGGTTGAGGCCGTGAAGGGCGGCGCCCCGACCTATGTCTCCGTCTTCGCCGGCCGCATCGCGGACACCGGCGTCGACCCGGTGCCGCTGATGGCGCGCTGCGTCGAGGCGCTCCGCCAGGCCCCCAACACGCAGCTGATCTGGGCGAGCCCGCGGGAGCTCCTCAACATCTTCCAGGCCGACGATATCGGCTGCCACGTCATCACGGTGACGAACGACATCCTCAAGAAGCTTTCCTTGGTCGGCAAGGACCTCGACGAGTACTCCCTCGAGACCGTCAAGATGTTCTACGACGACGGCAAGGCCGCGGGCTTCACCCTCGGGCAGGAGCCGGACGGGGCGGCCCGGCCGAAGATGGCGGCGGCTTCCTAAGCGGCACGCCGCGGAGCGCCGTCAGCCGGGCGCCCCGCGGAGCAGCGCGTCGGCTTCGCGCAGGCCGTCGGGCGAGCCGATCTCGTAGAAGCGCGTCTTGACCTCGTAGCCGGCGAGTCGCCCTTCGAGGGAGAGGCGCTCGAGCTCCTCGGCCAAGTCCCAAGCCTCGCCCTCGGGGCGCGCGGCGACGACGGGCGCGGTCATGACCTGCAGGCCCCAGTCGATGTAATGCATCGCGGGAAGCCGCTCGCGCTTGCTGTAGCGGATCACCCGCCCGTCCACGTAGACGACGTTGCTCGTGTCCCAGCGGCCCTCGTTGCGGTACACGGTCATGAGCGCCGGGGCGCCGCTTTGCCGGAACGCGTCCGCGATCGGGGCGTAGGGCTCGTCGAGCCAGCTGTCGCCGTAGGTGACGATGAATTCTTGGCCAAGCCGCGGCAGCGCCTGCCGGATCGCGCCGCCGGTGCCTAAGAGCTTCGGGCCGTCAAGAGCGTACTCGACCTCGAGGCCGAAGGCCGCGCCGTCGCCGACGAAGTCGCGGATCTGCTCCCACAGATATCCGACGCAGAGCACCACGCGGCTCGCGCCCTCACGGGCGAACTTGCGCAGCTGGTGGGCGACGAACGGCTCGCCCGCGACCTCGATCATCGCCTTCGGGATGCGCTCCGTCATGGGCCGCATGCGGGTCGCGAGCCCGCCCGCCAACACCACGACGGGTGGAAGCGCTTCGCTCATTGCACGAGGGTCTTGGTGCCTTCGAAGTCGAAGCGGAAGCGCACCTCCTCGAGGCCCTCGTCGAGCATCGCGTGGCGCAGCCGCTTCTTGTCCTCGGTATAGAACAGGAGGAAGCCGCCGCCGCCCGCGCCGATCAGCTTGCCGCCGGCGGCGCCGTTCGCCATCGCGTGGCCGTACCACTCGTCGATCTTGGGATTCGACATGCCGCCGGAGCGCTTGCGCTTGTGTTGCCAGTGCTCGTCCATGAGGCGGCCGAACTTCACAAGGTCGCCCTCCGCGAGGGCGTCGAGGCTGCGCAGACCGAGCTCCTTCACGTAGTGCAGGTTGTCGATCATCGAGCCTTCGTTCTGTTTCGAGCGGTCGTCCTGGTCCTTGAGGATCGCCGAGGCCGAGCGGGTGTAGCCGGTGAAGAACATGCACAGGCCGTCCTCGAGGTTGGCGATGGTCTCCTTCGAGATGAGCGCCGGCGCGACGTCGACCCGGTCGTCCTGGCGGAACGAGAAGGTGGTCACGCCGCCGTAGGCCGCGATGTACTGATCCTGTTTGCCGACGGGCTCGCGCAGGCGGTCGATCTCGATGTGGCAGGCCTCCTCGGCGAGGCGCTGGGCGTTGATGAGCTTCTTCTCGTGCGTGTAGAGGGCGCGAAGCAGCGCCGTCGTGAAGCTGCCGGACGAGCCGAGGCCGGTTCCGGCCGGGATATCGGCCATGCTCGTGATCTCGATGCGGTCCGGCGTGCCGACGAGGGCGAGCGCCTCGCGGATGATCGGGTGGCGGATCTCGATCGGGGTCGCGACCGTCTCCAGCTCCGAGTACTTGATGATGTAGCCGGGTTTGAAGATGTCGTGGATCGTGATGTAGACGTACTTGTCGATCGCGGCGGCGACGAGGAGCCCGCCGTGGTTGCGGTAGTACGACGGCAGGTCCGTTCCGCCGCCTCCGAGCGTGATCCTCAAGGGGCTTCGCACGATGATCACGGCATCCTCTCCTCGGCATAGACTCGTTCGATGATCCGCATGCCCTCGACCGCGTCGGCGGCGTCGCCGATCGGGCGGCGCCCCTCTGCGATCGCGTCGAAGAACTCGGCGATCTCGGCGCGCCAGGAATGGTCCGGGAACGGCCACTCCCAGCGGGTCGTCTCCGGCGGGCCCATCCCGGGCAGCATGCGGTAGTGGGTGAGGCTCTCGACGCCGTAGGAGCCGCCCAGGCCCTCGATCGAGAGCTTGCCGTCGCGGCCGTAGATCTCGAACGAGAACATGTTCTTCCACTCGGTCCAGGTCGCATGCAACCAGGCGACCTCGCCGCCGGCGGCGCCGAGCATGAGGAAGACGTTGTCCTCGACCGCGGAGTCCCAGAAGAAGCGGCGCAGCGTGCCGCGCACCTCGACGATGTCGCCGAGGAACCAATGCGCGAGATCGACGAGGTGCGAGCCCTGGTCGATGAGCTGGCCGCCGCCGGACTTCTCGCGGTCGAAGCGCCACTCGCGCTCGTAGCCCGGCCGGCCGCCGTGGCCGTAGCGGCCGCGGATGAACATCAGCGGGCCGAGCTCGCCGGCATCGACGATCGAGCGCGCCCTGAGTACCGCCGGGTGGAAGCGGTGGTTGTAGCCGACCTTGGCGACGCGCCCAGCGGCCTTGGCCGCCTCGGCGATCGCCGAAACCTCGGCGAGGTTGCGCCCGCCGGGCTTCTCGGCGAGGACGTGCTTGCCGGCCGAAAGCGCCGCGACCGACAGCGCCGAGATGCTGTCGTGCGAGGTCGCGACGAACACGGCCTCGACCGCCGGATCGGCGATCAGCTCCTGCGCATCCCGCACGACCCGGGCGCCGTGCTCGGCGGCGAGCGGCTTCGCGCGGCCTGCAACGGCGTCGGCGACGGCCACGACCTCGTGCCCGAGCGCGCGCGCCGCCTGAAGGCGCTTGCCGCCGATGAGGCCGCAGCCGATGAGCGCGACGCGCATCTTCAGCCGCCCCAGCCGAAGCCGCGGTCCGCTGGCACGATGCGCCGCAGCGTGTACACGTCCGAGCCGGCGATGGCGGCGCGCTTCTCCTCGTCGAGGTCGCGCCAGGGGTCCCAGACGGCGCTGATCAGGCGGCCGGTGATGCCGTCGCTCTTGGGCGAGGCGAGGAACGCCGCCGCCTCGGCGCCGACCTCGAGGGGGGTGCCGCCCTCCTCGGCGATCTTCGCCATGCGCCGGTGGAAGTCGGCGCCGACCTTCTCGGGGCCGGCCGCGAGGAGCTGGTCCATCATGCGCGTGTTGAGGGCGCCGGGCGCGAGCGCGTTCACGGTGATGCCGAACTCCTTCAGCTCCAGGGCGAGGGACTCGGTGAAGCGCACGACCGCGGCTTTCGAGGCGGCGTAGCAGGTCAGGCGGGGAAGCGGATTGGTGGCGCCCCCGCCCGAGACGTTGACGATCTTGCCGCCGCCTTGCGCGATCATCAGCGGCGTCACCGCCCGGCAGCACGCGACGGTGCCGAGGAGGTTGACGTTGAGGGCATAGACCCACTCGTCCCAGTCGACCTCGTCGGTGCGGCCCATCGGGCCGTAGAGGCCGGCATTGTTGACGAGGACGTCGATGCGCCCGAGCGCCTCGCGGGCCCGCGCGACGACGCGCTCGGTGTCGGCAAGGCTCGCGACGTCGCCCGGCGCGATCTCGATCCGCCGGTCCGGTCCCGCGAGCGCCCGCAGCTCTTCGGCGACGGCGCGGAGCTTGTCCTCGTGGCGCCCGTTCAGGAGGACCGAGGCGCCTTCTTGCACGAACGTCTTCGCAATGGCGGCGCCGAGGCCCTGGCCCGCGCCGGTGATGAGGGCGGTCGTGCCGGAAAGCAGCATCAGGGTCGTCCCACGGTGAGATAGCGCAAGGCGGGCACGCTCCCGAGCGTCCCGCGCAGGAAGCCGTTGGCGTCGATGACGACGGGCGGGCGTGGCCCAAGCCGGTCGGGCGAAAGTTCGCGGAACTCAGGCCACTCGGTCGCCACGATGATGGCGTCGGCGCCGGCGACGCAGCCCTCGACTGTCGGCGCGAGCGTCACGACGCCGTCGAGGTCGGCGGGCAGCGAGGAGAGGGCCGGGTCGTGCGCCACGACCGTCGCGCCGCGCTCATTCAGCGCTCGGCAGGCCTCGACGGCGCTCGAACGCCGAAGCGTGCTCGTCCCCGGCTTGTAGACGAGGCCGAGCACCGCGATGCGCTTGCCCTCGACGGAACCCAGCTCGGCCTCGACCCGGGCGATGGGCCACAGCCGGTGGGCCGCGTTGCTCTGCGGGATGCTTTCGAGGAGCGGCGTCGCGACGCCGTTTTGGCGCGCCACGTCGCCCAAGAAGATCACGTCGCGGGCGAGCGTCCCGCCTGCGAAGGCCGCGCCCGGGCGCAGATAGGCCTTCGGGCCGATGCGGGATTCCGATTTGAGGGCGCGCTCGACTTCCATCGCGTCGGCGCCGACCTTCTCGCACAGGTTCGCGACCTCGTTGGCGAAGGTCACCGAGGTGGCGAGGAACGCGTTGAGCGCGTGCTTCGTCATCTCGGCCGACTCGATCGAGATGAAGAGGAGGTTTTCGGAGAAGCGCGACAGCAGCCGCTCCAGCAAGGTGCGGGCCTCGGCTGAGTCGACGCCGACGACGATGCGGTCGGCCTTGGAGAAGATCTGGATCGCGCCGCCGAGGCGCAGGTTCTCGGGCGAGTAGGCGAAGTGGCAGCGCTTGTCCGGGAATTCCTGGGCGAATCGCTCTGCCGTCGCCCGGGTGGTGCCGACCGGGAGCTGCGACGAAATCAGCACCACGGCGCCGTCCTTCACGTGCGGCGCGACGCGCCAGAAGGCGTCGAGGACGAAATCCACGTCCGCCCGGTCGTCATCGTCGACGGGAGTGTCGTAGGCGACCCAGACCACGCCGGCGCCGGCGACGCCCGCCGGATCGGTCGTGAACGACAGCTTGCCGGACGACAGCCCGGCCGCGAGAAGATCGTCGAGCCCCGGCTCGAACAGCGGCGCGCGGCCCTCAGCCAGCCCCTCCACCGCCGTGGCGTCGAAGTCGACCCCGACGGTCTCGAGGCCCGCGCCCGCGAGGCACGCGGCCGTCACCGACCCGAGATGCCACAATCCGACGACGCCGACCTTCATGCGCAAAAATCCGTGCCGGGGCGCTCAAGCGCGCGGCTCATACACCCAGCGGTTGGCCTCGAGCCAGTCCACCGTGCGCTCGACCGCCTCGCGGATCTTGAGCTTCGGCCGCCAGCCGAGCGCGCGGATGCGGGCGGTGTCGAGGTAGATGAAGGGGTTGTCGCCGATCCAGCCGCGCTCCCCGCCCGAGAAGGTGAAGCCGGGGGAGAGCCCGAGCCGGCCGGCGATCCAGCGGGCCGAGTCCGCAACCTCGCAGTACTCGTCCGTGCCGAGGTTGTAGATGCCGACGCGCTCGCCGTCGTGGGCGAGGGCCGTAAGGATCGCACCGACGCAGTCGGCGACGTGGAGGTAGGACTTGCGCTGCTTGCCGTTGCCGAGGATGTGCAGGGTCGAGGGATCCTGGCGCAGCTTCTCGACGAAGTCGTAGACGTGGCCGTGGGTGTAGCGCTCGCCGAGGATCGAGACGAAGCGGAACACGAGGGCCCGGATGCCGAAGCCCTCGGCGTAGGCCGCGATCAGCCCTTCGCCTGCGAGCTTCGAGGCGCCGTATAGCGACGTCTGCACCGGGAAGGGGGCGTCCTCCGGGGTCGGGATCACCTTCGCCTCGCCGTAGACCGAGCCGGTCGAGGAGAAGGCGATGGTTCCGACGCCGTTGGCGCGAATGGCCTCGAGCACGTTGAAGGTCGCGATCGTGTTCTGGTCGAGGTCCTTGCGGGGGTGCTCGAGCCCGAAGCGGACATCGGCATTGGCCGCGAGATGGAAGACGATGTCGGCGCCGGCCATGGCTTCGCCGAGGCGCTCCTCGTCGAGAAGGTCGGCCTCGACGAAGCTAAAGCGCGGGTCGCGCCTGGCGTCATCCAGGAAGCGCGGGTGTCCGGTCGTGAGGTTGTCGTAACCGACGACGTTCCAGCCCTCGGCGAGGAGCCGGTCGACGAGGTTGCTGCCGATGAACCCGGCGGCTCCGGTCACGAACGCCCGCATCGAGAATAGAAGCCTTTTCGAGCCGCCTCAGCCGCGACGCCGGACGGGCGCGCTCAGTGCCAGTCGAACAGGGGCGAGAACCGGTGCTTGAGGCATGCCCGCACCCACGTCGGCGGGTCGCGGAAGAACGACACCTTCTTGCCCTCCTCGAACGAGCGCGAGTGGTAGCTCACGTCGATCTCGATCGGGCGCCGGCCCATGCGGATGAGCTTCGCCACGAGCTCGAGGTCGAAGTCGAAGCGGTTGCACTCGAAACGGACGTTGCGGACGGCGTCGCGCCGGAACACCTTGTACATGGTGAAGGGGTCGCGCATGCGCTCGCCGAACGCGGCGTTCAGCATCCCGGCGAAGACGAGGTGGCCGAGATTGAGGATGCCCGAGAGGCTGCGCTGGCCCTCGAAGCTGCGGATGTTCCAGGCCTTCTCGCCCGCCTTGTGGCGCGAGCCGAGGACGAAGCTCGCCTCGAGGTCGCGGATCGGGCGAAGCAGCTTGTCGTAGTCGGCGATGTCGTACTCGGAATCGGCGTCCTGGATCAGCACCACGTCGCCGGTCGCGAGTGCGAGCGCGGCGCGCACCGCGTGGCCCTTGCCCGACGGCTTGTCCTCGAGAAGGAGGCGAACGCGGGGGTGGTCCTTGTAGGCGAGCACATCGTCGCGGGTGCCGTCGCGGGAATTGCTCTCGACGAGGCAGATCTCGATTTCGAAGCCTGGGATCTCCTTGGCGAGGAGCCGCTCCATGGTGGTCCTGAAGTTCGCCTTCTCGTTGAACACCGGCATCAGGACCGAAAGGCGCCAGGGCCGCTCCTGCGGCAGTGCCGCGTCGGCCCGCCGCGCGACCGCGACGAGGGAGCCCCTGGCAGCGGCAAGATCGAGGTCCAGGCCGGGGAGCCGGCGGGGCGCGTCCCCGAGCGCCGCCGACGAGATCAGCCCGATGACGGGGCGGTTGCGGCGGCTCTCGCGCTTGAGGAGGTCGCGGCCAGCCCAGATCAGCGGCGCCTCGAACCCGCCCGCGAACAGCGCGGTGGCGAGGTCTTCCCGGGTGATGCCAGCGCGGGCGGCCGGCACCTCGATGGCGACCATGTCGCCGGGGATCGCCTCGCGTCCAAGGCCGACGAGCTCGGTTCGGAGCGCCTCGCGGGACGCCGGACGCAGGGAGACGAAGGCCACGCCGCCGGCGGGTGTTCCCAGAAGATCGGCGTAGGCGAGGGCGGCGCGGTGCCATGCGTCGCTGTCGGTCCTGCGGCCTTCCGCGCGCGCCGCGGGCCTGGAAGGGGCAATCTCGGCCGTGTTCTCGACGGCGATCCTGGCAGCGATATCCGGCATTGCCCCTCTCTCGAATCGGCATCGGCAATCCGGCGGACGGCCAGCTTCGCTGGCTCGCGATCTGAGGCCGGATGGCTCGGGAACGGCGGTCGTTAGCAGACGCGGCTGAGGAGGCCAACCCTAAAAGCACGGCACCTGTCCCGGAGCCGGGCGCGGCCGGAGGGTCGGAAGCCAGGCTGTGGCTGATCGGCCACACCGATGGCCCGTCCGACACAACGCCGCGCATTGGACGGCTCTTACGCCGGCCCTTGTCGCGGGCTTGCGGCGGCGGTGCAGATTGGGCTTGCCGCGGGGGCGGGCAGTTCCTAATGGAGGCGCGCAAACGGGCGGGCCTGTGCGGCGCGTGCGACGATCGATCGGGCCGGAGAGCAGCGCCTTGAGGATCAATGCCGGTAAATTGGTCGGGCTCGGGGCCAGCATCGCCCTGCTTGCGGTCTGCGTCGCGTACGCGCTCAGGAACATCGACGTCGCGCAGCTGAAGCACGCTTTCGCCAGAGCCGACATCACGTGGATCGTTCTTGCGACGGTCTTCGTGGCGATCTCACTTTGGCTTCTCGCCGTGCGCACCGCCTTCGTCCTGCGTGCTTACGGGGCCTCGGACCTCACGGTCCCGGCGGTGTTCCGCCTGCAGCTCATCGCGCTGTTCCTCAGCTACTCGGTCCCGATCGGCGGCGCCGTCGACGTGGCCCGGGTCGGAATGTACGCGCTGCGCTTCCACCTCTCGGTGCGGGACTCCTCCTGCGCCGTCATCATCGAGCGCCTCGCCGGGCTCTTCGGCATCCTCCTGGCCTTCGCCCTGACGCTGCCCTTCGAGGCCTTCTTCAGGCTTTCGCCGACGATCGTGATCTACCAGCTCCTCGGCGGTGCCTCGATCATCGGGCTCACCCTCGGTCTCATGGCCGCGGTGAAGATCGGCTCGCGCATGCCGATCGCCGTCATCCGGCGCATCTCGGGGTTCTTCGGGCCGATCCTGCCCTTCATCCAGTCGCCGGGAAACGTGCTCGTGCAGGGCCTCGTGGCCATGGCCGGGATTCTCGCGATCTGCGGCTCGATCTACTGCCTGTCGCAGGCCTTCGCGGCCGGGTTCACGATCCCGATGGTGCTGGTATTCACGCCCGTCGTGCTGGTCGCGAACTACATGCCGTTCCTCTACGCCGGCTGGGGCGGGCGCGAGATGGCCTTCCTCCTCACCTTCGCGACGGCCCCCACGACCACTGTCGAGAGCACCCTTGTGGTCTCGGTCACCTTCGGGATCCTGTTCCTCCTGGTGTCGCTCCCGGGCGCGGTGTTCTGGCTCACCCGCCCGCGCTTCGTGAAGACCGCCAAGGCTACCCACTCCTATTCAGAGGCTTGAAGCCTCGGAGGCTTGAAGGCATGGATGCCCCGATCCCGCATTTTCCGCGCTTCGTCTGGCCGAAGAACCCGCCGCCGCTCTCGCCCGAGCAGCAGCGGATCAGCGACGATTTCTACAAGCATTGGCACGAGGTGCTGCCGAAGAAGTACGGCGCGATCGAGCGCTTCAACCACGGCTATCCGCAGAAGGTCCTGCCCGACAAGGAGCGCTTCCGCACCCTCGAGATCGGCGCCGGCATCGGCGGCCACATCGCCGAGGAGGACCTCTCGCGCCAGGACTACTACTGCATCGAGATGCGCCAGCATCTCGCCGACGAGATCATGCGCCGCTTCCCGCAGGTGAAGGCGGTGGTCGGCGATTGCCAGCAGCGGATGCCGTTCGACGACGACTTCTTCGACCGCGTCGTCGTCACGCACGTGCTCGAGCACCTGACCAACCTGCCCGCGGCCTTGGACGAGGTGCGCCGCGTGCTGCGCCCGGGCGGCCTCTTCGCGGTGGTGCTGCCCTGCGACCCGGGTCTTGCCTACGGCTTCGCGCGCAAGATCTCCTCCGAGCGGATGTTCCGCAAGCGCTATGGCCAGTCCTACGAATGGTTCATCCGGCGCGAGCACATCAACTCGCCGGACGAGATCCTGACCCTCCTGCGCGAGCGCTTCACCGTGGTGGACCAGACCTACTGGCCGTTGATGATACCCCTCGTGGACCTGAACCTCTGCATCGGGGTGACGGTGAAGAAAGGGTGAAGGTTGGAGCGGCCGTCAGATCCAGCCGTGTCCGGCATAGGCGCCTTCCCTCGCCGGATCGCCTCCAGGCATCTCGCCGCATTGGCCGTCGGCGCGCTGCTGGTTGCCTGCTATTGGTTCGCCCCGTCCGAGGATTGGCTTCGCGCGAAGACCGCGCAGCTCGGGAGCCTCGGCCCGATCGGGGCCGTGCTGTTCCTGTCGATGGCCGTCGTCATGCTCCTGCTGATGTTTCCCGGCTTCGCTCTCGCCTTGGCGGCAGGAGCCGTTTTCGGAATGTGGGGAGCGCCGCTGATGCTGCTCGCGCTGACGGTCGCGTCGGCCGCGGGACTGCTGATCTCTCGCCATATGGCTTTTGATTTCGTCGAGAGGGCCGTCGCCGGACGGTCCAGGGTGCAAGCCCTCCGCTTAGCGGTCGAGAGTGACTGGAAGCTGATCTTCGTCTTGCGGTTCTGCCCCAATCTCCCGTTCGGCCTGCAGAGCTACTTGTTCGGTCTGACGAAGGTCGCTTTCGTCCCCTACCTGCTGGCCACGATTGCCGCGATAACACCTGCCACGATGCTCTACGTCAGCTTCGGCGCATTCGGACGGGCTGTCGTCGAGGGAGCGCTCGGTCCGGCCGGCACCGTTCTTTCCGGGTTGGCATTGATGGCAGGTGTTTGGGCTGTCTTCACGTTGTCGCGGTATGTGCGAAAGCATTGTGCTGTGGAGGGTCATCTATCCGAGCTGCGGCTGACCGATCATCCCGGATGAACCCAGTACCCGCTGGTTGAGAAGCCATGAGATTCCGACACCTCTTCTATCGCGCGGGGGCGGCCTGCATCCTCTGCCTGATTGCTTTGGTTTTCTATCTCAGGGAGTCTCCAAGCCGTTACGAGCTGTCTCTCGACGTTGTTTCAAGCTCGCCCGGGCTTATTCAGGTCTTCTACGACATGGGCTCCGGATTCAACGAGCGGGATTCCGTCCGTCTCCCCCTACGGGCTTCGAAGCAGCCGATCACTTACAGGTTCGAGATACCGTCCGGCCGTTATCTGTCGCTTCGGATCGACCCGAACGTCGGACCGGGAACTTACGAGCTTTCAAACCTCAGGGTCGAGGATCGCGGAAGAACGATCCTGCCTTTGGACGTCACGGAAGCCAAGGCAGCGAACCAACTGGTCCTCGTCGAGCGGACGCCGAGCGCCATTCGTTTCGAGGCGCCGGAAGGCAGCAACGATCCTATTGCCGTGCTCCAGACCTCTTTCGACCTGTCGTCGCCGGTTCGGAAGATTTCGGCCCTCCTTTATCTGCTCCCTTTTCTCGGAGCTCTCGCCATCCTGTGGCGGACCGACTGGGGTACCGCGCTCCCTCCTCTGGAGAAGAGAGCCCGCGCCGCCGCCCGTTGGCTGGCCGGCAGGCCTCGACGCGCCTTGTTCCTCACCTCGGCGCTGGCCGTGGTCTTGAGCGTTTATCCTGTCGTTTTCTTCGGCAAGAGCTTTGTGTCCCCGAACTATGGGACGGCGCTTCTGTTCAGCGGTGCGCCGTTCGTCTATCAGGGGCCGGCCGATGAGGTCGTCGAGCACGCGCGCAACTCCGACACGGGCGCCAGCGCCTGGTTCTTTCGGCCCTACAGCGCCGTTCAATCCTCGTCGCTGCTGGAGTTCGGGGAATTCCCGTTCTGGAACCGGTACAGCAGCTCCGGCCTGCCGCTTCTCGGGCAGGGGCTCTCGATGATCGGAGATCCGCTTCACTGGATCACGATCCTTGGCCGGGCCTCGGCTGCCAGCTGGGACCTGAAGTATGTTCTCGCCAGGCTGATATGGGCGTTTTCCGTCGGGCTTCTGGTTTATTCATGCACGCGCAGGCTGCCCGGAGCCATATTCGCATCGGCCAATGCGCCGTTCCTGGGCTTCTTTCTCTTCCGGATCAATCACCCCGCTTATTTCGCCTTTTGCTACGCGGCCGCGGTCGCCCTTTGCTGGCGTGAGTTCTTGGCGGCGAAGCGGTTTCGTGCCGTGTTGGCATGGTACGCCCTTTTGCTCCTCTGCTCCTCGGCGATGTTGAACTCGGGCGCGGTGAAGGAGGGCTATCTGTCGTTCGCGGCCTTCTCGGCTCTGGGAGTGCTGCTCGCCGTCGCGGGCCGTCAGACGGCGTGGACGATGCTTCTCGGCAGAGCGGCCGTCGCGGCCGTCGCGATCGTGGCCTGGAACGCTCCCTGGTGGGCTTCCTTCCTCGATAACCTGATTACCTCCGCCACGCTCTCGGAAGGCTATCGGATCAGCCAGATCCCCCTCGATCTCGCCGGATCGATGCTCGACGATTCGATCACGACCCTGCTCAACCCGGCACTTCGCTGGCCGTCCGCGAACGTTCTCGTCGGCATCTTCTTCCTGTACGGGCTCCTCTTTCTGGCCCGGGGTTCGCTGAAGCGCAGCTTCTGGGCCACCATGGCCGTGATCGCTCCGGTTGCGGTCGCCGTTTTCAGCATGGCGCCCGATGTTCTTGGGACACTGCCCATTCTGAACAGGATCGGGCATCTGGATACGACGGTCGGGCAGATCTTCGTCGGCTTGTCTCTCGTCCTGTCGGGACTGGCCTTTCAGGATTTTTACGACCGGCGAGACAGCGGCGCCGTTTTTCTGCGCATGGCCGTCTCCCTGCTGGCGTTGGCCTTGCCGATCGTCGTCGTTCTCCTGCAGATCAAGCCTAAGGCCGCCATCGATGCGGCTCCCTTCATCCTGATATCCCTATCCCTGGTCGGCGCTTTCTGCTTCATGCTTCTGATCTTGGCCGGAAACAGGTTGCGATACCCGTCGATCGCCTACGCGACTTTCGGCGCGGTGTTCTTTTTGATCGCCGTCGGCCGAAACGGGATGAACCTCTATCTTCAACCGAGCCTTGATTATTACATTCTCAATCCAGGAAACCGCGTCGCTCTCGACGTGAAGCCGCCGGCGCTGAGTCCGGCGACCCTCGGGGCGGTGCCCTATCGCGTGGTCGGCATCGGGAACGCCCTGTTCCCTGGATACCACGCGGCCCTGTCGCTCGAGGGGATCGGCGGCCCGGATCCGCTCATGAACCGGCGCTATTCCGAGCTGCTCCACACGCTCGGCTTTTCCTTCGACTGGGGCTGGCGGTTCATGCTCAAGTTGCAGGACCTCGACCGCCTCAGGGGCGCGCTGTCGTTCCTGAACGTCGGATGGATCGTGTCGGAGCAACCCCTGCCGAACCGCGAGTGGCTGGACGAGAGACCTGACGACCTTTTCAACCTCGCTCACCACAGGCAAGCCTGGCCGCGCGCATTCTTCATCCGGTGCGCTGTCCCGTATGGGCAGGTGCGCGATTTGGCGGCGATGATCCTCGAGCAGCAGAGTCCGTTCCTGGCTTTCGATTCCGAGGTTCCAGACGCCTCCCGGTGCTCGGGGGATCCGGGCAAGGTTCTGGCGGCCGACAAGTACGAGCTCACTCCCAACTCGACGGCGTTCGAAGTGACCAGCGACGGGCCCGGCTTCATCGTCCTTTTGGAGAATTTCAGCGACTATGCCCAAGCGTCGCTGGACGGGGCTCGGGAGCCCATCTTGCGGGCCAATCACGTGTTCCAGGCCTTGCGCGTCGGGGCGCCCGGCCGTCACCGCGTGGAAGTCCGATATGCCTGGCGGTGGGCGGGCATTGCCTTCTGGACCAGCCTGGCGGGAGCGCTCGGCGGCTTGGTGCTCCTGTTCTTCGTCTGCGGCGGACGGAAGTCCTCTCGTCGCCAGCCGTCGAGCGGGCCTGCAGCCTGAACAAGAAGCTCTGCTGTTCACTGCGACAGATCGACAACAAAATCATCGACGCTGAGCCGATAGCGACTGTCAGGCCGGTCCGCCCCGTCGCGGCAGAAATGCACCCAGAAGTTCGACGAACCTCGGGCGGGCCGGCGAATGCTGCCATCCGCCGCATTGATGAGAGGACCGCCGAACTCCGCGCTGACGCCCAGGATGTATGCGGCCGGCGACGTATCCCACTCCCCATGCGGATCGTATCGCTCCAGCCGGATATGGGTTGGCACCAAGTCCTCGGAACGGGCCTGAAGGTCAAGCGGAGCGCGCAGCTGCAGGTACGAGATCGCGATAAGTCCGTCCGGCTTTCCATCCTCGGCCATTCCGAGCCGGGCGCACGAGACCCGGTCGGCCGGGCGGCTGACGAAGGCGGCCCGCACTTCGGCGGAGCCGGCTTCCCAGAATCCATTCATTCCGGCGACCGCAACCACGAGCGAAGCGACGGCTGTCAGCGGAACGAGACGTGAATATCCTCGGCCGGCGCTCGTCGAGAAGCTGAGCGCGAGCCCCGCCGCGGCAAATCCCAATGCGGCGGGAATGGCCAGCAACCTGATGGCGAACAGCGCGTGAATGTAGGTATGGGCCGCAAACAGCGTCCACCAAACGACGATGCCGGAAGCGGCGACCGCCAGGACGGCGAGGTCGATCGCGACGGAGGAGGCCCGTTCGAATTTGCGCAGCAATGCCGGCACGAGCAGCGCGACCGCAAAGATCCACGCGGCGAGCGAGGCGCAGAGCAGCCAAGTCGCAGGCAGAAAGCCGCCCGGAGTCAACTGGAAGCGGGCGCGCCACAGCGCGCCGGCAACCTCGCTCAGAGCGACCCTTTTTGCGAGCTCCGCCGCCGTATTTCCTATTCTGGGCGACAGCGAAGCGACGTACTCCGGCAAGCCGAAGCCATAAAGCGCCTCCAGCAGCGACAAGCGAGCGGCAGTAAGGCAAGCGTATCCAAGCAGGAAGCAGCCGAGCAATACACCCACATCGACAGCCGACTCTCGCCAGCCTCGTCCGCCGGCATTTTCATGGAAAAAATGGTTCAACACGATAGCCAAGGACAGGGTCGTGACCATCGCGCCATGCAGAAGGTCGAACCCGGCAACCAGGGTGCCGAGAAACGCAAAGAACGCTATCCTGCGGGATCGATCGTGAAACCATCTCGGGGCTGCCATGAATATGGCGAGCCCGAGGAATCCTATGATGAAGCCAGGCGCGTGCGCCAGGTTGCCGCCGAAATGATGCAGTGAAAACGAGAACAGCAAAACGCCGATAGCGGGCGCGATCATGAGCGCGGCGCGACGCGACTTCGTCACGACGCCGAGGAAAAGTGCCGCCAATGCGGCATAGGAAAGAATCGAATAAAGCCCCCTCGCGTCGCCGATTTTTACGAAGCTCAGGACCAGTGCCGCGAGGAACCGGCTGCCGTACGGGTAATTGACATAGCTCGTCGGTTCCGCCTGCCCTGTGGGTCTTTGCAGGGTCGTGCACGGGTGCTCCCCCGCCGCCGGTCGAGCCCATCGCGTCTCGAGCACGTCGCGCATGGTGCTTTCGTTTCGGTCGCGAATCATGATGAGCAGACTGCATTCCGAGAAGAAATCTTCATTTCGGTTGCGGGGGTAATCGAGATCGCCGACCGCAGCCGCGTCGCGCACGATCCGGTCGAGACGGGCAGGGCTGAGCGCGACATGCGCGACTGCCGCGAGGCAGGCCAGCGCGACAAGGCCCGCCGCCGTGCCGGCGAGCGCGCTCCAGAATGCACGGCCCGCTCGATCACGAACCGAAGTGATTTGCCGTTCTCTCATGCTCATGAAGGATGTTGTCTGCTAAAAGCCGCGCTCAAGTCGCGTAAGCGTTTACACTAGCGAGGCTTTTGCCACCAAACTCCCGTCCAATCCACCTCGTGGATGGCGGCGTTCACATTCGCCGAGGCGCGAAAGTCGTCCACCGCCTTTCTGCATGCTTCGATCGCGCCGTAATCATCGATGATGACGAACCCTCCGGGAGACAGCTTCGGATAGAGGGCGTTCAGCGCTTCGATCGTGGACTGATACATCCCCATCCAGTCGACGCCGGGTGGCCCCGGAACCGCCGGTCGCAGGGCCGCTCGGCACGGGCGCCTCGGGCATTGCATTGCCCTACCGCGAGCGGCATGACATATGGCTCGCCTTTTAGAGTCTCAGCCAAGGACGATGAGAAAGCCCCAGCAACGAAACGGCCAAGGTCTGCCTGGGCTTTCCAGCAGCAATGGGCTGGAGCTGGTCTATCCTCGCCGGCTCGTGGCGCCGCCGGCGTGGGTCGGGCACATTCCGTTCGCGATGTGGTTGGTCGATGCCCTGCGCCCGGGAACTGTGGTCGAGCTCGGGGTCCACACCGGGAACTCGTATTGCGCCTTCCTGCAGGCCGCCGCCAAGCTCGAGCTCGACGTCCGATGCTATGGGGTCGACCACTGGCGCGGCGACGAGCACGCCGCATTTTACGGGGACGAGGTCTATCGGGAGCTGAAGGCCTACCACGATCCGCTCTACGGATCGTTCTCGACCCTCATGCGCAGCTCGTTCGACGATGCGCTGCCTTACTTCTCCGACGGTGTCGTCGATCTGCTCCACATCGATGGGTTCCACACCTACGAGGCGGTTTCCAACGACTTCAACTCCTGGCTTCCCAAGCTCAGCAGCCGCGCGGTCGTGCTTTTCCACGACACGAACGTCCGCGAGCGGGATTTCGGGGTGTGGCGGCTGTGGGAGGAGGTCGCGGCGCAATACCCCGCGCTCGAGTTCCTGCATTGCCACGGCCTCGGCGTGCTCTACGTGGGAAGCGGACGCCCGCCTCCTCCGCTGCGGCCCCTGTTCGAAGCCGCCCCCGCCGCTGTCGAGCGCGTCCGCGCCTCCTTCGCCCGCCTGGGCGGCTCGCTGCTTGACCGCTACGAGCTCCAGGAGGCCGAAAAGGCATCCGCGCAGGCACCGGCGGACGGCGCCGAGCAGCCGGGCGCGGATTCGAGCGAGGCGGTGCGCTATCTCGGCCGGTCGGTCGAGATGCATGCTCATGCCCTGAACCTCCTGGCCGAGGTTCGGGCCGATTTCGGTCGCCGCCTCGACGAGGCCCGGGTTCGGATGGAAGGCCTCGAGGACATCCGCCTGGATTTGTCGGCAAGGCTGGCAGCGGCCGATGCCCACGCGACGCACGCTTCGGCGCAGATTTCCGAGCTCCGCAGCAGGCTCGAGCATACGCAGAGCGAAGCAGTGGCCGCCAACGAGGCTGCCAGACAACTCGAGCTCAAGCTGCAGGCCGCCGTAGCACGCTCCGAGGCTCTCGGGGAGACGCTGACTGGCCTACAGGCCGCCATCGCGCGTCATGAGGCCGCGGGGGCCGCTTTCAACGGGGAACTCCAGAGCGCCCGCCACGAGCTGGCGCAGGCCCACGCGCATCACGAAGCCGCGCAGTCTCAGCTTCGGCAGGAGCTCGATGGCACCCGCCGCGAGCTGGCGCAGGACCGCGCGCAGCACGAAGTGGCGCAGTCCCGGCTGCGGCAGGAACTCGATGGCGTCCGCCGCGAGCTGGCGCAGGCCCGCGCGCAGCACGAAGCCGCGCAATCCCTGCTACGGGAGGAAGCCGACGGCGCCTTCGCACGGGCGAAGGCTCTCGAAGAGGAGCTCGAGGCCGCGCGCCGTGAGCTGGCGCAAGCCGCCGCGAAGCACAAGGCGTCGCAGAACTTGCAGCAGCAGGTGCGCGCGGCCGAGATCCGGGAAGAGGCCCTTGCCGAGAAGCTCCGCAGCGCCAGCCGCGGGCTGGCGGACGCAGGCGCCCGGCACGAGGCGGCCCAGTCGGCCCTGCAGCACCGGGCCGAAGAGGCCGAGGCGAAAGCCGAAGCGCTGGAACTTAAGCTCCAGAAGGCCCTCGCCGATCTCGCCCAGGCCGTCTCCCAAAGGGAGAACTCGCAGTCCGTCCTGCACCAGCAGGCGCGGGTGATCGAACGCCTCAGACGCGACCTCGCGGTCCACACTAGCCTTCAGCACAGGGTTGGGAGCCTCGGCAGGAGGAACGAGCGTCTGACCAAGTTGGCCCGGGCCTTGCCCCTGCCGGCTAGACGTATCGTCAAGCGGATTGTATTCGGACCAAGGGCGTGAGCCTGCCCCCAAGGGCAGCTTGCCTTCGGTCGGACGGCGCTGGTGCTCCACCTCTAGACACGTAGCCGCTTTGCTCTTCAGAATCCCCTCAGAGCCCGGACTGGATGCAGCCCCGCTCGACGAACCGGCCGGCGTGGCGTTCGATCCGAAGGCCTATGGCGCGCTCTATCCCGATGTCCCGCGGGACCCGGATCTCGCGCGCGCCCATTACGTCCTGCACGGGGAACGGGAGGGGCGCTACGTCAGCCCGGAGGCCCTCGCCGCCGACTGCGTCCTGTTGCGGGACAGCGGCCTCTTCGACGAGGCCGCCTACCGGGCCGCGGCCGGACTCGGACCGGGCGGCGACGCGGTCCGGCACTATCTTCTCGAGGGCTGGCGCCGGGGCATCGATCCGGGACCCGGGCTGGAAGGTGCTTTTCTGGCGCCTTACTACGCCACTGCCGGCTATTTCGGCCCTCCGGCGATCACCTTCCTCGTCCTTCGGGCGGCCGGATGGCCGGTGTTCGCGAACCGGGCCGAGGCAGACCACTTCGCCGAATCCATCCGCTTAAGCCCGCTGTTCGATGCGCACGGCTACCGTGCCCAATTGGCCGAGGAGGGGCTGGATCCCGTCCTGCACTACCTGCTCGTAGGCGAGAAGACCGGGCTCGTCCCGTCCGGACGCTTCGATCCCGTCTACTACGGCGAGCGGTATCCGGACGTGGTCGAGGCGCGCCTCAACCTCCTGTGGCACTATCTGGCGAGGGGCATCTCGGAGAACCGCCGCCCGCTTCCGGTCGCCGCCGACATGGTGACGCCGTTCACGCCCGCGGCCGGGAAGGAGGTTATCGTCCTCGTCAGCCACGATGCCTCCCGCACCGGGGCGCCGATCCTGGCCCTGAACCTCGGACGGCGGCTGCGGGACCGCTTCAGCCTGGTCACGATCCTGCTGCGCGGAGGGGACCTCGTCCCGGAATTCGCCGAGATCAGCGACCATCTCGTCCCCCTCCACGACGCATACCGGCACGAGGTCGAGTTCAGGTACATCATCCGGGCGCTCCAGAAGATCGCGCCGATCCGCTACGCGCTCGTCAACAGCATCGAGTCGCGGGACATCCTGCCGGCTCTGACGACGACCTTCGTGCCCACCGTCCTGGTGATCCACGAGTTCGCCGCGTACACGCGTCCGCGCGGGGCGATGCGGGAAGCGCTCGGCTGGGCGACCGAGCTCGTGTTCCCGGCCCAGGTCGTCGCCGACTCGGCCCTGCGCGAGCATCCGGCCCTGCGCGAGCGTCGCTTCCACGTCGTGCCGCAGGGCTCGTGCGAGCTGCCGGTCTCGCGTCGTCCCACCGATCTCGGGCGGGAGCGCCGGCGCCTCGAAGCGGCGATGCGGCCGCCCGGCAGCGGCGACACCTTCGTGGTGCTCGGCGCGGGCGGCTTCCACATCCGCAAGGGCATCGATCTCTTCCTGACAACCGCGGCGGCGGCGCGCCGGCTTTCGCCCGAGCGCTCCTTCCGGTTCGTCTGGATCGGGCACGGATTCGACCCGGACAAGGATGTCGCATACTCCGTCTATCTGGCGGAGCAGATCGCCCGTTCCGGCCTGTCCGAAACAGTCGTCCTGCTCGACGAGGTGACCGACCTCGCGCCGGCCTACGCTCTCGCCGACACCTTCTACCTGTCGTCGCGGCTCGATCCCCTACCGAACGTCACGATCGACTCGGCGCTGCGCGGGCTGCCGATCGTCTGCTTCGAGGGAGCGACCGGCATGGCCGACGTCCTCGGGCGCGACGCGACCGCGGCCCGAGCGGTGGTGCCCCATCTCGACGCGCATGCGGCCGCACGCGCCATCATCGATCTTGCGAACGACGAAGCGCTGCGAGCGCAGGTCGGCGAGGCGACGCGCGCCCTCGGCGAGTCGCTCTTCAGGATGGAGCGCTACATCGTCGACCTCGACGCCATCGGCGAAGAGGCGGTCGAGAGCATGCGCCGGCGCTGCGCCGATTTCGCCACCATCAGCGACGACCCTCTGTTCGACGAGGGCCTGTTCCTGCAGCCGCACAGTCCCATCGCGACGCGGGACGGGGCGATCGGGCGCTTCCTGGCGTACTGGTCGGCCACGCGGACGAGCGCGAAGCCGCTCGACCACCTCCCCGCCTTCCGCCGCCCGTGCCCGGGCTTCCACCCGCAGATCTACGCGCAGCACAACCCCGATGTCCTGCGCGCCGACGTCAACCCTTTCGCCGACTACATCAGGCGAGGCCGGCCGGAAGGGCCTTGGGTCCACCGAGTCTTCCAGGCGGAGATGTCAGAGCCGCGCGGCTCCCGGGGAACCCGCCTGCGCTGCGCGATCCAGGCGCATTTCTTCTATCCGGAGCTGATCCATGATTTCCTGGACAAGCTTGCCGTGAACGCCGCATCCTGCGACCTCCTGCTGAGCACGAGCACGCAGGAGAAGGCGCAGGCGCTGCGGGCCGCGACGCGCGGCTTCCGGCGGGGTCGGGTCGACATCCGGGTCGTGCCGAACCGGGGACGCGACATCGGGCCGCTGCTCACGGCGTTCCGCGCCGAAATCGCGGCCTACGACGTCGTCGGCCACATCCACTCGAAGCGCACCCTGGGGATCGACAACCGGCTCGGCGAAACCTGGCGCGAGTTCCTCTGGCAGAACCTGATCGGCGGCCTCTATCCGATGATGGATTTCGCGCTCGAGCGGTTCGCCGAGGACGAGGGGCTCGGCCTCCTCTTCCCCGAAGAGCCGCACCTCGTCGACTGGAACGAGAACTACCCCATCGCCGAGACGCTTGCGGCCCGGGCCGGCATCGCGACGCCGCTGCCGCCGTTCTTCGAGTTCCCGGTCGGGACCATGTTCTGGGCACGGCCGCAGGCTCTCGCGCCGCTCGTCGGCCTGAATCTCGGATGGGAGGATTACCCGGAGGAGCCGATCGACGACGACTGCACGGTCCTGCACGCGATCGAGCGCCTGCTCTGCTTCTCGGCCCGCCACGCGGGCCTCGACTTCGCGACCACGTACATTCCGGGCGTCAACCGCTAAGCCGGCGCAGCTCGCCGGATCGAAGGCGATGCCGGCGAGGAACGCGCCCGGCCCTTGCGATCGGCGGATGTCAGATGCTCCGCCCGGTCTCCTCGCAAGCCGAATCCCGCCTCACGCTTTGCCTCATGTCCTTCACTGGACCACGTTGTTCTCGTAAGCGCGGATCGCATCGTCGATCCCGCCGTCGAACTCGATGCGTCCCTGATTGAGCACGATGCCGCGGGTGCAGAACTCGCGCGCCGCCGGGAGGTCGTGCGTCGCGAACGCGAGGATGCTCGACTGCTCGACGAGCTCGGCCACGCGGGCCTTGGCTTTGCGTCCGAAGCTCGCGTCGGCGGCGCCCATGACCTCGTCGATGACGAGGATCTCGGGACGCATCACCGTCGAGATCGAGAACGAAAGGCGCGCGACCATGCCCGAGGAATACGTGCGCAGCGGGAAGGCGAGATAGTCGCCCAGCTCCGAGAAGGCCTCGATCTCGGGAGCCCGGGCCCGCGCCTCCGCGAACGTGGCCCCGAGGAACACGCTCCGCATGAGGATGTTCTCGTACCCGGTCGCCTCCAGGTCCATCCCGAGGGAGAAATCCAGGAGCGCGCAGACGTGGCCTCGAATCCGCGCCGTGCCGCCCGACGGCTCGAAGATCCCGGCGATGACCCGCAGCAGCGTCGACTTGCCCGATCCGTTCCGTCCCAGGATGCCGAGGCGATCGCCGGAGCGGAGGCTGAGCGAGATCTGCTCGAGGGCCGTGACCGTCACCTTCTGGTTCCCGTCCAGCCCGATCCGGCCGCCGATGGTCCGGGCGATGACCCCTTTGAGGGAGCGCCCGCTCGCGGAGTAGATCGGGTAGTCGACGCGGACGTCGGCCAGGTCGACGGAATAGCGTTCCAAGCTGTTCATGCGGCCTTTATGTCCAATAGGCGATCCGGGCGCGGAACCGGCTGTAGAACGGCACCGCGACGCACATGACGACGAGGGTCACGACACCGACGAGAAGATAGTGGTGGAGCTCGGGGACCTGTCCCAGGAGCGGGGCGCGCATGATCTCGACGAGGCTCGCGAAGGGATTGAAATGGGTGACGAGCGGAAGCCGGTCCCGGATCTGCTCCGGCCGGTAGAGAATGGGCGTGAGGAAGAAGAGCAGCTGCGTGACGCTTTGCACGATCGGCGGCACGTCTCTGAACCGCGCGCTGAGCGTGCCCAGGACGATCCCGACCCAGATCATCATGAAGACGCACATGAGGAGGCCGGGTAGAAACAGCAGCAAGGCCGCATTGACGGGAGGGGACGCAAGCAGCCAGAGCACCGGAACGAGCAGGAAGTTGTGAGCCGATATGAGGAGGTTCCTGAGGATCACCCTGAACAGGACGACGGAGCGGGGACCCGGATAGGACTTTAGATACAGCGCCGATTCGATGAAAGCCGCGCTGAGGTCGGTGATGAGGGTCGCGATCAGCGTCCACACAATCAGGCCGATCCCGAAGAAGGCCAGATAGTCCGCGAACGGCTCGCCCATGATGACGCCGAAGACCACGCCGACGCCGGCAATGGTCAGGGCCATGCTGATCGTGTTCCAGAACTGCCCGATGATGGATCGCCGGTAGCGTTGGCGCACGTCGTTCAGCGCCAGGACGGACCAAGCCCTCCAGTTCGCCAGACCCTCCTTGATGTCTGCGAGGGCGATCAGAAACCGCGAATCGGGAATGGAATAGCGGGCGCTCACGTTGGGCTCTGAGGACATTTTTCGCGAGGCAGCCTTGCGGCCAGGGAATGCTGACTATCCAGGCCTTGGCCTTAGCGGAAACCGGCACCCCGTTTGGTGCGGTCAGCTGCTTATTCGGTTAGGCATGTCCCCTAACACCGCCGCCGACCGGGGGCAAGCTCGTGCGAAGGGCCCCAGGTTGGTCTGCGGGAGCGAGAGGGTCGGCAATGGTCGTCACGGCCGTTTTAGGCGTCCGAAACGAGGAGGCCTATCTCTCCAACTGCTTGCGTCACTTGGTCCGCAACGGCATCCGTTTCGTCATCATCGACAACGGCTCCACGGACGCAAGCGCGGAAATCTACCGGCGCCGTGAGTTCGCCGGAAGCCTCGTCGACGTCGTCGAGCTGCCGTTCCGAGGCGTGTTCTCGCTCGCCGAGCAGCTTCGGCGGAAGATGGCGGTTGTCGAGGCGGTCGATACGGACTGGGTCATCCACCTCGACGCCGATGAGGTGATGCACTCCTATCGTCCGTCGGAAACGCTGAGCGAGGCCCTTTCCCGGCTGGACGCCGAGGGCTGGAACGTCGTCAACTTCGACGAGTTCGTGTTCCTGCCGATCGAGCACGGCTACCTGCCCGAGGCGCCGGGCGATCAGCCGATGTCGCTCTATTACTTCTTCGAGCCCCGTTCGCCGCGGCTGATGCGGGCCTGGCGCAAGGCGGGAAGCTTCTCGCTGGTGGAGCACGGCGGACATGCCCTCGTCGGGAGCGATCTTCGCCTTGCGCCCGAGTCTCTCGCGTTGCGGCACTACATCTTTCGCAGCCAGCACCATGCCTTCGCGAAGTATGCGACGCGCACCTTCGCGGGAGACGAGATCGCTTCCGGCTGGCACGGCAATCGGATCGGCCAGCCGGCGGAGGCGTTCAGGTTCCCGCCGGCGAGACTTCTGCGAAGGCTTTCCGCTCCCGGCGACCGCAACCTGGACCGCAGCGATCCGTGGCCAGTCCACTATTGGGAGCACACCGCCCGCGACCGCTAGGACGGCACGCCGGGTTCAAGGTTTCCGGGCTGTCGGTAGGGCGGGAATGCATCGCCGACGGCGATGGACTCCGCGACACGCAAAGCTTTCATCGGATCCTTCGGAAGCAGGCCCGAACGATAAAGCGCAAAGCTCCCGTCGAACGCCTTCCCGATGTAGACGCATCGGCACAGCTTCGGGAAGCCTGGCCCGGCTCCGCCGCCGGCCCAATCGGTCTCGGTTTTCGCGACGACTTCGAAAAGCGTGTCGCCCTCGAGGCTGTCGCTTCGGGACAGGGGACCGACGCTATCCGCGGGGGGGCATCGGTCCAGGAGGTCGTCGTAGGTCTCGAGCGCTGCGGGGTCATCGGCCCACGAGCCGAGGATGGCCTCGCCGACCACGTACCGAGAAGGCTCGCACCAGTCCCGGAAGAAATCCTGGATGGCATCGTTCAGGCGGGCGAGCCTGTCGGGCGGGCTGAGCGGCCCCCGGCGGTACACGCGCAGCCGGAGCTGCCGCAGGCGTTCCAACAAGACGAGAGTCTCAGGCTCGTCGCTCCCGTCGTCGTACACGACGATCTCGACGGCCCGGCGCTGCCGCCGGCATGCGGAAATCACCTGCTCGAGATCCGCCGCGCAGTTGAGCGAGATGATGAAAACCGGAAGCGGGCGGGCGCGGCATGTGGACACCGGAACGAAAGTTGCCCCGGGATCGAAGGAGCGGCTGCATTCGTCGACGACTTCGGGGGTGACCGCCTGCGCGAGCGCGGTCGCGTCGATGGCGATCTCCCGCGGCTCGCAGCGGGCGACGATCTCCTGCCCCGACGAGAACGCCGCCGGCCGAAAGGGCGACGGCTGCGGGTTTCCCGCCAACGAGAACCAGTCGGCGAACTTGAAGCCCTCGCCGTGGATCTTGCCCGACACCTCCAGCCAGAGGGTCGGCAGCCCGAGCGCCTCGCCGAAGATCAGGCCGTGCAACGACGTGCTCGCGACCGCCGCGCAGGCGACGAGCTCGCGGAAGAAGATCTCCGGCGGGTCGCAGACATTGAGCACCTTGACGCCGGCGTCCTTCGCGGCCTCGGCGAAGAACGGATGCCCGCGGTCGACGTAGTGCGGCACGAGGCCGAGCGGAAAGCGCGGCGCCGATCGCGGGACCCCGTCGAGAAGCCGCGGGACCAGGAAGCCGGGGTCCCCGAGCGGAACGTCCGCGACCGCGACCCCGCCGCGCCGCAGCTCGGCATGCGTCAGCTTGCCCCGGACCGCCAGGATTCGCGCCGGATCGGGCGATCCGAGTCCGGCGCCGGGGTGGATCAACCCCGTGCCCCAAACGTAAGAGCGGGAGGTCGAGGTCGACAAAAGGCTGCCGATCGAAAGGAGGTACGGAAGCTCGGCCGAACGCGCCACGAACGCCCGACGATCGGCGACATCCTCAAGGACATAGGGCGCGATCGCGTCCCCGATGTTCCGGACACGCTGGAAATAGGCCGCCCGGAGAGGGGCGGGCGTCAGGTCTCGTGCCGATCCATCCTGCCGCAGCGGCATCGGTCGATGCACCCGCAAGGCCGCGTGGTTCCGACGCTTGGAACCGGTTCAGCGGAAGTCGAATATGTACTGACGACCACCGAAAAAACGTTCACGGAAGAGTCGAAAGCCGTGTCGGGAAAATAGTTCCAGGAACTCGCTGTGGGTGAAATGGTTCACCCACCCTTGCTCGAGGCGGCTCTCGCGAGTCTCGTCGAGGAGCACGTTGAAGGTCGTGACGACTTGGCCGTACCTCCGGCGCAAGGCAGCGAGCAACTCATCAGGAGCATAGCTGTATTCGAGGACGCCGAGCAATGCGCATGCCTCGGCCTCCGGCAGGCGGGCGAGGTCGGACGGCTTGTTGAGGTCCAGAACGAGCGTGCGGTTGTCCCGGGCTACCACGTCCACGGGGATGTAGCTTTGCCCCGGCCGAAGGCAGCCTTCGAGGTTCATCGTTCCGCAGCCCAGGTCGGCGACCGAGCTGGCCCCCGCCAGCCACTCCGCCGAAGCCTGTGCGCGCGGCAGCCATCGATCCCCGAAGTCGGACTGGACCTCGGCCCATCTCGCCATGAGAGGCTGGCCCTTGTCATGCGCCTCCCGTGTCAACGCCACCCGCTCCGCCGCAGAGAGGCTATAGAATGGTTCCATCGATGCTCCGCCCTGGCGAATAGCGATCCGCGACTTAGGGCCGTGTTTCGCATTCTGCAAGCGCGAACGAAAATGCCCGGCCGAAGCCGGGCATGATCTTACGGCACGGAGCGCAACGGCTTGCGCCGTTGCACCCGCCGAACCGCTTACTTGAACGGAGTCGTTCCGAACGTCCCGTCGGTCCCGTTCCCGTCGACGCTGTTCGACGCCGGCGAATAGGACTGCGCGGCGCCGGGGGCGACCTGCAACACGCCCGTCACGTTGGCGGTGACGGTGGAACGCGCGAACCGGACGGTCGCGCCGGATCCGTTGGCGGCGATCCCGGTGTTGTTCTCGAATGCCCCGCTCGTATCGATCATCATCTGAGAGACCGCGCCGCTCGAGAACGACACGAAGCCGGTGCCCCCGTTGTGGGCGGATTCGGTGTCGCGGATGGAGACGTTCAGGCTGCCGGTGGTCGTGGTCCCGTTCGCCATGATGCCGTCGCCGGTGTTCTTCAGCACCCTCGTGCGGTCGATCATCATGCGGACGGTTCCGCTGCCGGTCGGCTTGTTGAGGATCCCCGTGCCGGTGTTGTACGCGATGACCGAATCGATCACGTCGACCCGGATCGCTCCGCTGGCGGGAGCCACCTTGATGCCGTCGACGAACTGGCGGACCTGCGAGTTCTTGATGACGACCGTCTGCGCCGAGAGGATGTTGATGCCGGTGAGCGCGCCCGTCACGCCGTGGAAGTCGATGCCGCTGATGTACACGTTATCGGTCGAGAGCGCGTTGACGACGAAGCCGTTGCCGCCGGCGAGGGCGCCGCCTTCCGTATAGTCGCAGATGACGGCGATCGACTTGGTGATCGTGAGAGCGCCGAAGCCGCCCGGATCGAGGCAGTTGATCTCGCCCTTCGCGGCCGTCTTCGAGATGGCGCCCGCGAAGGTCTTGCACGGCGCCGTGCGGCTGCACGGATTGGCGTCGTCGCCGACACCCGACACCCAGGTCCGCGTTGCCTGGGCGTTGGCTGCCGTTGCGGCCAGCAAGGACCCCGCAAACAGCCCGATTCCTAAAGTGATCGCCCGCATAGTCTCCCCCTTCTGTTACGATGGCCGGCCGGTTCGGCCGTTGTGGTTGGTGCTCACATCAACCTGACCCAACGTAGCACAGTGCCTCGACTCGGCAAGCCCTTATCCGTCGGCTTCATCTTGCTACGCTTCGCCAGCCATCGATTACCGCCAAATTGAAACTTGCGGTTGGTTTTTGCTATCAGCGTTTCTCGATCACCAGCATCATGCGGAAGCCCGCGAGGCGCCCGAGCGCGGGCTCGAGCCAGCGCTCGAGCTTGAGGCCGAGCTTGGCCATGGCGCCGTTCACGAGCGACCACGGCTTGAATCCGCCGCTCAAGGGATAGACGGCGAACGAGAACCACCGCACGTCGGCGATCCTCAGGCCAGGCATGGCCTCATGGAAGCGCTCCCGGTGGCGCGTCGCGATCAGCGTCGGGATGGCCTGGTTCGACTCGTAGGGGTTGCGGTCCGGACGGGGCTCGCCGACGGCGAGGGGATCGGCCGACATGTCGACCGGCTCCTCGTGGACGAGCCGGTAGAACAGGGTGCTGCCAGGGGTGATGGCGGGCTCGATCATGACGATGCGCCCGCCCGGGCGCAGCGCCCGCCCGGCCTCGCGGAAGAACGCGAGCGGGTACTCGATGTGGTGCAGCACGTCGACCATGACCATGTTCGACAGCGCGCCGTCGGCGAAGGGCAGCCGCTGCGCGTCGGCGACGAGGTCGAGCCAGGGGGCGAACTGGATGTCCGAGGCGATCACCTGCGGCAGGCGTCCTTTCAGGTTGCCGCTGCCGCCGCCGATCTCGAGCGTCAGCCCCGGCGCGCAGGCCCCGGCGATGCGCCGGAACAGGTCGTCGTACACGACGCGCAGAACCGGCTTGCGGTCCCAGACCGAGCGGTAGCCGGCGAGCGGATCGGCCGACCGGGTGAGGTCCCCCATCGACTACACCGCCTTGATCTTCAGGAATGCGAAGACGACCATCCTGAGCAGCATGAAGCCGTGGCGGAAGCGGGAGATCTGGGTCTCGCCGTAGACGCGGCTGGCATAGCGGATCGGCACGTCGACGGTCTTCAGGTTGAGCTTCGAGGCGCCGAAGATGAGGTCGAAGTCGCCGAACGGGTCGAAGTCGCCGAAGTAGGCGCGGCCGCGCTTCAGGCGCTCGTAGTCGCTCCGGCGCAGGACCTTGGTGCCGCACAGCGTGTCGGTGATGCGCTGGTTGAGGAGCCACGAGAAGATCAGGGCGAAGGCCTTGTTGGCGAGGAGGTTGAGGAACCGCATGGCCTCGTCCTCCATCGGGTAGACGAGGCGCGAGCCGTTGACGAGCTCGCCCTTGCCGGAGCGGATCGCGGCCCAGAACTTCGGCAGCTGCTCCGGCGGCATGGTGAGGTCGGCGTCGAGGATCATGAGGACGTCGCCGCGCGCGGCGTCAAAGGCCGCGAACACGGCGTCAGCCTTGCCCTTGCCCGGCTGGCGCATGAGCTTGATGTCGCGCTCCGGGTAAGCGGCCTTGACGCGCTCCATCTCCTCGAAGGTGCCGTCCTTCGAGTGGCCCTCGACGAAGATGATCTCGATGTCGTCGCAGAAGGCGGGGATGCGCCGCACCGCGCTCTCGACGTTGCCGCGCTCGTTGCGGGCCGGCACGACCACGGTCGCGGACTTGAGGGCGTCGTCGGCGCGGCGCATCGAGCGCGCCACCATGTAGTGGCGCAGCGACAGGTGCCGGACGAGGGGCAGCGGGCTCAGGAAACGGTTCAGAAGACGGCCGAGGCCGAGGAGCCGGAACGGCGACAGGAGCCGGATCTCGGTCTTGACCGGATCGAAGTCCGCGAGCTCCGCGACGGCGCGCACGTCCGCGGGCGAGAGGACGTTCTGGGGCGGATGGGGCATGCGCAGCCCGGCGGCCTCGGCGAGGCGCAGGGCGGGCTGCCACAGGTGGGAGTAGTAGGCGACGACGAGCCGGGTCTCGCGGCCGCACAGGGGATGCAGCGCCTCGAACAGCGCCTGCACGTCCTCCACGACGCCAAGGGTGTCGACGATCAGGATGACGTCGAAGGGGCCGGGGAGCCCGGCGAGGGCGCCGGCGTCCTCGGCGTCGCCGACGTGGAACGTCAGATGCGGATGCGCCTTGCTGGCTTCGGCGATCATCGCCGGCGAGAAGTCGATGCCGACGCCGAGCGAGGGCTCGAGCGCCGCGAGCGTGTCGCCGGTCCCGCAGCCGATCTCGAGGACTCTCTGGCCCGGCGGGATGAGGAAGCGCAGATACGTATCGTCCTCGGCGTGGAAGAACGACGCCTTCTCGCGCCAGCGGCGGCGCCTCGCCGCCTGCGCTTGCGCGTTCTCCCATACCTCGCGCTTGCGCGGGTTCGCGGGCCTCGAAGCGAGCGGCGGGGCGACGTCGAGCATCGTCACGTCCGCTCCGCGGGCCGGCCGCCCGCGCGGGTGGACAGGGCGAGGACGACGATGCCGGGGAGGGCGGCGATGAGCACCACCGTCCCGAACGAAAGCGAGAGGAGGAGCGCGCCGTCGGCCCCGATGCCGGAGGCGCCGAGGAGCGCGACCACGAAGCCCTCCCTCAGGCCCCAGCCGCCAATGGCGATCGGGATCATCGAGACGAGGAGGACAAGCGGCACGATGGCGACCGCGTCGGCGAGCCCGAACGGCAGGTCCTGGCCCCGGGCGAGGAGCCAGAACGCCACGATGCTGATGCCGTGGACGGCGAAGCACAGGCCAATCACCCTCGGCGCGTAGATCCGGCTCGACAGGATGTCGCGGAGGTCGCGGATCGTCTCCGTGACGACGCCGAGCACCCGCCACCGCGCCCCGAGCCGGTGGATGGGGTCGGCGCAGGCGAGCATTATGACCGCGCCGAGGAGGCCTGCCGCGATGAACAGAACGACGGGCGGAAGGAAGGCTCCGGCCGCGGCGAGGACGCGCGAAAAGAGTGCCGCCGGCAGCGCGATGGCGAAGAGCGCTAGCGCCGCGAGGCCGCGGTCGAGGAGGGTGCTCTTGAAGGCGATCCTGAGGCTCGCGCCGGCCTCGCGCAGGAGCAGCACGCGCAGGCCGTCCCCGGCGACGAACGGCAGCACTTGCCCGAAGAACTGGGCGATCCAGGTGATCTGCTGGAACTTCATCGGGCCCGGCACCGCGGCCGGCCCGTCCGACATCGCCCGCACGATCAGCCGCCATCGCACGCCGACGAGCGGGATCTGCACGAGCATGAGGGCGAGGGCGAGCGCGAAGAGCCAAGGGTCGGTGTTGCGCGCCCGTTGCATCATCACGGTCGGGTCCACAAGGCGCACGACGAGCACGAGAGCGGCCGCCGTAGCGGCGAGCTTCAGCGCCGGAAAGACCCTGCGCGCGAGCGCGCTCTCCCGCGGCTTCGTCTCGCCGAGGCCGTAAGGAGTCGCAGGCGCGGCACGCTCGGCGGAATCGTTCATCGGGGGCGCGTACCGCACATCGGATCGTTTCTCAACGTGCGGACGAGCGCCGTTCAGCGCTGTCGACGCCGAAAAACCTGCGCCGGCGCGGCCGGGTCCGTGATCCGCTCCCAATCCGGGCTGTTCGCGATCCATTCGGCCATGGGCTTCGACACCTGGTTCAGGAAGTCCTTCGGGTCGTCCGGGATCTCGCCCGTCGGCAAGGTGACAAAGTAGTCGGCAAGCTCTTGGAGGCGCTTCACGGCGCGGTCGAGGTCGCGCTCGGCGTAGCCTAGGGACGTATAGGCGCAACGATAGCCGAGGACCCCTTTCTGCTTCTCGGAGAAGAACGCAGCCGAGTTGGCGTTGAAATCGAGCTTCTCGACTCCGACGATCGTGAAGCGCCTCGGCGGCTTCGGATCGCAGGAGAGGCGCACCGCCTGCTCCAGGCGCCTCACCGAGGCGGGCTCGACCTGGTACGGCTTCAGCCAGGGAGAGTTGAAGGGGGAAAGCGAGATCGCGCCGTGAGCATGGAGGTGTCCAGCGACTGTGTTGCCGGCGAAGAGCACGACTGCCATCGCGGCGAGCCACTCCTGCCGTACTGTCGAAAGGCTCCAACCGACGAGCACGGCGATGAGCGGGATCATCGGCGTGAGGAAGCGGGTCTCCTCGTTGATCTGGCTGGCGTAGGAGAGCAGCCCTGCCGCGACGGTCCCGAAAAGGCAGAGGGCGAAGAGCGTGCCGGACGCGGCCAGGGCGGAGAACCAGGCGGGAATCGGCATGCGCAGGGTGCGCACGACGCCGATCCCGAGCGCCGCCGCAACCACAAGCGCAGTCGCGTAGCCGAGGAAGGGCCACGGCGTCACCGCGTGGAGCAGGGACGTGCTCCAGAAGCGCAGCTTGCTTCCGAGCGTCCCGATCGATCCGTAGTGCAGCGCCACGTCGGAGACGGTGGCGTTCCTGATGTGGGCAAGCACGTTCGACCAGTTCACCGCGTACCAGGTGACGGCCGCCACCACGGTCAGGGCAGCGATGCCGGCGAGCATCCGGTCGCGCCATCCTGCGGCCGGGACGGGACCACGGCTTTCGATAAGGCGGACGAGCACGATGTAGACGAGAAACGGGGCGATGAAGCCGACGCTCGTCGTCTTGGCCAGGATCGCGAGCGCGACCCAGATTGCCGTCGCGGCCGTGAGGCGCATCGTCGGAAGGCGCCCGGCCTCGAGCGACAGGCGCATGAGCCCCGCAATGGTGAGCGCCTGGAGCGGCTCGACCACGAACTGATGCGTCATCGCGATGAAGAGCGAGGCGCCGCCGCAGAGCAAGACCGCCGCGAGCCCAGCCAACAGCGATCCATGAAGGCGCAGGACGGCCGAGAACACGAGCGCCAGGGTCGCGGCGTTCAGCGCGACGTTCAGCAGCAGGAAGCTGCGCTCGTAGCTGCCGAGCATCCCGGCCAATCCTGTCGACGCCTGGGCCAGCCATTGCAGGAGCGGCGCCTTGAACGACGGCAGGTGAAGCATGGCCTGCAGCCACGCGACCGGACCCTCTCCGGCAGCGTGGGCGAGCCCAAGGGCGACTTCCGCGTACCAGGCCTGGTCCCACGGCCAGACCATCTGCTCCTTGAAGATCCAGATCACGCTCGGGAAGAGAAGCGCCGCGATGACGGCCGAGAGCGTCGGCGTGGTGTTCAGGCCCAGCCGGCGCGCCTGAAGGGCTCGGCTGTGCAACGCCTGTTCCATCAAGATCCCCGCGATCGACGTACTCGAAACAGCGGCGTGGCCGCCGGTGTAGGCGTAGCGTGAGCCGATCAGCGACAGCGTGTGCGCTGGAAAGGGGCTTTTCCGCTGTCGTGATCGGCCGCCTTAAAGCACGATCCACCCCTTCGGCGGAAGAGGTCCCCCGACCGCAGGCCCTGGCATTGCCAGGCACTTCGGGACCTTCTCTTGACGTAGATTGCGGTGGCGGATTAGCTCGGCTTTCGTCCATAAGGCGCCGGCAAGCCTGCGAAGAGCGCGCGGGAGTCGTCATAGGACCAGAGCTGACGCCGGTCGGTTCGGCGATCCGGCCGAGAGAGTGTAAATTGCCGCGCGCCGCAATCCGGCTCACTCCAGATTGGGAACCAGCCCTCAGAGATGGATATCGCCCTTATCAACAGCTGGCCGAATCTGGTGAATTCGGCCGAGATGGCGTTCATCCGGCGTTTCAGGCGTGCTGCCGAGAAGCTTGGGCATCGGGCGTTCGCGGTCGTGACTTCCGACGATATCGAGGCCTGCAACCCGGATTTCGTCATCGCGCTCGACGAGATCTCGCCGAAGCTGACCGAATTCCCGACTTTCGGGGCCATGTGGACGCCGCCCCTTCTCTATCACTGTGAGGCCCGGCGGACGCGGTCGATCCTGAGCTACGACGGATATCTCGTGG
>DASVPW010000219.1:0-8665 GCA_036389455.1 Beijerinckiaceae bacterium
AGAGTAGCCCGGGCCGGGCTCTGGCCGCCAGCGGCCTTCCCAGACAGAGCGTGTACACTCTTGCAAAGGCGAGTGACCTCAGTTGAAATCGTTGAGGTGACGGTTGCGGCGCACGCAACAATGTGATTCACTAGAGGATAAGGTGGCGCCCGCCGCCTTGTCGTGAGGGGACCTATACGTCTGTCGGCCGGGAAGCCTCAACGAGACGGATAGGACCTGCAGTGAGCACAGACGTGCTCTAGCTTGCCGAACCGGATGCGCGTGTAACTAACTACGTGCACCGGTTTCGGCCACGAACAAACGAACACCGTCGTTTCCTCCGTGGGTGCCGGGACTGAGCCCGGCGCTCCGGAGCGCCCCATGCGCCCCGCCGCTAAAGAGCGCGCTGGGGGGCTGACACGAAGGCGGCGACGGGCACCAACTACAACCTTTCAGAGACTCGGCAGTTAGTCAAGAGGGCGTGTCCGCGTCTCGCGCGGGGGCCGCCGCCGGTTGTGATCGCCGGACATCTGTTAGTGGAATGTGCCAACCCGGTCCTAGGTTAATTAACAAATCTCTTGTTTTTCAACATGTTACAGAGTTGTCGCAAGGAACCATAGCAGCGTCTATATTCTGCCGCTTGCAAGGGGCGGCAATCTGGACCATTATGCGGGTCGCACGCTCCCCGACAGCGACGGTGCGCAATGTCCCGAGACGACTTCAAGCCCGCGATTGACACACTCCTCTTGGATTTGGCGGACCTGGAGCGGCAGGCGCTTGAAACTAAGCAGGTCATTAATCGTCTGTGCGCACGCGCAGGAATGGACATCCTTTTCCCCGACGCGACCGCCAGTGCCACACAAACGATGGGGACGTTGCGGCCGGACAGCTTCTACGGGAAGGCGATCACGACGGCCGCGCGAGAGTTCCTAGAGATGCGACGGGCGGCGAACTTGGGCCCCGCAACGCCCCGAGAGGTTGCCGAAGCTCTGTCCAAGGGCGGCTACACCTTTGAGACGAAGGACGAAGCCACCTCCATTATCAGCGTGCGGAACACGCTTCGGAAGAACTCGGGTATCTTCCACCGGCTGCCGAACGGCACCTACGGGCTCTTGAGTTGGTATCCGAACGCACGTCCGCCAAAGGACGATGACGAGGGGGAGGAACGCGAGGCACCTCGCCCCTCTAAAGCCAAACCAGGCAAACAGCCGCCCCCTAAGAAGCCTCAGCCTAAACCAGCCGCTGCGCCTCGGCAGCCGAGCTCGAAGCCGGCGGAAGCGAAGCCCGCCGCGGCCCCGCCGGGCGAGCCGACAAAGCAAGATCGAATCCGCAACGAGTTAAGGACATTACTCGCGGAGCGGCCCCGGACCCGAAACGATATTCTCGAGCATCTGTCCGCGCGGGGGATCATGGGGCACGAAAAGGACCCGCTCGGGAATCTCGCCGCGTACCTGTCGAAGTGGAAGGACTTGGTCGCGACCGACGCATCAGGGAATTGGGCGCTCGTCACGCCCAAAACGAACGAGCCGCCAAGCGGAGGTCCGCAAGGCGGCTCGGAACCGGTCGAAGGGTGAAGTTTCGCAGCCCAGCCCTCCGGCCTGAGAGCAACCCCAAACTGCGGCCCGCGAGCCGTGTTAGGAGCACCCCTATGTGGCAAGCCGCCTTAATAGGCCCGTGAGAGCGTCTTAGGACGTTCGCCTTCGAGGCGGGGCGCGGGGCGCTCCGCCTCGTCGTTTTAGACTCGCACCAAAGCCTTAAACATTCAAGCTTGCGGCAGCTGCCAGGCGACTGTGACGGCCCGCCCATCGTTCGTCATGGTTATCCCCGCCTCTGCAAAAGCGCGCTCCATCGCCCCGAGATTGTTGGCGATCGGCATGCGGCGCCCGGCCTCGAAATCCCTCACCGTGCTGAGCGACACCTTCGCCCGCGCTGCCAGATCCTCTTGCGACCAAGCGAGCGCGCCGCGAGCGGCCCTGGACTGTTCCGGCATCAGCATGGAAGGAAATTACCAAGGGCAACTTTTTTCGTCAAGGCCAACGGAATTAGTTGACGTGAGCGAAATCAGCGGATATCACTTACCTCAACGCTTTTCGTTGAGCCCGGCCCGTGTCCCAGCACTTCCTCCTCTCCTCCGCCGCAAAGACGCTGAGCCTCGCCAGCGTCCTGCGGATGACGGACGAAGAGGCCGAGTCGATGTTCCGCATGGTGCGCTGGCCCGAGACGAACGGGGCGCCGGTATGTGTCCACTGCGGCGGGCTCAAACCCTATGAGGCGCGCCGCCCGAACGGCTCTCTCCGCTACCGCTGCCGGGCCTGCCACAAGGATTTCACGATCACGTCCGGAACGCTCTTCGCCTCGCACAAGCTCCCGCTCCGCGGCTATCTCGCGGCCATCGCGATCTTCTGCAACGAGGTCAAAGGCAAAAGCGCGCTCGCCCTCTCCCGCGATCTTGGCGTGTCCTACAAATGCGCCTTCGTCCTGTCGCACAAGCTCCGCGAAGCCATGGCCGAGGAAATGAAGGGCCGTGTCGTCGGCGGGGAGGGCAAGGTGGCCGAGGTCGACGGCGGCTACTTCGGCGGCTACCGCAAGCCCGCCAATCTCCGCGAGAACCGCGTCGACCGCCGCCTCGCCTGGAACCAGACTGGCAAGCGCAAGGTGGTGGTGATCGTGCGCGAGCGCGGCGGCTCCTCAGTGCCGGCGGTGTTCAAGTCGGAAGGCGATGCCCTGTCCTTCATCGCCGCCCGCGTCCGCAAGGGAACCGTCGTGCACGCGGACGAAGCCACCACCTGGGATCGCTTGCATGATCGCTTCGAAATGAAGCGCATCAATCACGAAGAGGCGTACAGCCATGATGGCGCGTGCACCAACGCGGCCGAGGAATTTTTCTCGCGGATGCGCCGGGCCGAGATAGGGCACCACCACCATATCAGCGGCGTGTATCTCCTCCGCTATGCCCAGGAGAGCACGTGGCGGGAGGACTACCGGCGCGTCTCGAATGGCGAGCAAGTCCGCCGCCTCGCCAGCCTAGCCATGAAGCGCGGGCCGAGTGTGGATTTCGGGGGATATTGGCAGCGGCACGTCTCTAACCAATAGTTCCCCTAGTCGGCGCTCGAAGATTGGCCAAGATGATCGCACTATGAGTATTGAACTGAGTCGGGTGCACGCGCTTCGGCGGGGATGGGTGAGCGCACTGGCCGTAGGCCCGCTCCACAAGGCCGGGCTTGAATACCTGGACACCACCGTAGGGGAGGTTTGGATCACGCGCGAGCGCCTATTGCACATTGACAACCAGCACGACGGGCTCAGCGACTTCGAAATCATCAGCATGTCCTTCGGGCTGATGAATGGGCTCTTCGTTGCCGACGACAGGCGACCGAACTGCCTTATCATCTCATACGTCCTCCCCAACCAGAGCCGGCGATACAAAATCGCCATTAAAAGCGCCCGGAATGGCACAGAGCTTTGGGTGTCGACGTTCCACAGGACGCGCCCTCGCCAGACGAAAACTCTGCTGACCCGCGGACGAGTGGTAAAACCTCATTCGTAACGCGAACGGGCGCCCCAAGGGGACGCCCGTTGCGACCTCACGCGGTGGGGCCTGCCGGAACCCCACATGATGCTCTCGCCCGGGGGCGAGGCTACGGCCTGCAGAATTTCACCGTGTCACGCGCTTGGTGTGCCTAACGTATCCGCGGCGCTGGCGGCCGAATCATAACACACGGCGATTCGGGCGTGAATCCCCGCTATCCCTCCCTGAAATTCACCGCGCGCCCCGACTGTGGTCAAGGCTGTTCATTGCCTGTGGACACGCCGTATCAGCGCGCAAATCTTTCGCAGCAAATTCAAATAGTTGCGCGCCGGTCGGGGTTCGTTCAAAGCGTTGGCGGGAGCGCCCAAACCCTCACGCCGGCCCGCTTCTCGTCGCCCTTCAAAAGCCCTCGCCGACACTGTTGCCGGAGGGCATGAATGAGCCGGGACGCCAGCGCCTTCGCCAGCACCTTGTCGCCAGCGTCCAAGCCCTTCGCCTGCATGACGCGGATCGCAAGCTGGCGGGTGGTCAGCGGTCCATCCCGAAGCGCCTCTTTGCAGATCGTGACGGCCTCGCCCCGTTTCAGGATGCGGTGCACGTCGACATAGGCGGGCATGGTGCCCGTCTCGCCCGATGCCTCAAAGATCGTGATGCACGCGTTGACGTGCGCGAGGTCCGCCCGGGCTTGGGCGAGCCGCCGTTCATAGTTCGCGATGGCGGCGGTAATCTCGTCTCGCTTTGAGCGGAGCGTGGTGACGGTTCGAATTTCGGCCATGCCGAAAATGTAGGATCGGCACCCTCAGGACGCTTGTGGCGTTTGCGCCCTAATACCGGGATAGTCGAGCGCCGCAAGGGCCGCGACGAGCCGGGCGAGCACGCGGCGCTCGCGGCGGAGCGGCACGATGACGGTGTAGACCGGCAGCTCGTCGTCCGGCTGCCGCGGGACCGGCCGCGCGGGCGCCGTCGGGACGGCGCCCCGGAGCGTCCCGAGGCGCACGGCGACGAGGCTCAGGAAGACCAGGCCGGAGAGCACGACGAGAATCGATACGGTGAAGTCGGGGGCCGCGAGCCCGCCGGCGAGCAGGATCAGCCCGGCGGCGGCCGCGAACGCCTTCTGGGCGGCCGTGGAGCGGTCGCGGTAGGACCGGTCGGGGTGCGCGTCCGCGAGCCCGTTCGCGGCCTGCGCCGCGACCGCGGCCGCATGGGTGCGAAAGACCGCCTCCCGCAGGGCGGACGGAGACGCCACGGCGAACCCGCCGGGAAAGGGCCGCCGGCGCGCGAGGAGCCAGGCGATCCGCCGGCCCGCGGGGGCGAGCGCGAACCGCCGTCCGGCCGCGGACCCGGCGAGCGGGGCGAGGCCGAGGACGAGGCTGTGCGGGAAGCGGGCCTCGGGGCCGACCTCAACCTTGCCGGCGAGATAGGGCAGCCCGAGATGCGCGGCGAGGGCGCGGTAGTAGGGCTCCTCCTCGGTGAGGCCGAGCCTGATCAGGGCCTCGTCGCCGGATGAGCCGGTGCGCCGGGCGGCCTCGGCGGCGCGCCGGAGCACGGCGGCGTCGAAGCCGTGCTCCGCCAGGAATGCGATCTCGACCGGCAGGACCGTCCGGTCGGCCGTGGCGGCGCGGATGGCTTGACCCTGGATCGTCAAGGAGGATAGCTCCGGACGGACCCGTCCAGGATAGGAGACCATGGCCAAGCTTGGAAAGGGGCGCGGAGCCCGATGACCGGTCGCGGCATGCGCGCGTGGCTTCCAGGCGTGCTGGCGCTCCTCGCCGCGGCGGGTCCGGCGCTCGCGCAAGGCGTCGCGATCCCGAACTTCTGGGACCCGCGCGCCCGCCAGGAGCGCCCGGACCTCTCGGGCCTGCGCACGGTCCGCTTCCTGACAGACGACGACTTCCCGCCGCTCCACTTCGTCGGGCCGGACGGCGCGCCGACGGGGTTCTCGGTCGAGCTCGCGCGGGCCGCCTGCGAGCGGCTCGGCATCACCTGCACGATCCAGGTCCGCCGCTTCGACACCCTCGCCGATGCCCTGTCGGAAGCCCGCGGCGACGTGATCGCGGCCGCGATGCCGATCACGCCCGAGCTGCGCCGGCGCTTCTCGGCGACGCTGCCCTATTTCCGCTTCCCGGCGCGCTTCGCGGCCCGCGCCGACAAGGGCCAGCCCGAGCCCGGGCCGCGGGCGCTCGACGGACGCTCGGTCGCCGTCGTGCAGGGGACGGCGCACGAGGCCTACGTCAAGGCGTTCTTCTCCCGCGCGAGCGTGCGCGGCTTCGACAGCCTCGTGTCCGCCGAGGCGGCGCTTAGGCGCGGCGAGGCCGACTACGTCTTCGGCGACGGCCTCGGCCTGTCGCTGTGGATCGGCGGCACCGACGCCGCCGGCTGCTGCGGCTTCATCGGCGGCCCCTACCTCGAGAGCCGCTTCTTCGGCGAGGGCATCGGCTTCGTGGTGCGCAAGGACGACGAGCTCCTGCGCCGCGCCTTCGACCACGCCCTCCAGCGCCTGTGGGACGAAGGCAAATACGCCGAGCTGTACCTGCGCTTCTTCCCGGTGAGCCCGTTCTAAGGACGCCGGAGCGACGACGTTTTAGACATCGGTCCGCCCCAGCGCCGCGGTGACGAGAATCTCGACGAGGTCCTGGCCTTCGAGGGCGACGCCGAGGCAGGCGCGGAGCGGCGGGTCGGCGAGCGCCACCCACTCGTCCCAGGCCTGGTTCATGGCCGGCTTCTGGGCCATGTCGGCGATGTAGACGGTCGCGGTGAGGATGCGGGTCTTGTCGGTGCCGGCCTCGGCGAGCGCCTGGTCGATGGCGGCGAGCGCCCGGCGGGTCTGCTCGTAGGTCGACGGGACCTTGTCGGGCGAGACCGCGACGGCGTGGACGATGCCGCCGTGGACGACGGCGCGGCTGCGGGTCGGGGCCGAGCCGGGGATGCGGACGATCATCGCGGCTCCTCGTCAGCCGCCGGTCATCGGCGGGAAGAAGGCGACCTCGCGGGCGCCGGCGAGGGTGGCGTCGGGCTTGACGTGGACGCGGTCGACCGCGGCCCGCACCACGCCCTCGTTCTCGAAGGCGTAGGCGTACTCCTCGCCGCGGCCTTTGAGCCAGCGCACGAGGTCGGCGACAGTCGAGACTGTGGCCGGCGGCTCGACCTCCTCCTCGGGGCGGCCGACCCGCTCGCGCACCCAGGCGAAGTAGACGAGCTTCACGGCGCCCCCTTCTCGACCACGTGCTCGATGCCGGCCTTGAGGTAGTCCCATCCGGTGTAGAGCGTCAGCACGGCGGCGATCCACAGGAGCGCGAGCCCGATCGTGATGGTCTGCGGCAGGATGGTCTCGCCGGCCGGCCCGGCGATGAGGAAGCCGACCGCCACGAGCTGCAGCACGGTCTTGTACTTCGCGACCCGGCTCACCGGCACGCCGACCTTGAGTTCGGCCAGGAACTCGCGCAGGCCCGACACCAGGATCTCGCGGCACAGGATCACCAGCGCCGCCCACAGGTGCAGGCCGACGATGGTCTCGTCGGCGACGAGCATCAGGAGGCAGGCCGCGACGAGGAGCTTGTCGGCGATCGGGTCGAGCATGCGCCCGAGCGCCGACTGCTGCGCGTAGAGCCTGGCGAAGTAGCCGTCGAAATAGTCGGTGACGCCGGCCGCGATGAAGATCGCGAGCGCCGGCCAGCGGGCCCAGTCGTCCTTCGGCCAGAACAGCAGCGCCACCACCGCCGGGACCGCCGCGAGGCGCCCGTAGGTCAAGAGGTTCGGCAGGCTCAGCGCCTTCGACCGGGTCATGGGGGAGGCGATGGTCATCGCGGGGGAGGAAGCATGCGGGGGCGGGCAAGGTCAACCTATGGCGAAGCATGCCGGCCAAGCACCATGTGTCCGGCCGCAGCGAAGCGGAGAGCCGCGATGACGTGCGTGCGGCTATCCCCGCCCGGCATGGAAGAAGTCGTACACCGCGCGCGCCGTCGCGGCGTTGACGCCGGGGGTCTTGACGAGGTCGTCGTAGGATGCGCGCTCGATCGCCTTGACGGTGCCGAAGTGGTGCAGGAGGGCGCGCTTGCGGTTGGGACCGATCCCCGCGATCTCGTCGAGGGGGCTCTTCGCCATCTCGCGCTTGCGCTTCGCCCGATGGGCGCCGATCGCGAAGCGGTGCGCCTCGTCGCGCAGGCGCTGCACGAAGTAGAGCGCCGGGTCGCGCGGCGGCAGCTTCACGGGCGGCTTGCCCGACAGGAAAAAGGTCTCGCGCCCGGCGTCCCGGTCGCGGCCCTTGGCGATGCCGACGAGGGGCACGCCGGTGACGCCGACCTCGGCGAGCGCCGCCTTCGCCGCCTCGAGCTGCCCCCGGCCGCCGTCGATCAGCACGAGGTCGGGCCAGGCCGGGAAGGCGTCGGAGTCGGCTTCGTTCCCCTCCCCCTTCAAGGGGGAGGGGCCAGGGGAGAGGGGCGTGTGGGCCACACTACCCTCTCCCGCCTCCCCCCGGGTCAAGCCCGGGGGGTCGCCAATCTCTCCCTGAACGGGAGAGGGTTTTTCTTCGCGCGGCGCCTCCTTCATGAGCCGCGAGAAGCGGCGGCGCAGGACCTCACGCATCATGCCGGTGTCGTCGCCGGGGGCCAGCTCCTCGGACTTGATGGTGTACGTCCGATAGTGCTGCTTCATCAGGCCGGCCGGCCCCGCGACGATCATGGCGCCGACCGCGTTCGTCCCCATGATGTGGGAGTTATCGAACACGTCGATGCGCCGCGGAGCCTTCTCCAGCCCGAAGGCCTGGCCGACCGAGGCGAGGAGCTTCTGCTGTGACGAGGTGTCGGCGAGGCGCCGCGCCAGCGCCTCCTTGGCGTTGCGCAGGGCGTACGCGACGAGGTTCGCCCGCTCGCCGCGCTTTGCCACGTGGATCTCGACCTTCGCCTCGGCCTTCGTCGAGAGCGCCGCGGCCAGAAGCTCGCAGTCCTCGATCTCGTGCGAGACGAGGATGACGCGGGGCGCCGGCTTGTCGTCGTAGAACTGGGCCAGGAACGAGGCCAGCACCTCGCCCGGCGGCACCGACTTGTGCGCCTTCGGGAAGTAGGCGCGGTTGCCCCAGTTCTGCCAGTTGCGGAAGAAGAACACCTCGACGCAGAACTGCCCGGCCTGCTCGTCGAGGGCGAAGACGTCCGCCTCCTCGAC